>CAJJPG010000010.1 GCA_905193585.1 uncultured Oscillospiraceae bacterium
CTTTATCAAGAGAGGCGGAGGGGACCGGCCCTGTGATGCCCGGCAACCTGATTTTCAAATCAAGGTGCCAATTCCGGCGGATTATCCGAAAGATGAGGCTTTTTATACCGTCTCGTCCGAGGCGGTTTTAATTTTTTGAAAAAAGAGGAATTTAAAATGGCGAAAATGCTTTTTACATCCGAATCGGTAACAGAGGGACACCCCGATAAGGTGTGCGACGGTATATCCGACGCGATACTTGATGAAATTTTAAAGAACGACCCCGACGCACGCGTTGCCTGCGAGACCTTCTGCACCACAGGCAGCGTGACCGTAATGGGAGAAATAACAACAAGCTGCTATGTTGACATTCCGCAGATAGCGCGCGATGTGGTTTGCAGAATAGGGTACGACAGCCCCTCCGCCGGCTTTGACGGCAACACCTGCGCGGTTATGACGGCGATAGACAAGCAGTCGCCCGATATAGCGCTGGGCGTTGATAATTCGCTTGAATACAAGGACGGCGAGGAGGACGAATACAACCTGCGCGGCGCGGGCGACCAGGGTATGATGTTCGGCTACGCCTGCGACGATACGCCCGAGCTTATGCCGCTGCCTATTTCCTTAGCGCACAAAATGGCGAAACGGCTGACCGACGTTCGCAAGAGCGGTGAGCTCAGCTACCTGCGCCCCGACGGTAAGACCCAGGTTACGGTTGAGTATGACGACGGAAGACCTGCGCGCATAGAGGCGGTTGTGGTGTCATCTCAGCACAGCGCCGATATTGATTTATCAAAGTTAAGGGCGGATATACTCGAAAAGGTTATAAAGACCACCGTGCCGGCAGAGCTGCTTGACGAAAACACAAAAATATATATTAACCCCACAGGCCGCTTTGTTGTGGGCGGACCGCAGGGCGACACAGGGCTTACCGGCAGAAAAATTATAGTTGATACCTACGGCGGCTTTGCACGCCACGGCGGCGGCGCGTTTTCGGGCAAGGATCCCACAAAGGTTGACAGAAGCGCAGCCTACGCCGCAAGATATGTTGCGAAGAATATTGTAGCCGCGGGCATTGCGAAAAAATGCGAGGTGCAGTTAGCTTACGCCATAGGCGTGGCGCACCCGGTTTCGGTAATGGTGGATACCTTCGGCACGGGCATATACCCCGATGATAATATAGCCGAGGCGGTTAAAAAGGTGTTTGATTTGCGCCCCTCTGCTATAATAGATAAGCTTGATCTTAAAAAGCCTATATACGGCAGCCTTTCGGCATACGGTCATATGGGCAGGGAGGACTTAGGCGTTTCGTGGGAGAAAACCGATAAAACGGAAGAACTTAAAAAGTACTTGACAAAATAAAACTTTGTGTTATAATGGAATAACAATGAAGCAGTACGTTTATTCGTCCTCACCCCGAGCGAGAAGCGATAGGGTCAATAAAAGTTCAAACTTATTTGTTTGGTATTTTTATGCGCGGGCGAAAATTCGTCCGCGCTTTTTGAATTGCAGCAACGCGAATTTTGGAGGTGCATTAACATCAGCAGCAAAGAGCTTTCCGTAAATGAAAACATCAGATTTAAGGAAGTCCGTACGATCGGCTCAGACGGTTCACAGTTGGGAATATTGCCGGTTGCCAAGGCTTTGGAAGCGGCGTATGCCGCCGATCTCGATCTGGTTTGCATTTCGCCGAACGCCGCCCCGCCGGTATGTAAGATAATGGATTACGGTAAATACCGTTTTGAGCAGGCAAAGCGCGAAAAGGAAGCCAAAAAAAATCAGAAAACGGTTGAGGTTAAGGAAATAAGGTTAGGCCTTAGCATTGACGTTCACGATTTCGAGACCAAGGGAAAACACGCAATGCGTTTTCTTGACGAGGGCAACAAGGTAAAGGTTTCTATCCGTTTCAGAGGCAGAGAATTGGGTCACCCGGAAATAGGGCTTGAAACAATGCGCCGCTTCGCGGAATATTGCGCAGACCACGGCTCGGTTGAAAAGGCTGCTAAAATGGAAGGCAGAAATATGCTAATGTTTTTGGCTCCGAAATCGGGTAAATAATTGCAGTTGAATTATATCAGGGAGGACTTACAATGCCTAAGATCAAAACACACAGCGGCGCGAAAAAGCGCTTTAAGCTCACCAAAACCGGCAAGGTTAAACGTGCTCATGCTTTCAAGTCGCACATTCTCAACAAGAAGACCACAAAGCGCAAGAGAAATCTCCGCAAGGTTGTTACGGCTGACGTAACCAACGTAGCGAAGATCAAGAAAATGATTCCTTATAAATAAGGTACGACTGAAATCGGAGGTTAGAAGATATGGCACGTGTTAAGGGTGCGTTAGCAACACGCAAAAGAAGAAAAAAGACTTTAAAGCTGGCTAAGGGTTATTTCGGCGCTAAGTCAAAGCTTTTTAAAACCGCTAAAGAAGCCGTAATGAAATCCGGCAACTATGCGTACATTGGTCGCAGGCAGAAAAAGCGCGATTTCCGCAGATTGTGGATAACCCGCATTTCCGCCGCCTGCAAGCTTAACGGTATAAACTATTCCCAGTTTATGAACGGCCTTAATAAGGCGGGAATAACCATAAACCGTAAAATGCTTGCCGACCTTGCGGTTAATGACGCCGCGGGCTTTACCACCTTGGTAAAGGCTGCCGTTAAGGCTCTCGAAAAGTAATTTTTTTCGCCCGGGGTTTGCTCTCTGGGCGAATTTTTAATATTATGAAAGGGTGCGGTGCCGATTGGATGGCTTTAAAAAAGTTACAAGCAGAGAAAATCCACTTATCAAGCTTGTTTCCTCGCTCCAGAAAAGCGCTGCCGCAAGGCGCGAAAACGGTCTTTTCGTGCTGGAGGGGCTGCGGCTGTGTACGGACGCGTGCGATAACGGAATCAGGTTTGATAAGTTGATCGTCTCATTTTCGGCGGCGGAAAGGCACGCCGAAAAAATTGCGGCATTTGCAAAAAATGCCGATGACTGCATAGCCGTTCCCGACGCGCTTTTTAAGAAGATAGGCGATACCGAAAACCCGCAGGGAATAATAGCGCTTTGCAAAATACCGAGAACCGAGAACATAAATATTAAAAAGAACGGTAAATACGTCGCTTTGGAAAATATAAACGACCCCGCGAATTTAGGCGCAATATCCCGCACGGCTGAGGCGCTGGGGGCGGACGGGCTTATACTGTCCTCTGGCAGCTGCGACCCCTATTCACCTAAAGCTATGCGCGCCTCAATGGGAACGCTTTTGCGTATGCCGATTTTTGTTTTCGGCGATTTTGCGGCGGAAATGAAAAACTGCAGGCTGAAATTTTACGCCTGCGTGCCGTCTTCGTCGGCTGAAAGCATTTCAAATGTAAAATTTTTGCCCGGCTGCGCCGTAATGATAGGCAACGAGGCAAACGGGCTTACCGAAGAAACAAAGGCGGCGGCGCATAAAAAAATCACCGTACCTATGCGCGGCAGAGCCGAATCGCTTAACGCGGCGGCTGCGGCGGCAATAGCCGTTTGGGAAATGATGAAATGATTGAATACCTTATCTGGCTGCAAACAGCCCTCGGTGCGGGAAATCCGCGCGGGGCGCGGGCGCTCGATAATATAGGCAGCGCCGAGCAAATTTACAAAATGAACGATACCGAGCGCAGGCAAAGCGGTGTTTTCACGCCGAAAGACCTTGAAATGCTGCACAATACGAAATTGGGCGAAGCAAAGGCGATAGAAAAGGAGTGTCGCCACCACGGGATAACCCTGCTTGCATACGGGGATAATAAATACCCCGAAAAACTAAGGGTAATAGCCGCGCCGCCCGTTTTGCTTTATTTAAAGGGCAAGCTACCGAATGTGGACGAAACGCCCGCGGTTTGCATTGTGGGACCGCGAAAATCAAGCGAATTCGGGCAGAAAGCGGCATATTCATTAGGTTACCGTTTAGCCTCTGCCGGAATGACGGTGGTAAGCGGCGGAGCGCGCGGTAGTGATTTTTATGCTCACAGCGGGGCTTTAAAGGCTGAGGGCAAAACCGTGCTTGTTATGGGCTGCGGAATAGAATCGGACTACCTGCCCGAAAATGCCGCGCTCAGGCACGCCGTGGCTGAAAACGGCTGCCTTGTAAGCGAATACCCGCCCTTTGAGGGTGCTTCTAAATACACTTTCCCTGTGAGAAACAGGCTTATGTCGGCTTTAGCCGACGCGGTTATTATAACCGAGGCGGGCATGCGCAGCGGCGCACTTAACACGGCTAACCACGCGCTGAACCAAGGCAAGGAAATTTTTGTAATACCCGGCTCGCCTGCGGATGAAAATTACGCGGGCTCAAACGCCTTGCTCCGCGACGGCGCCCGACCGCTGCTTGATATAAGCGATATTTTGAATGAATATCTGCCGCGGTACCCCGATAAAATTGATATTGAGAAAGCAATTAAAAAGCGGGCAAAACCCGTGGAAGAACGCGCTGCGAAACCCGAAAAAACGGAAGTTCACAAAAAATTATTAATTGAAACTCTTTCAAATGAGGCGAAAATAGTATATAATCAATTGAATAAGCCTATATTTTATCCCGATGAGATAAATACTTCTTTAGAGCCGAGCGATATTTTATCGGCGCTTACCGAGCTTGAAATAGAGGGGCTTATACGCTCGCTGCCCGGCGGCAGGTACGAGCTTATCAACAACTGAAAACGGAGGAAGGAAATGTCTAAGCTTATAATAGTTGAGTCACCCACCAAGGTGAAAAGCATAAAAAAATATTTAGGCGGCGGCTATGAGGTAATGGCTTCAATGGGTCATGTGCGCGATTTGCCGAAATCAAAGTTGGGCGTTGATACCGAGCACGATTTTAAGCCGCAGTATATAAATATGTCGGACAAGAAGGACTTAATAAAGCAGCTTAAAACGGCGGCGGCAAACAGCGACGGCGTGCTGCTCGCAACCGACCCTGATAGAGAGGGAGAGGCAATATCGTGGCATTTGGCATATTTGCTGGCGCTCGATTTAAACGAGCCTAACCGCGTAGCCTTTAACGAAATTACCGAAAGCGGCGTAAAGGCAGGCATTGCCGCGCCGCATAAAATAGATTTGAACCTTGTTGACGCGCAGCAGGCAAGGCGCGTGCTCGACAGAATTGTGGGCTATAAGCTAAGCCCGTTTTTATGGAAAAAGGTCAAGAGCGGGCTTTCCGCAGGCCGTGTGCAAACGGTGGCTTTAAGGCTTATTGTAGAGCGCGAAAGGGAAATTGAAAAGTTTAATTCCGAGGAATACTGGAGCGTAGACGCAAAGCTGCTTGCCGGCACCAAAAGCTTTAAGGCAGCCCTCTACGGCTTTGCCGACGGTAAGAAAATAGACGTAATTCCGAATGCGGAGGAGGCCGACAAAATAGTATCGGCGCTCGGCGGTGCGGAATATATTGTTTCGGCACTTAAAAAGGGCACGCGCAAAAAGCAGCCGGCTCCCCCTTTTATAACCTCTACACTTCAGCAAGAGGCTTCGCGCAAATTAGGCTTTACGGGTCAGCGCACAATGCGCATTGCGCAGCAGCTGTACGAGGGCGTTGACGTTCCGGGAGCGGGCACAACGGGTCTTATAACCTATATGCGTACCGATTCGCTGCGTATTTCCGAAGAGGCGCGCGCGGCGGCTTATAAGTATATTACAGGGCGCTACGGCAAGGAATATCTGCCCGAAAAGCCACGCTATTTCAAAACAAAGAGCGGCGCGCAGGACGCGCACGAGGCTATACGCCCCACGTCGGTCAGCTTTACGCCCGAGTCTGTAAAGGACGCGCTTACCGCCGAGCAGTATAAACTTTATAAACTTATCTGGGAGCGGTTTATAGCATCGTTAATGGAGGTTTGCGTGCAGAACACCGTAAACGCCGATATTACCGCGGGCGATTATTTATTCAAGGCAAGCGGGTATTCTATAAAGTTTGACGGCTTTACCGTGCTTTACGAAGAGGGCAAGGATGATGACAGCGCCGAGGGCGGCGCACTGCCCGAAATGAAAACGGGCGATAAGCTGAAATTAAAGGAACTGACCCCCAACCAGCACTTCACGCAGCCCCCCGCAAGATACACCGAGCCGACCCTTATTAAGGCGCTCGATGAAAACGGAATAGGCAGACCTTCCACCTATGCGCCGATAATTTCAAATATATTGGGGCGCGACTATATTGAGCGCGAGAAAAAGAGCTTAAAGCCTACCAATCTCGGCATGGTAGTCTCCGACCTTATGGTGGAGTATTTCGATAAGATAGTGGACGTTAAGTTTACCGCGGGGCTTGAAAAGCAGCTTGACGAAATAGGCGCGGGCAAGCGCGGCTGGGTTGATACGATAAAGGATTTTTATAAGGATTTTGATAAGCTTTATAAAAAAGCCGAGGACTCACTTGAGGGCAAGCGCGTAAAGGTGCCCGATGAGGAAACCGACGTAATATGCGATAAATGCGGCAGAAAAATGGTGGTAAAATCGGGCAGGTTCGGCAAGTTCCTTGCATGCCCCGGCTACCCCGAGTGCAAAAACACAAAGCCCATGCCCGAGGACGAGGTAAAGCAACCCTGCCCGAAATGCGGCGGCAAGCTTGTTAAAAAAACCTCTAAAAAGGGCAAGAAATTTTACGGCTGCTCAAATTACCCCGATTGCGATTTCGCAGCCCCCGGCATACCCACGGGCGAAAAATGCCCCGAGTGCGGCAGCTTTATTATAAGCGGCGTTCGCGGCAGAAAATACTGTATGAATTCGGAATGCCCCACAAGGCAGAAGAAAGCGGATAAAAAAACGGATGAATAAACTGACTGTAATAGGCGGCGGTCTTGCGGGCTGCGAGGCAGCTTATGCCGCGGCAAACCGCGGCATAGAGGTAGAGCTGATTGAAATGAAGCCCGCCAAAAAGACCGCGGCGCACAAAAGCGATTATTTGGCAGAGCTTGTCTGCTCAAATTCGCTGAAAGCATCTCGGGTAGACTCTGCCGCGGGGCTTTTAAAGGAAGAAATGCGCAGGCTCGGCTCTGTTTGCCTTGCGGCGGCGGATAAATCGGCAGTGGCGGCAGGCGGCGCGCTTGCGGTTGACCGCGATATTTTTTCAAGGCTTATAACCGAGAAAATTAAAAACCACCCGAATATCACCGTGACCGAAAGGCTTGTTACCGAAATACCGCAAGGCGGCGTTACGGTAATAGCGACAGGACCCTTGACAGATGACGCACTGGCGGCGGAGCTTTCAAAGCTTTGCGAGGGCGGCAATTTAAGCTTTTACGACGCCGCCGCGCCTATTGTAACGGCGGAAAGCGTGGATATGAGCAAGGCGTTTTTTGCCTCGCGCTATGATAAGGGCGGCGACGATTATATAAACTGCCCCATGAACAAAGAGGAATACACCGCCTTTTACCGCGAGCTGATAAACGCGGAATCCGCCCCACTGCACGGCTTTGATAAAGCGCCCAATGTGTACGAGGGCTGTATGCCCGTAGAGGTGCTGGCAAAGCGGGGCGAGGACTCAATAAGATTCGGACCGTTAAAGCCCGTGGGTCTTCGTGACCCGAGAACGGGGCACCGCCCGTGGGCGGCGGTTCAGCTGCGGCGGGAAAATGCGGCGGCTACCCTTTTCAATATAGTCGGCTTTCAGACCAACCTTAAATTTTCAGAGCAGAAAAGGGTATTTTCAATGATACCGGGGCTTGAAAACGCCGAATTTATGCGTTACGGGGTTATGCACCGCAACACATTTATAAATTCGCCGAAGTTATTAAACCGCAATTTATCACTTAAAACGGATAAAAATATTTTTATTGCGGGGCAGCTTTCGGGCGTTGAGGGATATATGGAATCGGCGGCAAGCGGCATAATTGCGGGAATAAACGCGGCGGCTGAAATGACAGGCGAAAAGCCCCTTGTTTTACCCGAAACCACTATGACGGGCGCGCTGCTTTCATATATTACAAACCCGCTGACGGATAATTTTCAGCCCATGGGGGCGAATTTCGGAATAATTCCGCCGCTTGAAACCCATATAAGGGACAAGCGCGAACGCTACGCGGCTTTGGCTGCGCGGGCGCTCGGGATACTTGCGGAGAATATAAAAACGGAGGAAATGTGAAAATGCGTATTGCAGTTGACGCTTTCGGCGGCGATAACGCGCCGCTTGAAATAATAAAGGGCGCGGCGCTTGCCGCACGGGAATATTCGGTGGATATTACCCTTACGGGCAATGAAAAAACCATAAGGGAAATAATAGCCCGCGAGGGTCTTGAATTTGCGGGCGATCTTAAAATAATTGATACCGACGACGTGATTTCAATGCACGACGAGCCCACATCGCTTGTGAAAGCCCACAAGGAAAGCTCAATGGCAAAGGCGTTTTACGAGTTGGCGGATGGCAGAGCCGACGCCTTTGTTTCCGCGGGTTCAACGGGCGCCGTGGTAGTGGGCGGCACGCTTATAGTAAAGCGCATTAAGGGCATAAAGCGCCCCGCGCTTGCAGGGCTTATTCCCGCACCCGGCGGTACATATATGCTTATGGATATGGGCGCAAACGCCGATTGCCGCCCCGAAATGCTCTGCCAGTTCGGGGTAATGGCAAGCGTTTATATGGAAAACGTGGAGGGTAGGAAAAACCCGAAAATAGGGCTTTTGAATATCGGCACGGAGGATACAAAGGGCGGCGAGCTGCAAAAGGCGGCGTATAATCTTATGAAGGAGGCGCCCATAAACTTTGTGGGCAATATAGAATCGCGCGAAATGCCAAAGGGCGTGTGCGACGCGGTTATAACCGACGGCTTTACGGGAAATATCGCTTTGAAACTTATAGAAGGCACTGTTTCAACCCTTTTCGGGCTTATAAAGCAGGTGTTTTACAAAAGCCTTAAAAACAAGCTTGCGGCGCTTACCGTAAAGGGCGATTTAGGCTCGCTTAAAAGCATGATGGACAGCTCCGAGGTGGGCGGCGCGCCGCTTATGGGCGTTCGCGGCACGGTTATAAAGGCGCACGGCAATTCGGACGCAAAGGCTGTAAAGAACGCGATAGGTCAGGCGGTCAAATTTACCGAGACCGACGTGGTGGGTAAAATTTCCGCCTCGCTTTCAGAATAAAAAAGAAGGAAAAACAAAAATGGAAGGCTTAGAAGAAAAATTAGGCTATAAATTTAAAAATATCGATTTGCTTAAAAACGCGCTTACCCATTCCTCATACGCAAACGAGGTGCGCGGCGGCTTTTCTTCAAACGAAAGGCTGGAATTTTTGGGGGATTCGGTGCTTTCTATTATAGTATCGGATTATATTTACAGGCATTACCGCTCCCTGCCCGAGGGCGAGCTTACGAAATTAAGGGCTTCGCTTGTGTGCGAAAAATCGCTCTGCGCCTTTTCAAGAGAGCTTGAACTCGGGAAATACCTTATGCTCGGCAAGGGCGAGGATAAGGGCGGCGGAAGAGAGCGCGACTCTATTTTAGCCGACGCGTTTGAGGCGGTGCTTGCCGCAATTTATCTTGACGGCGGAATGGAGCCCGCAAAGCGCCATGTTATGAACTTTGTTTTAAGGGAGCTAAAGCACACCGACGACGAGGTTTTCAAGGACTACAAAACCGCCTTGCAAGAAATAATTCAGCGCAACCCCGAAGAAAGCGTTAATTATGTTCTTACGGGCACCAGCGGCCCCGACCACGATAAAAGCTTTGAGGTTGAGGTGCGCCTTAATTCCAATGTTATAGGCATAGGAATCGGCAAAAACAAAAAGCAAGCCGAGCAAATGGCGGCAAAAGAGGCACTTAGGCTTATGGGTGCCGAAATATGAGCCGAAAGCACTCTAATATATCAATTTTTGTGCCGCACATAGGCTGCCCCAATAAATGCAGCTTTTGCAACCAGCGCTATATAACGGGCGCCTGCAAGGGCCCGGGTGCGGACGACGTGGGCGCGGCGGTAGCGGCGGCGCAAAGCAGTAAAAATTATGACCCCGCCACCACCGAAATTGCCTTTTTCGGCGGCAGCTTTACCGCAATTAACCGCAACTATATGACCGACCTTTTAGAGGCAGCGGCGGTTTTTGTGCGCGAGGGGTTGGTACGCGGAATCAGAATTTCCACCCGCCCCGACGCGATAGACGATGAAATACTGGGCATTTTAAAGGGCTACGGTGTGACCTCTATTGAGCTTGGCGCGCAGAGCATGAACGACCGCGTGCTCAAAATGAACAACCGCGGTCACACGGTAAGAGATGTTGAATACGCCTCTGCCCTTATAAAGCGGCACGGCTTTGAATTGGGGCTGCAAATGATGACGGGGCTTTACGGCGACAGTGATTCATCTGCAATTCATACCGCCGAAAAACTCATTGCCCTGCACCCCGATACGGTAAGAATTTACCCCACCATAGTATTAAAGGATACCGATTTAGCCGCGCTTTACGCCGATAATATTTACAAGCCGCAAACGCTCGATAAAGCAGTCAAATTAGCGGCGGAGCTTTACACTATGTTTGAAGAAAACGGTGTGAGGGTAATAAGGCTCGGGCTGCACTCAATTGAGGAAAAGGCGTATATAGCAGGCCCGTGGCACCCCGCGTTTAGCGAGCTTTGCCAATCGCAGATAATGCTGACGGGTGTGCTTAAAAGCCTTAAAGATAAAGGAAATTATATAATTTATGTAGCCCCCGGGTGCGTTTCCAAAATGACGGGGCAGAAAAGGAAAAACCTTATTTTCCTTGCGGGAAAGGGTTATAACTGCCGCGTGAGGGAGGACAAAGCCCTTACGGGACTTAATTTCAGAACAGAAAGAGAAGTGTGACAAAAATGCTGTTAAGCTCCATTCAGATACAGGGCTTTAAATCCTTTGCCGATAAAACGGTACTCAAATTCGGCAAGGGCATAACCGCGGTTGTAGGCCCTAACGGCAGCGGCAAGAGTAATATATCCGATGCGGTGCGCTGGGTGCTCGGCGAGCAGTCTACCAAAAGTCTGCGCGGGCAGTCTATGGAGGACGTAATTTTCGGCGGCACCGAGACCCGCCGCCCGCACGGCTACTGCGAGGTCACGCTTAATATAGATAATTCCGACAGAACACTTAATTTCGATAACGATACCGTTGCCGTTACCCGCCGCTACTATCGCTCGCACGAGAGCGAATACGCCATAAACGGCGTTTCGGTGCGCCTTAAGGATATTCACGAGCTTTTTATGGACACGGGACTCGGGCGCGACGGCTACTCTATGATAGGTCAGGGCAAAATTGATAATATAATCAGCTCAAAATCGGACGAACGCCGCGATATTTTCGAAGAGGCGGCGGGAATTTCAAAATACCGCTACAGAAAATCGGACGCGGAAAGAAAGCTTACCGCCGCAGAGGATAACCTTTTAAGGCTACACGATATTTCGGACGAGCTTGAGGCGCGCGTTGGTCCCCTTAAAGAGCAAAGCGCAAAGGCGCAGAAATTTTTGGAGCTTTCCGACCGCAAAAAAGAGCTTGAAATAGGGCTTTGGATTCACACGCTTGATAATTCAAAGGAAGTCTTGCGCGCGCAGGAAAGCAAAATTGCCGCGGCGCAGCTTGCTTACAGAGAAATTGACGAGGAATTGAGCAGCTTTGACCGCCGCTCAGAAGAAAATACGGCGTATTTTGCCCGCCTTACTTCGGATATTGAGGGGGAGCGGCTCAATATTTCGCGCCTGAATGAGGAAATTCTCAAAAACGACGGCGCGATAACGGTTATTAAAAACGATATGGAGCACAACCGTCAATCCTTTGAGCGCTTGCAGGCAGAGGCAGAGCAACTGGGCATTTCGGATGCGGCTGCGGCGCAGGAAATTGAAAAAAGACAAGCCGCGGCAGACGAGAAAAAGGCGCAAAAGGCGGAGACAGAGCAGAGACTTGCAGAGCTTGAAAAGCACCTTTCGGATCTGCTTACAAGCAGCGAGAATATATCCCGCAAAATAGAAAACGAGGTTAAGCGTCTGAACGCCTTAACTGCCGAAAGCGCCGATAAGCGCGTGGAAATGGTAACGGCGGAAAGCGCCGCCGAGGAGACTGTTTCCCGCCGCGAAAACGCGGGGCAGCAGATAGCGGAATACACGGAACAGCTTGATAAACTGACAGAGGAATTTAACGAGACCCAGAAGCTGATACAGAATATTGAGGAAGAAATTATAAGCCGCCAAAACGCCGTAAAGGGCTATGAGCTGCGCCTTACCTCTAAAAAAGAGGCTGCCGAAAAAATTAAAGCGGAGCTTGAAGAAAAACGGCTTGACGCAGAGGAAAAGCGCCGCAGGGCGAAAATTCTGCGCGACCTTGAAAACAGTATGGAGGGGTTCAGCCACTCTGTAAAGGAGATTGTAAAGCAGGCGGAAACGGGCACTTTGCGCGGCATTTGCGGTCCTGTTTCAAAGCTTATAAGTGTGGAAAAGCAGTACGGCGTAGCGGTGGAAACCGCGCTTGCCGCCGCTATACAGAACATAATAGTTGAAACCGAGGCGGACGCAAAGCGGGCTATAGGCTACCTTAAATCTACGGGGGGCGGCAGGGCTACGTTTTTACCCGTAGCCACCATAAAGTCGCGCGAATTTAAAGAGCACGGCTTTGAAGATATGGCGGGCTTTGTGGGCATTGCGAGCGACCTTGTGGAAACCGATAACAAATACCGCGAAATAATTAAATATCTGCTCGGCGCCGTTGTTGTGACCGAGGATATTGACTCCGCCGCGGCAATAGCAAAAAAATTCGGCTACCGCATAAAGGTTGTATCTCTTGACGGGCAGATTGTAAACCCCGGCGGCTCGCTTACGGGCGGCTCGCTTACCAAAAACGCGGGGCTTATTAACCGCGCGGCGGATATTAAGGCACTTGAAGAAAAAGCCGAGAGCCTAAAGCAGAAAACGGCGGAGCTTGAGGAAAAGCTGCGGGAGGCAGAGGAGTCAGCCGCGGCGGTAAACGCCGATATAACCGCGGTGCGCGCGGAAATTACCACCGCCAATGAGGATAAAATAAGGGCGCTTGCCGAGCTGCGCCGAATAGGCGACCTTAAAACATCTGCCGACGGCGCAATAAAGCAGCTGACCGCCGAAAAGGGCAGCTATGATGAAAAGCTTAAGCAGCTAAAGGAGACTGCCGCAGCGGCGGCAAGGGCTATTGCCGAGCTTGATAAGCAGAAAAACGAGGTTCAGGCAAGCGTAACCGATATGACGGGCGGCAGGGATAACCTTAACGCCGACCGCGAAGAGTCAGCCGAGCAAATAACCGCCCTAAAGCTTAATATAATAGAAGTGCAAAAGGATATTGAGGCGGCGGATAATTCGGTTGCGGCGCTTAAAGACTCGGTAAGCGGCAGGGCGCAAAGGCTTAAATCAATTTCTGCGGAAACAGAGCAGCTGAATGTGGCAAACAGCGCGTTAGAGCAGAAAATTCAGGATACCGAAAGCGCTACCGCGGCTTTAAGGGAGCAGATAAAGCAATCGGAAAACAATATAAACGAAATGCTTGAAAAACGCGACCAAACCGAAAAGGCGGGTGTTGAGCTACGCTCGGGCGAGCGCGAAAAAACCGCGCTGCGCGAGAAAACGGGCGGGGAGTTAGCCCGCCTTACAGAGCGGCGCGAGGTGATGCTGCGCGAATATGACGACGTTATAAAGCAGCTTTACGATGAATACCAGCTTACCCGCAGCGAGGCTGAAAAAATAGGCGTTGCAATCGATAAGCCCGCAGAGGCTAAAAAGAGCCTTGCCGAAATAAAGGCTAAAATACGCTCGCTCGGCAGTGTTAATGTTTCGGCGATTGAGGAATATAAGGAGGTAAGCGAGCGGTACGAGTTTATGTCGGCGCAGATAAACGACGTGGAGACCACCCGCGCCGAGCTGCACAAGCTCATAAACCAGCTTACCCACCAAATGCAGGATATTTTCACCGAGGGCTTCGGCAGGATAAACGAGAACTTCCGCAAGACCTTTACCGAGCTTTTCGGCGGCGGCAGCGCAAGCCTTACCCTTTCCGACCCCGAAAACGTGCTTGAAAGCGGAATTGATATAAACGTTAAGCTGCCGGGTAAAAACGTGCCGAGCCTTGACGGACTTTCGGGCGGCGAAAAGGCGCTTATAGCCCTTTCAATATACTTTGCAATAATGCGTGTAAACGCGCCGCCGTTCTGCTTCCTTGACGAGGTGGACACCGCGCTTGACGATATAAACGTTGACCGCTTTGCCGATTATATGAAAAAATCGGGCTTTGCCACGCAGTTTATCTGCGTAACGCACCGCCGCGGCACAATGGAGGCGGCAGATATGCTTTACGGTGTTACAATGCAGGAAAAGGGCATAACAAAGCTTATTGAGCTGAATGTAGCGGAGCTTGAAAAAACGTTATTGCAGAACAAGGGCGCGTAAAATTTATTTCCGAAAGCAGGGTTAAAATGGGATTTTTCAGTAAAATTAAGCAGGGTCTTCAAAAAACGAGAGACTCAATTGCAAACGGCGTAAACAGCGTTATAAACAGCTTTACCAAAATTGACGAGGAGCTGTTTGAGGAGCTTGAAGAAACGCTTGTAATGTCTGATATAGGCGTCACGACGGCGGGCGAAATATGCGAAAAGCTGCGGCACAAAATAAAAGAAACGGGAGCGACCGACCCCAACGAAATTAAGGGTATGCTAAAGGAAATAATAGCCGAAATGCTGGGCGAAAACGAGGGGTTAAGGCTTGAAACCAAGCCCTCGGTAATACTGGTTATAGGCGTAAACGGCGTTGGCAAGACTACCTCAATAGGTAAGCTTGCTTCACAGCTTAAAAGGTACGGCAAAAACGTAGTGCTCGGCGCGGCGGACACCTTCCGCGCGGCGGCTATTGACCAACTGGGCATCTGGGCGGAGCGCGCGGGCGTTGCAATGGTGAAAAGCCTTGAGGGCACAGACCCCGCCTCGGTTGTATTTGATACAATAGCCTCGGCTAAATCAAAGGGGGCGGACGTTATTATCTGCGATACCGCAGGCAGGCTGCACAATAAGAAAAACCTTATGGATGAGCTTGCAAAAATATACCGCGTTATAGGCAGAGAACTGCCCGATTCATCGGTTGAAACATTGCTTGTGCTTGACGCGGCGACGGGGCAAAACGCCGTTAACCAGGCGCGTGAGTTTTCAAACGTTGCAAATATTACGGGAATTATTTTAACAAAGCTTGACGGAACGGCAAAGGGCGGTATAATAGTAGCTATAAAGAACGAGCTTGGCATACCGGTGAAATATGTCGGCGTGGGCGAGGGAATTGACGATTTGCAGCCCTTTGACGCCGCCGAATTTGCCGACGGAATTTTCGGGGAGTAAAAAATGAAAATATTTATTGCAACCAAAAACCACCATAAATTAGAAGAGCTTGAAAGAATTTTAAAGCCCATGGGCTTTGAGGTGCTCAGTGAAAACGACCTTGAAAGCCCGCTGCCCGAGGTTGAGGAAACGGGCAAGACCTATGAGGAAAACGCGCTTTTAAAAGCGTACTCGGGGCTTAAGGTGACGGGCATTACAACCGTGGCGGATGATTCGGGCTTAAGCGTTGATATTTTAGACGGCGCGCCGGGGCTTTACTCTGCGCGGTACTCAGGCAGCGGCGCTACCTATTCTTCAAATAACGAAAAACTTTTGGCGGCGCTGAAAGATGTGCCGCGTGATAAAAGAACCGCAACATTTGTTTCAGCTATTGCCTGCGTTTTCCCCGACGGCAGAAAATTCACCGTAAGGGGCGAGTGCAAAGGCTACGTGGCAGAGGAATGTCACGGCAGCGGCGGCTTCGGCTATGACCCGCTGTTTATATGCTCTGCGGGCTGCTACGCCGAAATGACCGCGGAGGAAAAGGACAGGGTAAGCCACCGCGGAAACGCCCTGCGGCTTTTTAAGGAAGAGCTTAAAAAATATATTTGATTCGGAGAAGAAAAATGTTAAACAGCAGACAAAGAGCACAATTACGCGGGCTTGCAAACAGCCTTGATACAATTTTTCAGGTAGGAAAGGGCGGCGTTACCGAAAACACGGTAAAGCAGGTTGACGACGCGCTTGAGGCGCGCGAGCTTATAAAGCTGCGCGTGCTTGAAACAAGCCCGGTTTCCTCCCGCGAGGCGGCGGATGAAATTGCCGAAAAAACACACTCGGACGTGGTGCAGGTAATAGGCACGCGATTTGTGCTTTACAGGGAAAGCCGAGATAACAAGCAAATAAGGCTTGTGAAATAATGGGAATTACCGCGATTTTCGGCGGAACCTTTAAC
Organism: uncultured Oscillospiraceae bacterium; assembly: GCA_905193585.1. Taxonomy (GTDB): domain Bacteria; phylum Bacillota; class Clostridia; order Oscillospirales; family Acutalibacteraceae; genus UBA737. The sequence continues at coordinate 16,204 of CAJJPG010000010.1, forward strand.
CCGCCGCATATAGGGCATTACGAAATGATGCGTTCGCTTGAAAACAACCCCGATATTGAAGAAATTATGCTGCTGCCCGACCGTATACCGCCGCATAAGGTGTGCGATTTTTTAGCGTCGGACGCAGACCGCATAAATATGTGCAGGCTGCTTTCGGCGGATTTTAAAAAAGCCGCCCTTTGCCTTATAGAATTTGAGCGCGAGGGCAAAAGCTATTCTATTGATACGGTAAGGCTTTTAAAGCGGAAATACCCGCAAAAAAGCTTTGCGTTTGTGTGCGGCGGCGATATGCTTATATCTTTTGATAAATGGTATAAATATGAGGAGCTTTTGCGGGAAATACCCTTTATAGTATTTCGGCGCGAGGGGTGCGACGGCGAGGAATTTGACCGCCGCGCGGAGTATTTTATATCACTCGGGATGAATCTTACAGTGCCTAATGACAAAATACCAGCCGTTTCTTCAACCTTTATAAGGAACAACGCGGAAAAGGCGCGGGAATATTTGCCCAAGCCTATTTATGAGTATATTAAGAACGGGGGAATTTACCGTGTGTGAAAATAAAACCGATTACGAGGCTTTAAAGCTGATTTTAAAGCAGCGGCTTAACGAAAAGCGGTATTATCATTCGCTATGCGTGGCGGACGAGGCAAAGCGCCTTGCGGAAAAATACGGCGGAAACGCCGAAAAGGCGTATCTTGCGGGGCTTTTGCACGATATAACCAAAAATGCCCCTGAGGCAGAGCACTTGAAAATCTTTGCTGATTTTGGTATAATACCGAATGAAATAGAAAAAGGCGCCGAAAAGCTGTGGCACGCAATGTCGGGAGCAGCATATGCAGAGCATATTTTGGGAATAAAGGACCCCGAGATAATAGACGCGATACGCTATCACACCACGGCAAAGGCGAATATGTCGCTACTGGCTAAAATTCTTTACCTTGCGGACTTTACATCAGCCGACCGCGATTATGAGGATGTGGACGTAATACGCGAATATGTGGACGAATCGCTCCAAAAGGCGTTTGTTTACGCGCTGCAGTATTCCATAAAGGATTTGGTAGAGCAGGCGCGCGCGGTGCATCTTGATACCGTGGCGGCATACAACGAAGCGGTGCTTTGAAATCGGTGAAATTATGAATTTTGAAATTAAAAACGGCGATTTTTATAAGGACGGAAGACCTATAAAGCTGATATCGGGCGCGGTGCATTATTTTCGCAATATGCCCGATACATGGGAAGATATTTTCGCAAAGCTGAAAGCCTTGGGCTGCAACTGTGTCGAAACCTACTGCGCGTGGAATCTTCACGAGCCCGAGCCCGGTAAATACGATTTTTCGGGCAGGCTGGATATTGAAGGCTTTATTAAAGCCGCCGAAAAAGCGGGGCTTATGGTAATTGTCCGCCCGGGACCGTATATCTGCGCCGAGTGGGAGTTCGGGGGACTCCCCTGGTGGATTCAGTGCGATGAAGAAATTGAAATACGCTGTATGAACAAGGCTTATATCAAGCATTTCGACCGTTATCTTGATGTGCTTCTTGCAAAAATAAAGCCGCTGCTTGCAACAAACGGCGGGCCCGTAATTATGCTGCAATGCGAAAATGAATACGGCTATTACGGCGATGATAAAAAATATCTTGAATATTTAAGGGACGGCTACCGCCGCCGCGGAATAGACGTTCCGCTGTTTACATCGGACGGTACGGGTTATTCCGAGCTTGCCGACGGCACGGTGGAGGGCTGCCTGCCGACCCTTAATTTCGGCAGCAGGGTTGAAGAGAATTTTGCCTGCCACGATAAAATGTTCCCGAACGTGCCTAAAATGTGTATGGAAATGTGGAACGGCTGGTTTGACGCGTGGGGAGATGAGCGGCACCACACAACAAGCGCTGACGCGTATGCGGGCGTTGTGCGGGATATGCTTAAAAAGGGCAGCCTTAATATGTATATGTTTATAGGCGGTACAAATTTCGGGTTTACCTCGGGGGCTAACCATTATGAAAAGTTCGCGCCCGATGTTACAAGCTACGATTATGACGCGCTGCTGTCGGAGTGCGGCGATACCACCGAAAAATATTTCGCTGTACGAAAAGTTATAGCCGAGGAAACGGGCGTAACACCGCCCGAAGTGCCCGCAAACCGCAAAAAGTATTCTTACGGCAGGGTTGGGCTTACAAACAGCGCGGGGTTACTGCCCAATCTTGATATTATTTCAAGCCCGATACACAGCGATGTGCCGCGCGCTATGGAGCACTATGGCACGGGCTACGGCTATATAGCCTACACCACCGTTTTAAACCGCGATTATACGGACGCGCCGCTTACATTCGCAGAGCTGGGCGACCGTGCGCAGGTGCTTGTAAATGACGAATTACAGGGCATTGCCTATATAAACGAGTCGCTTACGGTGAATATAACCGCAAAGGCGGGGGATAGGCTCACGGTGCTTGCAGAAAATATGGGCAGAGCGAATTTCGGCAATAAAATGATGCGCAAAAAGGGGCTGCCCGGCAGGGTGCTGCTCGGCAACAAGATTCATTTTTTGTGGGATGTATACCCGCTGCCTATGACCGATATATCCGCGCTTAAATTCGGCGAAAAAGCTACTGCGGACATTCCGGCGTTTTACAGGGGTACATTCTCGGCGGACGAGGCTTATGACACATTTTTAAGAACGGATAATTTCAAAAAGGGTTTTGTGCTGCTTAACGGCTTTAATCTCGGCAGATACTGGGAAGCAGGGCCGCAAAAAACGCTTTATGTGCCGCGCTCGCTTATTAAAAAGGGCGAAAACGAGGTTATTATTTTTGAAAGCGATGGACTGAAAGGAAAACCGGAAATCGAATTTACCGATAAACCGGAGTTGGGGTGAATTATGGAAAGTACAGAAATATTAAAAATCGCAGCGAATGCGCTGAACGAAAAAAAGGCGAAGGAGCTTGCCTCCGTTAAAATAGACAAGCTTACCGTAATTGCGGAGTATTTTTTAATGTGCACCGCAACAAGCTCTACACATGTAAGAGCGCTTGCCGATGAGGTTGAAGAAAAGCTCAGCGAGGCGGGAGTTCAGCCCCACCACATAGAGGGCAAGACTACGGGCTGGATTGTGCTTGATTACGGCTCGGTTATAGTGCATGTTTTCAGCCGTGACCAGCGCGAGTTTTACGCGCTTGATAAAATGTGGAGCGACGGCGAACAGGTAGATTTAAGCGAATTGCTTACAGAGGTTGAGGGGGACTGAAAAATGGCAAAGGGTTACGATTACGCGCAAATTGAGAAAAAGTGGCAGGATATATGGGATGAAAAGCAGACCTTCGCCGCAAAGGACGATTATTCTCTGCCTAAGTTTTACGGGCTGGTTGAGTTTCCGTATCCGTCGGGGCAGGGCTTGCATGTGGGTCACCCGCGCTCATACACGGCTATTGATATTGTCTGCCGCAAAAAAAGGCTTGAGGGCTACAATGTGCTTTACCCCATGGGGTGGGACGCATTCGGCTTGCCGACCGAAAACTTCGCCATAAAGAACCACGTTCACCCGGCGGAGGTTACAAAAAAGAACATTGCCAACTTTAAAAGGCAGCTGAAATCCTTAGGCTTTTCATTTGACTGGAGCAGGGAAATAAACACCACCGACCCCGAATATTATAAGTGGACGCAGTGGATTTTCTTACAGCTTTACAAAAAAGGGCTTGCTTATAAAAAGAAAATGTCGGTTAACTGGTGCACCTCATGTAAGTGTGTGCTTGCAAATGAAGAGGTTGTAAACGGTCACTGCGAGCGCTGCGGCAGCGAGGTTATTCACAAGGAAAAAAGCCAGTGGATGCTTAAAATTACCGATTACGCCGAAAAGCTGCTTGAAGGGCTTAACGACGTTGACTTTATAGACCGCGTAAAAACGCAGCAGCGCAACTGGATAGGCCGCTCTTACGGCACTCAGGTTAAATTTTCCACCAATATAGGCGATACGTTTGAGGTGTTCACCACCCGCGCCGATACGCTTTTCGGCGTTACCTATATGGTAATGTCGCCCGAGCACCCGCTTATAAATAAATGGGCGGATAAAATAACCAATATGGACGAGGTTACGGCATATAAGCAGGAGGCCGCCAAAAAGTCCGACTTTGAGCGCACCGAGCTTGCAAAGGATAAAACCGGCGTTAAAATTTCGGGTGTTACCGCAATAAACCCCGTAAACGGCAAGGAAGTGCCTATTTTCATTGCCGATTATGTGCTTATATCCTACGGCACGGGCGCCATAATGGCGGTTCCCGCGCACGATACGCGCGACTGGGAGTTCGCAAAGAAGTTCGGCTTGCCGATAATCGAGGTTGTAGCGGGCGGTGAGGACGTGCAGAAAGCCCCCTACACCGAGTGCGCCACGGGTAAGCTTGTAAATTCGGGCTTCCTTAACGGTATGAGCGTTGAAGACGCTAAAAAGGCAATACAGGAGTGGCTTACCGAGCGTAACCTCGGCGAGCGCAAGACCAACTACAAGCTGCGCGACTGGGTGTTCTCACGCCAGCGCTATTGGGGCGAGCCTATTCCGATAGTGCACTGCGACAAGTGCGGCTATGTGCCCGTGCCCGAAAGCGAATTACCGCTTGTGCTGCCGAATGTTGACTCATACGAGCCGACCGACAACGGCGAATCGCCCTTGGCTAAAATGACCGATTGGGTAAACACCACCTGCCCGCACTGCGGCGGACCCGCTCACCGCGAGACCGACACAATGCCCCAGTGGGCGGGTTCCTCCTGGTATTTCCTGCGTTACTGCGACCCGCATAACGATAAGGCGTTAGCCTCACCCGAGGCGCTTAAATACTGGACGCCGGTTGACTGGTACAACGGCGGTATGGAGCACACTACGCTTCACCTGCTTTACAGCCGTTTCTGGCACAAGTTCCTTTATGATATAGGCGTAGTGCCCACATCCGAGCCGTATGCCAAGCGCACAAGCCACGGTATGATTTTGGGCGAAAACGGCGAGAAAATGTCGAAATCGCGCGGAAATGTTGTAAACCCGGATGAAATTGTGCGGGATTACGGCGCAGACACCATGCGCGTTTACGAAATGTTTATAGGCGATTTTGAAAAGGCGGCGCCCTGGAGCCAGTCCTCAATTAAGGGCAGCAAGCGTTTTCTTGATAAGGTCTGGGCGCTTTCGGATAAGCTGACCGATGGCGACAGCTACCGCGCCGAGCTTGAATCGGCTTTCCACCGAACGGTAAAGAAAGTGACCGAGGATATTGAGGGGCTTAAAATGAACACCGCTATTGCGGCGCTTATGTCACTGCTTAACGATATTCAGGGCTTAGGCAGCATAAACCGGGCAGAGTTTAAAACATATCTTATTTTGCTTAACCCATTTGCGCCGCATATGACCGAGGAATTATGGCAGCAAGCGGGCTTTGAGGGAATGCTGAACGAGGCTGAATGGCCGAAGTACGACGAGGCGAAGTGCGCCGACAGCACGGTTGAAATCGCCGTTCAGGTAAACGGCAAAATTAAGGCGCGCATAAACGTTGCGGCAGATATTGCCGCCCCCGACGCAATAGCCGCCGCAAAGGCGGACGGAGCGGTCGCAGCCGCAGTTGACGGCAAGAATATTGTAAAAGAGCTTTATGTACCGAAAAAGCTTGTTAATATTGTTGTGAAATAAATTGCAGATTTGTGCAAAATATTTGTTGCATATTTCGGTTTGGTGTGTTATTATATATAGTGCCTATTCGTAAAATGGAGGTGTAATCTGTGAGTGCAGTTGAAATAATATTGGGAATTGCGGTTATTTTGGTTTCTCTTTTCATAATTGCCGTGGTTCTTTTGCAGCAGGGTCACCGCGCCGGTATTAACGGCGCTATATCCGGCGGTGCCGATACTTTCCTTTCCAAGAACAAAGCAAGAACGTTCGACGCGTCTTTGGCGCGCTGGACCAAGTGGGTCGCCGTTCTGTTTTTCGTATTGGCGATCGTTGCAAACGTTATTGCTTTAAGGGGTTAAAAATCCCGCGGTGCAGAGCCGTCCGCGTAGGACAGGCTATGTGCAAAATTAACAATTACCCCTGCTATTCTGCGGAGGGAGGGAATATAGATGAGTCAGGTTAGAATCAAAGAAAACGAGTCTCTCGATAACGCTCTGCGTCGCTTTAAAAGGCAGACCGCAAAGGACGGCGTTATTCAGGAGGTACGTAAGAGAGAGCATTACGAAAAGCCCTCTGTAAAGCGTAAGAAGAAGTCGGAAGCTGCTCGCAAGAGAAAGTTCCGCTGATTTTGTTTGAAAAAGCGGTTGTAAAACCGCTTTTTTTAATATGTTGATATGTTTTTTGCTCTGAAAACAAAAAAGTATTGACAAAAGGTATGGTTTAGTGGGATAATATATAAGGTTATATAGACCTTACTATTATTATCGGTGATATAAATGCGAATTATAACAGGTACGGCAAGGGGAAGAAAGCTTGCCGCTCCCGAGGGGCGGGATGTACGCCCTACCCCCGAACGCGTTAAAGAGGGCATTTTCAGCGCGTTACAGTTTGATATTGAGGGCAGGCGCATGCTCGACCTTTTTGCGGGCTCGGGTCAGTTAGGGCTTGAGGCGCTCAGCCGCGGTGCGGAAAGCTGCACCTTTGTTGACGCGTCGGATGCTTCCTTAAACCTTGTGCGGAAAAATCTTGAAAGCACCGATCTTTCGGAAAAAGCCAAGGTTGTGCGCTCGGATTATGCGGCGTTTGCCGCCGCGAGCCGCGATACGTTTGATATTGTATTTCTCGACCCGCCCTATTCGGCAGGGCTTTTAATGCCGGCGGTTAAAGCAGTTTTGCCGCTTATGAGCGACTACGGCGTTATAGTTTGCGAGCATCCGCCGGAAGTAAAGTTGGATGAAGAAACCGGCGGTTTTAAAATTGCTAAAGTCTACCGCTACGGCAAGGTGCTTGTAACCGTTTATCGGAAAGGGGAGAGTGTATGACTGAGCGTATTGCAGTTTGTCCCGGCAGCTTTGACCCGGTAACCTACGGTCACCTTGATATTATAACCCGCGCCGCCAAAATGTTTGACAGGCTTATAGTGGTAGTGGCATCCAACGGCGCAAAGCATTGTTCCTTTACCCCCGAAGAGCGCGTGAATATGATTAAAAAGTGTATTCCCGAGCTTCACAACGTTGAGGTTGAGCATTACGGCGGCTTACTTGCCGATTACGCCGCAAGCAAGGGCGCTAACGCAATAATTAAGGGTCTTCGCGCTATGTCTGATTTTGAATATGAATTTCAGATGGCGCTTACCAATAAAAAGCTGAATCCGCAGGTTGAAACTCTGTTTTTAACAACGGCTACACGGAATATGTATTTAAGCTCTAGCATGGTAAAGCAAATTGCCAGTATGGGCGGAGATATATCAAGCTTTGTTCCCGAGGTTATACGGGCGGATATAGTGAACAGGATTTTTATTAAAAAGGATACTACGGAGGAATAAAAAATGACACTTGACGAATTACTTGAACAGTTTGACGAGGTTTTGGACAGCGGAATCAAGATCCCCGGCAAGAAAACCGTGGTTGATATTGAAAAGCTCCGCGCGGTGGTTGACGATATTCGCCTTAACATTCCGGCTGAAATTAAGCAGGCAAAGGGTATTGTTGCCGACCGTGCAGATATTATTACAAACGCCAAGCGCGAGGCGGACGGTATTATCCGCAACGCCGAGGAGCGCGCAAAGGCTATGACCGCGCAGGAAGAAATTGTAAAGCTGGCGCAGCAAAAGGCGGCTGAAATAATTGCCACCTCGCAGCAGAAGAGCCGCGAAATGCGCAAGGCCGCGCAGGATTTTGTGGACGATATTATGCGCCGCGCCGATGAAGGGCTTACCGCCAACTTAGGCGAGGTAAGAAAGACCCGCGCCGCTTTAAAGCAGCAAATACCCTCTGCAAAAGAGAATTAAGTTAATATAACACTTTAAAAGCCAAGACGGAGACTGCGGTTTTTAAAAAGCGTTTTTAAGCGACTCGGGGGCGGTGCAAGCCCGAGAAACGTGAAAAAATCGGTATCACTCCCGAGCTGACGGCTGAAATTTTGCAGTAAGCCGCTCCGGTATTCCGCCGTTAGAGGGAACGCAGATTTTTTGTCTGCCGTAATGGGTGGTTTGAAGTTTTTTTAAGGCTTCGTCCTGTTATGGGGCGCAGCCTTTTTATTTTGAAAGGAGAAAAAACAGTGTATAAGAGTATATCCCCGAACCTTAACTTCGTGGAAGAGGAAAAAAAGGTTAAAAAATTTTGGGAAGACGAAAATATATTTGAAAAAAGCATAGCCGAGCGCGAGGGCGATAAGCCCTATGTGTTCTATGACGGTCCGCCTACCGCAAACGGCAAGCCGCATATAGGCCATGTGCTTACCCGCGTTATAAAGGATATGATTCCGCGCTACCGCACTATGAAGGGCTATATGGTGCCGAGAAAAGCGGGATGGGATACCCACGGTCTGCCCGTTGAGCTTGAGGTTGAAAAGCTTTTGGGGCTTGACGGCAAGGAGCAGATAGAGCAGTACGGTCTTGAACCCTTTATCGGGCACTGCAAGGAAAGCGTTTGGAAATACAAGGGCATGTGGGAGGATTTCTCAAAGACCGTCGGTTTCTGGGCGGATATGGAGCACCCTTATGTTACCTACGATAATAATTTTATAGAGTCGGAATGGTGGGCGCTTAAAAAGATATACGAAAAAGGGCTTTTGTATAAAGGCTTTAAAATTGTGCCTTACTGCCCCCGCTGCGGCACTCCGCTTTCCTCGCATGAGGTGGCGCAGGGGTACAAAAATGTTAAAGAGCGCAGCGCGGTAGTCCGCTTTAAGGTTGTGGGCGAGGACGCGTATTTCCTTGCCTGGACCACCACCCCGTGGACGTTGCCCTCAAACGTGGCGCTTTGCGTAAACCCCGAAGAAACCTACTGCAAGGTAAAGGCGGTGGACGGCTACACCTACTATATGGCAAAGGCGCTGCTTGATAAGGTGCTGGGCAAGCTGGCAACAGAAGAAAAGCCCGCTTATGAAATTATTGAGGAATACAAGGGCAGCGAGCTTGAATATAAAGAATATGAGCCGCTTTTCGATTGCGTAAAGCCCGTTTGCGAAAAGCAGAATAAAAAGGGTCATTACATTGTTTGCGATACCTATGTTACCATGACCGACGGTACGGGCATAGTTCATATAGCGCCTGCGTTCGGTGAGGACGACGCAAAGGTGGGCAGACGTTACGACCTGCCGTTTGTTCAGTTTGTTGACGGCAAGGGAAATCTTACCGAAGAAACCCCCTATGCGGGCATATTCGTAAAGAAAGCCGACCCGCTTGTTTTAAAGGATTTAGATGAAAAGGGCTTACTTTTCGACGCGCCCAAGTTTGAACACGATTACCCCTATTGCTGGCGCTGCGATACCCCGCTTATCTACTATGCGCGCGAATCGTGGTTTATAAAAATGACCGACGTGCGCGACGACCTTATCCGCAATAATGACACCATTAACTGGATACCCGAAAGCATAGGCAAGGGGCGTTTCGGCGATTGGCTTAAAAACGTTCAGGATTGGGGCATTTCCCGCAACCGCTATTGGGGCACGCCGCTTAATATTTGGCAGTGCGAGTGCGGGCATATGCACTCTGTAGGCAGTATTGCGGAATTAAAGGAAATGTCGGATAACTGCCCCGATAATATAGAACTGCACCGCCCGTATATAGACGCGGTAACCATAAAGTGCCCCCACTGCGGCAAGCAGATGCACAGAGTGCCCGAGGTTATAGACTGCTGGTTCGATTCAGGCTCAATGCCGTTTGCGCAGCACCATTATCCCTTTGAAAATAAGGAGCTTTTTGAATCGCAGTTCCCGGCAGACTTTATTTCCGAAGCGGTCGATCAAACCCGCGGCTGGTTCTATTCGCTGCTTGCAATTTCTACACTTATTTTCAACAAGGCGCCCTATAAAAACGTTATAGTTTTGGGTCACGTGCAGGATGAAAACGGGCAGAAAATGAGTAAATCAAAGGGCAACGCGGTTGACCCGTTTGAGGCGCTTGAAAAATTCGGAGCGGACGCTATCCGCTGGTATTTCTATACCAATTCAGCCCCGTGGCTGCCCAACCGTTTCCACGATAAGGCGGTAACCGAGGGTCAGCGCAAGTTTATGGGCACCCTTTGGAACACCTACGCTTTCTATGTGCTTTACGCCAATATTGACGAATTTGACCCCTCAAAGTATTCGCTTGAAAACTGCAAGCTGACCGTTATGGATAAGTGGCTTTTATCAAAACTCAACTCAATGGTAAAGGCGGTTGATGAAAACCTGAATAACTACCGCATACCCGAGGCGGCAAGAGCCTTGCAGGAATTTGTGGATGATATGAGTAACTGGTACGTCCGCCGCGGCAGAGAGAGATATTGGGTTCAGGGCCTGCCCGAGGATAAGATAGCGGCGTATATGACACTTTACACCGCGCTTGTTACTACCGCTAAGGCGGCGGCGCCCATGATTCCGTTTATGACCGAGAGCATTTATCAGAACCTTGTTCGCAGCGTTGATAAAACCGCGCCCGAGAGCATACACCTCTGCGCTTTCCCGACCGTGGACGAAAAAGCGATAGACAAAGAGCTTGAGGATAAAATGGATAAGGTGCTCGAAATAGTTGTTTTGGGCAGAGCCGCAAGAAACGGCTCGGCGCTTAAAAACCGCCAGCCCCTTGCTACTATGTATGTTAAGCTTGACGGAGAGCTTGACAGCTTTTATACCGATATTATCCGTGATGAGCTTAATATAAAGAACGTATGCTTTACCGATAAGGTTGACGATTTTGTAACCTATCAGTTCAAGCCGCAGCTTAAAACCGTAGGTCCTAAGTTCGGCAAGCAGTTAAACGAGATAAGAGCGGCGCTGACAGAGCTTGACGGCACTGCGGCTAAAAAGGAGCTTGACGAAAACGGAAAGATTGTTTTGTCGCTGCCTTCGGGTGAAGTGACCCTTGAAACCGAGGACCTGCTGATTGAAGCCAAGCAAAAGGACGGTTTCTACACCGTGAGCGACCGCGGAATTACCGTCGCAATTGATACCACCCTTACAAAAGAGCTTATTGAAGAGGGCTTTGTGCGCGAGCTGATAAGCAAAATTCAGACCATGCGCAAAGAGGCGGGCTTTAACGTGACCGACCACATAAACGTAACCGTTAAGGGCAGCGAAAAGGTTGTGGACATTGCCCTTTCAAAGAAAGCGGATATTGCGGGCGACACGCTTGCCGACGCGATAAACGTCGCCGAGCCCGCAGGCTACACCAAGGAATGGGATATCAACGGTGAAAAGGTAACAATAGGCGTAGAAAAGGTATAAACCGAAAGGAGTACCCATTAAATGAATGATGAATTTTACAGTGACGAGAGTTTTGAGGACATAAGCTCCTCAACTTTGCCCAAAACAAAGAGCAGCCTGAAGGCTGTAACCGAGAATTACGGAAACGGAGTTTTCAGGCACCTGGATAAAATAATAAAGGCTATATCCTTTATAGTGGCGCTTATGATACTTCTGGTTTTCGCCGCGGTTGCCGCCGTGCTTATTATGCTGGATAAGATTTTCGCCATAGTTGCGGTGGGAGTTTTTATTGTGGGTATTGTGCTTTCAATAATAATTCTGTTCTTAATTTACGCCGTGGGTCACCTTATCTCGCAGAATAACGAGATAATAAGAAGATTATAAAAATCGGTGTTTGCAGGGATGCTACGGGCGGCAAAGCCGCCATCTAACATCTGATATCTCGAACAAAACGCGCCTTAAACTTTGTTAAGACGCGTTTTGAGAGTTAATACATGCTGTTTGCCGACATATAGTCGTAAATCGCCTTTCCGTGCCCCTGTTCTTCCTTCTGGATACTGTTAAGCACATTTCGCAGGCTTTCCTGCGTAAATTCAAAAATGCAGGTATCGTAAAGGTGGGAAGCATGCTTTTCCATTGTAAGAACGTCGGTGCAAAGGTAGCTGTCGTGCTTTTTCGCATCGGTATCCGCCACGGAATAAGCGGCGGTAAACCCGGGCTGCGCTTTGTTTCCGCCTGCGGTTGCGGGGGCTGTTCCGTTCTCTATCTGCTCAAGCATACTAAGATGGTGGCGCTCTGTATCGGCAATGCTGCCGAACAGGCTTTTAAGCTGTGAATCCAGCGCCTCTGCCGAATATTTTTCGTATTTTTCGGCACAGAGCTTTTCCTGTGTTTTAAGGTCCTTTAAAAGGGAAGTTTCCTTTTGTGTTAATTGCATTTAAAATCACCTCAAAAACAGTATTGCTCAAAAAAATTCAAATATAACAAAAGGTATAATAAAATGATTAAAAATATACTGTTCGATTTAGACGGGACACTGCTCCCAATGGATATGGAAAAATTCACCCACGGCTATTTCAAGCGCCTTGTTGCAAAGGCGGCGCCGCGCGGCTACGAACCCGAAAAGCTTATAAAAAGCGTTTGGGCGGGCACGGCGGCAATGGTGAAAAACAACGGCGGAATTACCAATGAAGAGGCGTTTTGGAACAAATTTTCCGAAATTTACGGCGAAGAAAAAACCGCTGCGGATAAGCCGATGTTTGACGAATACTACCGCAAGGAATTTTCCGACGTAAAGGCGGACTGCGGCTTTAATCCTGCCGCCGCCGAAACGGTTGCCGCGCTTAAAGCAAAGGGCTTTGCGCTTGTGCTTGCAACCAACCCGATTTTCCCTGCCGCCGCCACTGAAAGCCGCATTGAGTGGGCGGGGCTTGATAAAAACGATTTTCTGCTTTACACCACCTATGAAAACTCGCACTACTGCAAGCCGAACCCCAAATATTACGAGGAAATTCTGACGCAGCTTAATATGAAAGCCGAAGAGTGCCTTATGGTGGGTAACGACGTGACCGAGGATATGGTAGCCCAAAC
>CAJJPG010000011.1 GCA_905193585.1 uncultured Oscillospiraceae bacterium
AGCTTTTCGGCAAGCCTGTCAAGCTCGTCGATTGTCATTCCTCTGCCGTTATCCGCTACGGTGAAGCTTATATCCCGTCCCTCTTTTTTGATTGTTACGGAAATTACAAGCTTGTGCGAAATATCCTTAAAGCCGTGTGAAAAGCAGTTCTCGAGTATCGGCTGCAAAAGAATTTTAGGCATATAGCAGCTGAGCGCCTCTTCGTCGGTATCGTAAACGATTTCAAGCTTTTCCTGCAGCCGCAGCTGCTGCAGCGATAGATAATTCTTTATCTGCGAAAGCTCCTCCTTAACGGTTACGGGCTTATCGCTGTTGCGGATGTGATACCTGAAAAGGGCAGACAGATTGAGCAGCGCCTCAGCAATGTCGTTTTTATCGTCGAGCACCGCCATCATTCTTATAGTGTCCAGCGAATTATAAAGAAAATGCGGATTTATCTGACTTTGCAGCATTCGGTATTTAGCCTCGGTCTCGCGTTTTTCCGATTCGGAAACGGCATATATGAGGTTGTTGAGCTCGCCCGCCAGACTGTTGAAATTATCGAAAAGGTCGCCGAATTCATCCTTTCGTTTCTGTGAAATGCGGGTTTCAAGGTCGCCGCCGCTTAACTGCTTCATGGAAAGCTGAAGCACCTTTATGGGTCTTGTGAAATAGAACGATACCGCGGCGGTTATGATTATTATGACCGCGGCGCATATAAGGCTTAAGGTCACAAGGCGATTAAACAGTGTCTGCGCGCTTGCGGTGATGAAATTATAGGGCACTGCCGCCACAACCGACCAGCCCGTATTCGCAACGGCGCTGCTTACAGGCAGATATTCTTTCCCGTTTATTTCGGTTTTTCCGTGCGATTTCATATTGCTTAAAAGTGATTTGGATATGCCGTCAGATGAATCCGTGGTGTAAACCGGCTTATTCTCGCTGTCAAAAATATAAAGGATAGTACCCTTGCCGAAATTGCTCGCCGCGCATATATCTGCAAATGCCGAAACCGGGCATTCCGAAATCACATAGCCGGTATACATATTAAGCCCCGTGCTGTTTTCAAAGGAAACATCAAGATGTCTGCAGGCAACCGAGAAAACGCGGGCATCGGCGGAGAATTCATAGTTTGAGGTTCTCACGGGCAGAAGCACCGTGCCCCCCGTTGAGCTTCTGAGCGGTGCGTAATAATCCTCGTCTATCGAAAAGGCGGGGCGGTCAAATTTGCCGTCGGTGTAGGATATCGACTCTCCGTCAAGCGAGGTCACTATCAGCGAATACATATCCTCATTTGTGCGGGCTACCAGCTCAAGCGCCTCACGCGCCCGCTGCTCAAGAAGCGCCACGGCGGCGGGGTCTGTTTCAAATTCGGTGAATTTGTTGCGAAGATATTCGGGCACGGCGGCGGTATTGTCTACCATGCGGGTTGTCTGGTCAACGCGCGATATATATTCCGAAAAAATCATCGCTATCTGCTTTGTCATTTGGGTATAGGTCTCCGACGCCTCGTTTTCAAGCGCGGTATTGCTTGAACGAACCGTGAAAAATCCGAAAATTATTATAGGTATCAAAACTGCTGTCAAAAATACCGACAAAAGCTTTGTCCTTATAGTGACCTTCCCCGAAAAGCAATGATTTCTCATATTCACCTCTTGAACGAATCAATTTCGTTCATTATAACGATAAATTGTTAACGTAATGTTAACAAAGCTGAAATTTTACGCCGCCGAAGTCCTTTATTCAAAAGTAGTAAAAAAAAGTAACCATAATGTAAAAAAATTGTGACGACAGTTTGTTGTGCTTAATGTATAATAATAATAACGAAATAAAAGGGATGTGTGTTATTTTGACTAACGGAATCATCGGTTTGAGGAAGAGAATAACGGCGACAGTCTTAAGCTTGGCTATTGCCTTCGGCTCACTGCCCGTTATTTCTGCTTTTGCGGAATCCGATGAAGCTTTCAAGGGCTTTTCCTACTGGAGTGTTTCCGGCGGCGAGCTTTCTGCCGTTTCGGGAATAAGCGGCTACGGTGCTGGTATCTCCCAAAATTCGGGAAAGGCGGCAAAGCTTACTTCGGAGCTTATATCGGTGAAGTCCGGCAGGAAATACAAGGCCGGAGTTTCTGTTTCCTCGTCCGCCGCAAACACGGATGCCGAGCTGACGGTAGCTTTCTTCGGTGGCGAAGAGGGCGAAAACGCCGTCGGTGAGACATTAAGCCTTGAAAAAAGCAGCCCGACAGCCGGTTTCGGCGAAATAAGCGGCGATTTCACGCCGCCCGAGGGCGCAGCCTATGCAAGACTCATTGTAAGCCTCGGTGAAAACGGCAAATCCGGCGATGAATACAAGCTTGATAACGCCTATCTGTATATATACGGTACCGCGGCTCCGATATATGCGGATGAAGCGGTCCCCGGCTACTCGGCGGGAGAGTGGGCAAGATATCCCGACGGCAACGGTAAGAAATGGGAAAACACCGCATCGCGTTATATTGAAACGGTGGACGACGGCTGCGGCGGCGACGGCGCACTGCATATTGTAAACACCGGAATAGAGGGCGATATGTGGCTGACTGTCGTACCGGACAGCGTTCCTGCGGGAAGCTATACGGTTCAGATGAAGGTCAAGGGCAGCGTTACAGCGTCCGGTCAGGCCTTCCGCTTTGCAGATTCCGCTCATATCGACAGCGGCGTCGGCAATCTGTTTGCTGACCGTGTAAGCTATGATGACTGGACTGATTTTTCCTACGATTACGAATCAGACGGCACAAACAGGTTTTTCTTTGTTTTCAGTCAGTATAACGGTTTATCGGACGTATATATAGATTCGCTTAAGGTCGTTAATAAGGAAACCGGTAAGGATATTTTAAACGGCAAGGGCGATTTTCGTCTTGACGGCGGGTACAATCTTGTTGCATCAAACAATTTGGCTAGAAACGGCGATTTTGAGGATATTGTTTATACATATTTATCCCCCGATAAATTCAACGGTAATTTTGACGGCGCTGAGGTTAAGGAGGAACCGCTTAAATGGACGCTTAACGATAACTATACGGGCGATACGCTCGTGCTGTCAAGCGATTCGTCCCACGGCGGTGTGCTTGAGATGACAAAGGGTGCGTCCGCCTCGGCAGGCGCGGGCTGGGTAACTCTTGCGAGCCCGAATATCTCGGTCGAGCAAGGAACAAAATACCGCTTTTCTGCAGATTTAAAGGGAATCGGCAGTAATCCCTACTATATTATAACGGCGTACTGGTTCTTTGATAACGGAACGGCGCCCGTACAGGTAAAGCCCGCGGGCGGCGAGGGTAATTTATCTGACGGCTGGAACACGGTTGCCGCCGACCTTGAAACACCGCAGAACGCCAAGGAAATTCAGCTGCGAATCGTTTTTCAAGGGGCTGCGGGCGATAAAATGCTCTTTGATAACGCCTCGCTTTGTCCGCTCGGTATGTCCGCGTCACTCGACGGTTGGCAGGAGGCGGGCTATTCAAGCCCCGATCCCGAAAGCTGCTATGTAAGGCTCGAGGATAACGGCAATGCGGACGCGGGCTCTGTGCATATTTATCAGGACTATGAAAAAAATACCGCCCGCGCAAGAGCGGGAATTTCATATATGCTGAAAGGTCTTGAAAACGGCAAGACCTATGTTATGGAGCTGTGGCTCAAGGGTGCGACTCAGACAGCGGGCGACCCGCTAGCGGCAGAGCTTTACTGGGGGCTCGGCAATTGGGAAAAATCAGGTGACGGCGGACTTTTGTTCGATAATGTAAATTATTCCAAATGGACGAAAATGACTTACAGGTTCACAGTGACAGATGCCAAGGACGCACCGCTGTGTATATCTCCCGGCGGCTACGCCGGAGTTGACTGCTATATTGATAATATATCGGTTTATGACGAGAGCGATATTGCGCAGACAAACCTTATAACCAACAGCGGTTTCTACTCATATTCGGAACCCGATACCTCGCGGCAGTTAATTCAAAACGGCGATTTTGAAAATATGCGCGTGCTGTCTGCCCCCGGTTGGAGCTTCTCGGGCAAGACCGATTACGATAAGGCTTCGTCGGTTATTTCTCTCGGAGATAATTCCGCGGCGGTTTCCTACCGCTACAATGTCGAGGGCGGGCAGATTTTCCGCACAGCGGTAAACGGCAGCGGCGGAAGGCTTAAAATAACCTTTGATACCGGCAAGGAATGTGAGCCTGAAAGCTCGGGCGGCATATTTATTGTGCCGGACGGCGCGAAATATATGCGCGTTTCATATATATCGGAAAGCAGCGCAACGCTTAAAGGTATCACGCTCACGCTGCTTGAAAATCCCGAAAATTATGATTTCGAAATTAAAAACCCCGAAAACGATATGCCGCTTAACTGGCAATACTATTGCGGCGGCGCAGACCCCGAAATATTCAAGGTTAAATATGTTGCAAACGAGGGTGTAAACAGCAGCGGCGCTGTAAAAGCGACAGCCGAAAAGGGAAACACGGAATTTGCGGTAATTTACGGCAAGCGCATGAGCGCACAAGCAAACGGCGTTTATCGCGTTACCTTCCAAGGAAGATACTCGGGGGACGAAATAAGCGTTTACCCATATATCAGAACCTATAATAAAAAGGGCAACGATACAACGGAGACATCGTCCTATAACTGGCTGACCGCCGCAAATTCGCAGAATAACGACGGCGAATGGCACAGCTATACCGCCGATTTCACGGCGGGCGGCGACACCGCATTTTATGAGGTGCGCTTTGAGGTGCGCGCAAAAACGGCGGGAGCAAAGTTTTTGTTCGATAATATTTCGGTTGTTTATTTGGGTGATTCGACCGACCCGAACCTCGATTTTGAGTCGGGTGAAAACGGCGAAAAGGTATTCAACTGGAATATGTATGAGCGCCGCGAGAACCCGAACAAGCCCGGTGAATTTGAAGAGGGCAGCTTTGGGGCGTACACCGCGGTAAAGGCGGAGGGCGCATCAAAGGACGGCAGCGCCGCGGTGCATATAAGCAAGCCGCAGGCAGGCGATGTTCAGCTTTATCTGCAAAGCATTATGCTTGAGGTCGGCGGCAATACCGATTATCTTTTAAGCTATGACGCAATGGCGCAGGGCAACAAGAAGGGCTCGCTGCAGATTTGCGTCAGGCAGTATAAAAACGCTTACGGCGATAATGTCAAGGATGAAGCCGAGGCATTCAAATGGGTGACCGACGCATACGAATACGGCTCGTTTGATTGGAAGAGCTGCGGCGGTGCTTTTAAAACCGCAAAGGACGCGAAGTTCGTTAAGATATGGCTGGTTTCAAACACCTCGGACGCGATGGATATGTATATCGATAATGTGGCACTCACAAAAACCGAGAGCATTGACGACCCGAACCTCGATTTTGAATATACAGCAGGCGGTAAGCCGCTTAACTGGAGCTATGTAACATCTGACGGTATCGCAAGCATTTCGGCGGATAAATCCGTTTACTACCGAGGCAGCAGCTCACTGCATATTGAAAAGCAGTACAGCAGAATAAACTACACCACCGCGACCATGGCAAAGCGGATAAATGTCAACGCAGGCGACAGAATCGAGTTTGTTATCCATATGCGCAGCCGTAATGCGGTGTCGGGTGCGTTTGCAGCCTCGCTTTCGGGCTATAATTCCTCGGGCACGCTTATTCAAAGCTGGACCGGGCAGGACAGACCGCTTAATTCGGGCAGTAACCTGAGCGACTGGCAGGAATACAGAATATTCTATACCGTTCCGAAAAATGTTCGCAGTGTGGCGCTTGCCATGCGAATAGGCGGCAGAAAAGCCGATGTGTACTTTGATTCGATAGAATACTACAACTACACCGAAAGCAACGACACGGTTTATGCCGAGGATTTTGCATCTCCCTCATCCGACGGAATGTTCGGCGGCTTTAAAAAGACCGATGTTAAGGGCAATCCCTCCTTCGGCACTGCGGGCGAAGCGATAATTTCGGGCGGCTCGGGTGACAGCGCGGCTATAGAAAAGAAAATAGATATTATAAATACCGATTATTCTTATCAGTTTACCGCGCATTACAGAACTACGGGCACTGCAGTAGGTAAATTGAGTCTTACAGGCTATAACTGGAAAAACGAGTCGGTGGGAGCGGTTGTTGACCGCGAAATCTCATCAGCCCCGACTTCAACCGAAATCAAGGTTGATTTTACGGCGATAAACGCTGCGTATTATGTTCTGCGGTTTGAAAAAACCGGTGGCGACGGCGGCGTTGCATTGAACGATGTGACCGTGCGCACCACCGCGGAGCCGAGCGTAGACCTCGGCTGGGAGGGCGCGTGGATAGTCCATCCCGCGGATTACGACACAATAGAGAGCCAGAAAAACAACGAGCGCTACTATTATTACCGCCAGGAAATAAATCTTGAAAGCACCGTGAAATCGGCGCAGATGCAGATAACCGCGGACGACAGAGCCGATGTTTACATAAACGGCGAAAAGGTTTACGAGGAGACCCGCACCGGAGACACCTGGAGCCTGCCTGTCACCCTTGATATTACGGAATATCTGCAAAAGGGTAAAAATGTTATCGCGGTTCGGTTGTATAACGGCGTTTACAGATACGCGCTTTTATACGACGGAATAGTGAAGATGGATAACGATTCCGTTCTGCGCTTCTACACCGATGAAAGCGTAAATGTAGCGCGCGAATCGATAGGGGAGAACAGCACCCCGAATCCGCAGTGGAGCGAATCCGACGCCGATAACTTTATGAAGCCCGATTATGATATGTCAACAGGCGGCTGGACAAAGGCGGAAATTTACGCTAATGTCGGCAGCGGCGGCTGGGGCGCGATCGACTTCGATTTTTCGGAATATTCGGATTATAAAATAGAAACAAACGAATTCACCTTCCCGAAAAACACAATTTATGCGGGCGACACGGTGACGGTTACGGCTACTCTTAAAATTGCCGAGAAGCTGCCCGAAGCCTCAAGCTTTAAAATATATTTCTGGAAGCGAAATTCAACCAGCCGTATTTGCACGGGAACAATAACTCTTGCAAACGGCAAAACCACAAAGTCATGGCCTACCGGTAAGGAATTTACCGCCGAGTTCGAAATAACCGTGCCGCAGTTCTTGGCGGCGGGCGATTACACAGTGCAATTTGATAACACAGTAGCGATTGTCAGCGATTATTACATCAACAATAAGGTCGGAAGCCTTAAAATTGCGCAGTATAAGCAGGAGGTTTCAACAAAGAGCGAAATCAAAATGTATAACGGCAAGCCGACCGTATTTGTAAACGGCGTGGCGCAGGCACCCTTGTGGTACAGCCGCCCAGAGCGCGATACCCAGTTTGACCAATCCGAAATGGAGGGGCTGGCAAGCGTGGGAATAGATACATCTATTGCATTTATCCTCCCGCGTGAAACGCTCGGCGAGCTTTGGATGTCCGACGGGACTATTAAGACCGAGACCATAGATCAGCAGATTTTGGGTACGCTTGCGGCAAACCCGAATTCGCAGCTTGTTATGGCAATCGATACCACACCGCCGCAGTGGTGGCTGGACGCTCACCCCGAGGAGTGCGTAAAGCTTAACGACGGCACGGTGAGCAAGGAGTCTTTCTCCTCCGAGCTGTGGAAAAAGGAAACAGGCGAAAAGATTACCGAAATAATTAATTACCTTATGCAGCAGCCCTACGCCAATAATATTATAGGCTTTAAAATTACGGGCGGCACCACCTACGAATGGCAGTGGTGGGGAATAAACGGCAGCACAAAGGCAGGCGATTATTCATCGGTAGGACTTACCGCCTTCCGTGCATGGCTTAAAGAAAGGTATAAAACCGACGCGGCGCTGAGATCCGCCTGGGGCAACAGCTCCGTAACGCTCGCAACGGCTGCCGTTCCGAGCATTGCGGTGCGCAGCGAAACCGAGTTCGGCAGCATTTTAAGCGCAGGCAAGAACCGTCAGGCAATAGATTACGAGCTGTTTATGGGTGAGAAGAAGACCGAGGCAATGCTTTATTTTGCTTCTCTTGTGAAAAAAGCCACGAACAACAGGCTTTTCGTAGGAACTTATGCGGGCTATCTGCTTAATGTTATCAACTACGATATGGCGGCTTCCACCTCACAGACCTCGTTCCAGAAGATACTCGAATCCGACAGTATTGATTTCATAACCTGCCCGTGGAATTACAGCGAGCGCGAAATAGGCTATTCCGGCGATTATATGTCGGCTGTAGACAGCGTTACCGCGCACGGAAAGCTCTATATTGCGGAGGACGACAACCGCAACCACACCACATCAATGTTTGAAGCGCCCGACGCGCGTGCGTCCGTCGGTTGGACGCGCACCGCCGAGCAATCCATAGAGCAGTTAAAGCGAAACTTTGCATATGCTCTTTCAAAGGGCTGCGGGCTTTACCTTTACAGCCTTGCGGGCACTTATTTCACCGATAAGCAGCTATGGGAGACTGCCTCTGCCATGATGCAGGAAATGACCCTGTCGCTGGGACTTGAACGCAAGAGCGTTTCGGATATAGCGGTGTTTTACGATGAGCAGTCGCCCGCGTATATGCCGTATTCCGGCTCTGCCCTTACAAACGAGCTTTTGTATAAGGGATTGCTGCTTACGCAGCGCAAGGAGCTTTACAACCTCGGTGCACCGTATGATACATACCTGCTCGACGACCTCGAAAAGGGGCTTGTTCCGGAGCATAAGATAAATATTATGCTCTCGACCACGCAGGTTACAGAGGCAGAACGCCGCGCGATAAGCGAAAAGCTGCAGAAAAACGGCAATGTTATCATCTGGGTGTTTACATCGGGTATGTCCGACGGCAATACCACCTCTGTTGATAATCTTTCGGCTCTTACGGGAATGAATATGAAGCTTATTGAAAGCCCTAATACCGAGCGCAAGCTTATGGGCACGGTTGAGGTTGAAAATTACAACAGCTGGGTAACAGAGGGGCTGGCGGATGTCAGCTTCGGTGCGATAGAATACAGAACCTTAGCACCCGTTTTAGCGGTGGATGACGAAACTGCCGTAACCCTCGGCTATCACACCGAGCAAAACGGCTACGGAACAAACAATGTCGGCTTTGCAATGAAGGAAATGACCGACGGAAAGGGAAATAGCTGGACGAGTATTTACTCGGCAGTGCCTTGTATCCCGGCTGATATTTTAAGAAATGTCCTAAAGCACTGCGGCTGCCATATTTACGATGATACCGCAACCGATATAATTTATGCCGATAACAATTACATTTCCGTTCATTCGCTTTTCGGCGGTGAAAAGACGGTCACGCTGCCGGGTAATTACACGGTGTACGATGTATTTAACCGCAAGGTTATTGCTAAGAGCGTAAACAGCTTTACATACAGCTCGGATAAGGGTGAAACAAGGCTTTTCCGCATTTCAAAAAATGATAAAATCAAGCTTTATTTCACAAGAACCGCGGGCGGTACTGTAAGCCCCGAGGGACTTAATGAGGCGGAATACGGCGGAAAGGTGACCCTTACCTTTAAGCCGAACAGCGGGTACAGGCTCGGCTATCTGCTTATAGACGGCGTCAAAACCACCGTAAACGGCAGCAGCTATACCTTCAGCAACATAAAGGAAAGCCACACAGTGGCAGTTTACTACACAAGACTTTATGAAAAGCTGCCGCTTGACGATAACGACGACCCTGTTGACCCGACCGTGCCGGATAACGGTAATAACGGCAATAACGGTTATGTTGAGCCGACTACACCCGATGTAAAGCCCGATAACGGCAGCACGGACGATGATGACGGCAGACAGGCAATAACCAAGAAAAACACGAAGTATTACACTACCGTTTCTCTTAACCTGCCTGTGATTATAGCCCTGTGCGCCGCGGCGCTTGCGGTTTTGGCGGCAATAGTAATTCTGCTTATTGTTCTTCTCGGCAAGAATATTTACTTTACAAGGAACGGCAGGCGGATATATTCCGCAAAAATCAAAAAGGGTACCGTAAGGCTGGATAAGCTTAAAGAAAAGCAAGGGCTTGAGGGCGTTACGGCAACGGTTAAAAAGGGATACGCCGCACACCACGCGGGGCAGAGCGTGAAGCTTTCCTTAAACGGTGCGCCGCACACCTCAATTACTTTGGAAAAAGGCGGAAACAATTCCGCAGAGCTTTAAAAATCTTTGGGGCTCCAATACAGAGCCCCAAAGTAAAACCCAAAAAACTAAAAGGAGTGCAATTTTATGAAAAAAATTCTCATTCGCTGCATTTGCATTATAGCCGCATGCGCAACTTTGGCAATGTCTGCAGGGTGCAGTCTTACAAAGACTACGGTAAGCAGCGAGATCGACGAAACCGTGAGCTATGTCAGCGGTGATAAAAACTCAAACACCGGTGCGTCTTCGGGCAGTGCCGATGCTTCCTCCGATAACAAGGGCGGGGCAGGTAATGTTGTAAGCGGTTCGGGCGATAACACCGTGCACAATGCGGGTGAAGTCAATAACTCATCCGAAGAAAAGCTTAAGGGTACGCTTGAATTACAGATATTCGTAGGCGGTTACGGCAGCGAGTGCTGGGAATATGCCATAAGCGAGTTCCAGAAGCTGCAGCCCAATCTTGAAATAAACGCGCATCTTGATACCAATGTTAACGCGCAGATGAAGACCCGTTGGGCAAAGGATAACCCGCCCGACTTCGTTCTGCTCGACGGCAGCAATATGCCTGCCTCCACCTGGATGAGCGAGAACAAGATGAGAGATTTAAGCTCTCTTTATAAAAACGGCAAGGTCTACGGCACCTCAACGCCCATAAGCAGCCAGCTTAAGAGCGGACTTGTAAGCACCTATAAGAACACAGGCAAAATTTACGAAATGCCCGTTCTGCTTTCCACCTACGGTATGTGGTACGATCAAAGCCTGTTCAGCTCTAAGGGCTGGAGCGTTCCTAAGAATTACACCGAGCTGCAGAGCTTCTGCAAGACCGTAAAATCCTCGGGAATGTATCCGTTTATCTACACGGGTCAATACTCAGGCTATCTTGTTTGGGGTATGCTTATGCCTGCGGTGGCTTCTGAGGCTTTGGCGTCAAACGATACCCAGTATTTCTATGATGTCGCAAACGCGGCAAGCGAATCCGTTTGGAGCGATGCGCGCTTTAAAAAGGTTTTAACCAAAATAGAGACTCTCGCAAAGGCGGGATATTTTGATCCTTCCGGTCTTTCAATGAACCACATAACCAGCCAGGCGGCATGGCTTAAGCACAACGCGGCCCTCATTCCCAACGGCTTATGGCTTGAAAACGAAATGAAGAGCTCGACCCCCGCAAGCTTTAAAATGCGTTATTACCCCTCGGTTCTGCAGGACGCGGGTCAGAAGACAACCGTTGTTGCCAACGCTGCAAACGTAGGCATTGCCGCAAAGGCGAAAAATCCGAAGGCTGCAGAGGCGTTCCTCAGATTCCTTTATACCGATAAGGTTGCGGCTAAATTCGCAGAGCTTTGCGCCGTTCCGAGCGCAACCCGCACCGATGTTTCAAAGGCTAACCTCACCGAGTCCGCAAAGCAGGTAAACGAGATGATAAACTCATCTGAAGTAACCCTTATTTCAAAAGGCTCTACCACCTGGGGCAGCGTGGACGCAACCATAAACCAGTGCATAAACAAGCTCGTTTCGGGCGATATGACGGTGGATAAGGTTATTTCCGAGCTGCAAAAGGCAACCAAGAAAAAAGTAGGATAGGCTGACGATTTACATTAAAAGGAATGACCGCAATGTCAAATACAAAACTGAAAAAGCGCAGACCCGCAGATAAATCGAAAATCGCCTTTTTCTCACTTTTCTGTCTGCCGCCGCTTTTACTTTACATTCTTTTCTGCGTCTACCCGATCTTTTCATCGCTTTACACAAGCTTTTTTGAATGGTCGGGCTACGACGCCCTGACAAGGGATAGCTTCGTAGGCTTTCAAAACTACATACAGGTAATAACAGATTCGGAGTTTTTGGCGGCTATAAAGAACGATTTTGTTATAATACTCGGCAAGGAAATTATAATAATCGTGCTTACAATTCTTTTCGCCGTGTCGCTGACAAGGCTCAGATTTTCAAAGCTTGAAACGGGCATATACCGCTTTATCTTCTTTATGCCGAATGTGCTGTCGGTTATAATCATAACCACTATCTGGACGTTTGTTTTAGACCCGAACTTCGGTATTTTAAATCCGCTTTTGCGCGGAGTGGGGCTGTCGGCGCTTATTCCCGAAATGGGATGGACATTTACCCACCCGATAGGGGTCATCACCTTTGTTGCAAGCTGGTGCGGTATAGGACTCTTTATGCTTATAATGATTACCGCGATAAACGGAATAAGCAAGGAGCTGTACGAATCCGCCACGATTGACGGCGCGGGCGAGTGGACCCAGCTGCGCTACATAACCATGCCGGCGGTGTGGGAGCAGGCAAAGTTTATGGTTATAACCATACTGTATCAGTCGTTCAGCTCAAGCTTTACAATGGTGCAGGCAATGCTCGGCAGCTCTGTCAGTGAAGATTCGGTGGTTATGGGCGTGTTCGTTTACAAAAACAGCTTTGACAGCCAGTGGCCGCAGGTGGGCTACTCCTATGCGGCGGCAATACTTATGCTTATAATCTCCGCGACGGCTTCCTTCATAGTCAACCGCATTATGTCAAGGGGGGACAGTGTAAATGAGTAAAAAAAGAAATACTCCGCACCTGTCCCGCTCGGCTATGGTAGGGCAGGGAATAATAAGAATTTTCCTCGTGCTGTGGAGCGTGACGGTGGCGTTCCCCGTTATTTGGGTGCTTTATACTTCGCTTAAAAGCAATCAGGAATTTTTCGCATCCCCCTGGGCGCTGCCGAAAACCCCGCAATGGGGAAATTTTGTTGACGCGTGGAACGAGGCAAGCTTCGGCTCTTACTTCTTTAACAGCCTTTTCACCGTGGTGCTGACCCTGGCTATAACCCTGCTTATAGTGGGCGCTAACGCCTATGTTATTGCAAAATACAACAACCGCTTTATAAAAGGGCTTGAAAAGTTTTATATGGTGGCTATGATGGTGCCGTCGGTGCTTATGCTCGTACCCCTTTACTATTTTGCGGATTCAATTAAAATAACCGATTCGCTTGTGTGGCTTTCGGTTATCTACGCAATACAGGGTATGCCGTTTTCGGTGTTTATGATGGCGGGCTTCGTGCGCGGAATACACAACGCGCTCTTAGAGGCTGCCACAATAGACGGCGCGAGCCAGTTCACCATATTCTTCAAAATAATAGTGCCGCTTTCAAAGCCTTCGCTTTTTGTTGTGGCGCTGCTCAATATAATGGGCACATGGAACGAATACATTACCGCGCTCACCTTTATTCATGATAATACAAAATACACCATGGCGATAGGTCTTTCCTACCTTACAAATTCGGGAACCTACGATGTTAATTACGGCAGAACCTTTGCGGGTCTTACAATAGCCCTTGTGCCTATTCTTATAATTTACGCCATATTCCAAAAGCCGCTGCAAAACGGTATGTCCTCGGGAGACGGCGTAAAGGGCTGATTAAATTCAGAAAGGGTTATAGGAATGATTAAAAAAATATTTCCATGCTTGTTATCCTTTGCAATTATTTTAAGCGCCTTTTCATCACTGCCTTTGTCGGCAGTAAGTACGGGCAATTTAATACCGGGCACCATATCATCCGATTATTCATCGGACTATTGGTACAGAACCTACCCCGGCGGCAGCGCGGATACATCGACACGCTATATCGAAATCGCAAAGGAGGGCGCCGACGATGTAGGCTCGCTGCACTTTGTAAACGATACTCCTTCGGGGGATATGCGCGTAAATATTATAAAAAATATTCCTGCCGGCGAATACACCTTAAGCTTCAAAATCAAGGGCAGCAGAACATACTCCACAGAAAACCTGTGGTTTGCTAACAGCAGCAACGATGAGGGTCAGGTTCAACTGATACCCGGAGAAAAAAGCTACCCGAATTGGACGGAGCTTACGGTACCGTTTAAAACTGTCGGCGGCAACACCTTCGGTTTCTTTTTCAGCCAGTATAACTGGCAGACAAGCATATATATCGATAATTTCAAGGTTTTGGACGCTGACGGCAATGATATGCTTGAAGGTGCGGGCAACTTCTGCGCAGAGGGCACGGGCGAAGAAACAAATAAAATGCAGCAGCCGTATGACGGCGAAACCGAGGACTACTGGTACAGAACCTGGCTTTCGGGCGCGGATACCTCGGTCAGGTTCATTGAAATAGCAGAGTCCGGCTGCGATGATACCGGCTCGCTGCATATCGTAAACAAGCCCACGGAAAAACAGGGGGATATGCGAGTAGGCTTTAAAAAGACAATACCCGCAGGCGCATACACGCTGCAATTCAATATTAAGGGCTCTTTAAAGCTTGCGGATCAGCAGTTCTATTTTAAGGAGAGCGGTCAATCGGATTATACCGATTTAATAAGCAAAACAAGCTATCCCGATTGGGAGAGGGTTGAGCTTCCGTTTACAAGCAGGGGCGGCAGCGTTTTCGGTATAACCGTAAGCCAGTATAACTGGGGAACCGATATTTATATCGATAATTTCAAAATACTCGATTCCGAAGGAAACGATGTGCTTGACGGAATGGGTAATTTCGACCGTTTAGCGTCCGGCGGCGGCGATGAGCCCGATATCCCCGAGGATGTTCTGACCCTGCATGACAGCAGCACCGCAAACGGCTGGTACAGATATTCCGACGGCACTTATACGGCGTCAAGAAAAGCCGAAATCGTAGGCGACGGCTGCTTTGATAACGGAGCGCTGCACATTAAAAATGTTGCCGCAAACGGAGATATACGCGTTTGCGTGAATAAATCGATACCTGCCGGCGAATACACCGTTAAGGTCAATGTCAAGGGTAAAAAGGGGCTGCTGTCTGAGGCATTCTACTTTTCATCGCTTACGGATACAAGTAATATATTTAAGTTTATTGACAGAAATATTTATGTCGATTGGACTGAGGTCTCCGGCAGCTTTAAAACAAACGGCGGCAGCGATTTTATAATCTTTTTCAGCCAGTATAACGGTATGAGTGATCTGTATATCGACAATCTGCGTGTGATCGATAAGGACGGCAACGATATGTTAGAGGGGCTCGGCAGCTTCTGCACCGACCCCGCCATGGGAGATCAATCGGATATTCAAATTATACCGTCGCTTATATCGGGGAGTGCTGCAGGGCTTACAGCGTCCTTGCCTCAGCGCTCCTTAATAGGCAATGTTTCGGCAGAGGAGGGCGCGGTGCTTTTAAACGGAGTCGTAACCGACAAAGCCGTATTTACGGCATATACCGACGGCTGTATGAAGATTACCTGTCCCGCAAATGAAGGCGATATATTATCGCTTGACGGTAATTTTACCGACAATTACTACAAAAAGCATATAGGCCCCGCTTCCTTTAGATTTTCGGGCGGAAAATGGGAAAATCTTTTAACCGCCGATAAAGCCGAGTTTTATTTCTTTGAAACATTGATAGAAAACAGTGGCTTTACTTCGGGTATTGACGGCTGGGAGCAAAACTCTCTGCCTGCCGGCAGTAAGGATACTATATCCTCCGAAACCGCAGGCTATGATGGAGCAGCTCTTCGAGTCACTCACAGTAAAGCTTCGGGCGACAGCGTTTACAAGGTAAGAACAAGCAAATACATACCTGTAACGGCGGGCGCGACCTATAAGCTCCGCCTTTATGTAAAGGCGAGCGGGAATATGCGGCTCGGCGCGTCGCTTCGTGGAAACGGTTCCTCTGCTGTTCCGGCAGAGTCGGGGCTTAACACGGCAATTACAAACAGCACCGACGGCTGGCAACAGATGAATTATACCTTTACCCTCCCGCAAGATGCCACGCTTACGGGGGTAAAGGTGCAGCTTGATAATGCGTTTTATTCATCCGATGCCGAAATACTGTATGACAGCATTGCGTTTTACAGGGTATGCGAGCCGGGAGATGTAAATGCCGACGGCAGCCTTGATATACTCGATATGATACGCTTTAAAAAGGTCAGAGCCGGTATAGCGGAATATACAAGCCCCAATGCCGCAGATATAAACGGCAACGGCTATATAAATACTATAGATGCGGCAATGATTAAAAGGCTTCTGCTCGGTCTTACCGATTACGGCTCTGTGCCGGAGGTTGCAATGATTGCGCCTGACACGGCGTATTCCTACAATGCTTCTGCAAGGGCTTATCTTACCGCCGAAAATCCCACGGTTGACGATTACGCCGTGCTTATGACCGATTCGGCACAGGATATAAAAATAGTACTTGAATGTCCGGTAGAGGGTGCAAAATTCAAGGTTGAATACGGTACAATGGCGGATTACTCCGACGCGGTAACGGTTAATACAACCGGTAAGAACATAGCTGCTAATAATCTTTTGAGAAATACAAAATATTATGTAAGAATAACCGCCACGGCAAACGGAATTACCCGACAGGCGGAAAGCTCGTTTAAAACCGCAGATATAGGTCCGCGCGTAATGACCGTGGGCGGAATTACAAATGTCCGTGACCTCGGGGGCTATGAAACCTCTTTCGGAAAAACCACCTTGCAGGGACTGGCTTTCAGAGGTGCGCAGCTTGATATTAAGGGTACATCACGACTGACGGCACAGGGCGCTGAGCTGCTCGGCACGGATATTGCCTTGGGGCTTGAAATAGATTTAAGAACGGCAAGCGAAACGGGCGGGCTTACAAAGAGCGTTGTTACGTCAGCAAAATATCTGAACAGCCGGATAGGCTCGTATACCGCGGCTTTTTCAAGCGACCAAAAGGAGCTGTTCCGTCAGATATTTGCATCATATGCAGATGTAAATAATTATCCGATTTATGTTCACTGCGTTTACGGTGCTGACAGAACAGGCACGGTATGCTATATTTTGAACGCCCTGCTCGGTGTGGACGAAAAAACCTTGATACAAGATTATGAGTTTACTACCTTTTCGGACGCAGGCTTGCGCTCGGCTGCAACAAATGCGGAAATGAAAGCATTTTTAAGCTCTTTCTGCGCGCTTTCGGGTGATACCCCTGCCGAAAAAGCCGAGAATTACTTGCTTTCCATAGGCGTAACAAGCGAGGAAATAAGCACCATTCGCGGCATTTTCTTCGGGGAAATACCCATAAATTAAGCTCTGTGCGGCGGATGCCGCGTAAATATAAAATTCCGGCAGGACGCCGAAAATAAGTTTGGAGGTAAATTTTTATGAAAAAAGCATTTTCCTTAAAAAAGAAGCTTCCCAAGGTATTGGCTGTTGCTTTGGCGGCCGCCTGCTTTGCGGGGGCGGTTCCGGCAAATGCGGCAGGGGTGACCCGCGCATACAGCACCATAGGCAGCTACGGCTCGTTTGAAGAGTATATGTGGTATTTATGCGACAATGTGAAGGGCGACAAGGTGACCTTCACCACAGTTGACGGCGTAACGGGAATACCCGTTGTTACAAAAGGAGCAAACGAAGCAGCGGCAGACTGGGCATCGCTTGCTACAAGGAATATGATGTTTTCGGCAGGCGGTAAATATCAGGTTTCATTCGCAATTAAGAGTACCGACGAAAGCGGTTGGTTCAAGCTTTCCGGCAAAAAGTTTTCGGAGGATTTAGCAACGCACGGCGATATTGTTTATAACAGTGTTTCGGTCGACGGTGCGGCAGCAGCAGAAGCTTATGTCGGCAACGAATGGAAAAATGTTGTTGCGGAATTTACGGTTGACGGCATAAAACCTGTAAATCAGTTCCGTATTTATCTCCGCGGGAATGCGGGAACGCAGTTGACAATCAAGGATTTTGATGTCAAAGCGATTGAGGAAAAGGCCACACCGGATAGCATGGTCCCTACAAACGAGTCTACACTTGAGGGATGGGAAGAATACGGCAATGACACAACACCGGATTATTGTAATATAGAATTATCAGATACTCAGGCAGATGATATTGGTTCGGTTCATTTCAAAAAAGATTTTACACAAAGTGCAGGAACCTCATTGGGTATTTCGCAAATGATAAAGGGAGCGGGTGTTGAGGAGGGAAAGACCTATACACTTGAATTAAATGTTAAAGGTACGTTTGCAGGTCCGCATGATAAATTTTATATCGGATTTTCATGGACATTCGCAACATGGGCAGATGCCACCGGAGATAATTTCGCGATAACCTCCGATTATGTTGATTGGACAAATCTAAAATACGACTTTACAGTTACGCGCAAAGCCGATACACCGATAAAATTATGGGCAGGTGGATATGTCAGTGTAGATTGTTATATTGATAATATCAAGGTTTACGCAAAGGACGATAATACGAAAACCAATATATTAAATAACGGTAATTTTTATAAAACAAATTATACCGTAAAAAATTGGGACTCGATAGGCAGTTCAAATCCGAATACTGAGTATTGCAAATTGGATATTTCAGACGAATGTGCCGATGATGCTGGTTCACTTCATTTCAAAAAAGATTTTACACAAAGTGCAGGAACCTCATTGGGTATTTCGCAAATGATAAAGGGAGCGGGTGTTGAGGAGGGAAAGACCTATACACTTGAATTAAATGTTAAAGGTACGTTTGCAGGTCCGCATGATAAATTTTATATCGGATTTTCATGGACATTCGCAACATGGGCAGATGCCACCGGAGATAATTTCGCGATAACCTCCGATTATGTTGATTGGACAAATCTAAAATACGACTTTACAGTTACGCGCAAAGCCGATACACCGATAAAATTATGGGCAGGTGGATATGTCAGTGTAGATTGTTATATTGATAATATCAAGGTTTACGCTAAAGACGACGCAAGCCGGACAAATCTTATTGCGAACGGTGATTTCTGTGAAAAAGAAGCCGTTGTGAGCGACAGCAGTGCTGTTGATAATTCTCCGTATATTGTTCAGAATGTTCCCGGTTTTGATATAGGCATGCTGGGCGTTGAGGGCGACAGGGATATATCCGTAGTTCCGGGCGGCTCTTATGACGGCTCAACAGCAGTGGAAATAAGAAGCGGCGACAAAAAAGAAAGGTATTTCCAGCAGCTTGAAGCAGACGCCGTAAAATTCGTCCTCGGCGATACCGCAGTTAAGGCGACCGGTCATTTTAAGGTTACCGCCGGAGGTACAGAGCCTAAAATATGGTTAGGCTTCGGAAAGTCATACGGCGGCGCAAACAGTGTGGGTCTTCATTTTGCGAATTACCTTAAAAACGGCAAGCCGGATTCGGGCGAAAGCTTTTCGGTCCATGACGACGGCTGGTATTATTTTGAAAAAACAGTAGATAAGAGCACCTTCAAAAATAAAATCAACAATATGACCGAGCTTGTATGGGTAAACTACATGTGCGGCATTGATGCCAGAGATAAAACCGGCGCCGCGAAATTTGATAATGTTACCTGTGAAATAATTTCTTCCGCAGCGCCGGGAGACGCCAATAACGACGGCGAAATAAACATCCTCGATATGGTAAGAATGAAGAAATATTCAGCCGGCAATGAAAGCTTTGAAAATATAACCCGCGGTATGTGGCTGACAGAAAATACCGACGGCGCTGCGGCACTTGCGGCGCTTAAAAAGGTTATTATAGGCGCGTCAAGCGAATACGGAAAATAATTAAATAATAAAAGCCCGGTGCAAAGGGTGCATCGGGCTTTTGCGTAACGGGTGAGAAAATGCAAAATAAATCGGATACATATAAAAGACCGCTGAAGCACAAAAGAATCGAGCCGCAGGCTTTAGCAGAGGTATGCGCGGATAAATCCGCCTTTCAGGGATGGAAGATAAAAAAGCTTTCGGATATTTCTTTTCCCTTAACACTTGAAAAGGAAGAAATAATAATAGATTTCGGGGGCCACTTTACGGGTTATCTTAATATCGAGCTTGCGGGCAGACCCGAGCACATACCCGATTCCCCCACAAATATAGCCTTTTCCTTTGCCGAGATGCCTATTGAGCTTGCCGAAACGGCGGAGGACAGCGAAAATTCACTGTCGGTCGGCTGGCTGCAAAACGATTTTAAAACAATAGCCTTTATGCCATATAAGGGCAGCCTTGAGCGCCGCTATTCGTTCAGATATTTAAAGCTGAAGCGTACTGATTCGGTGCGTTTTGCGGTTGATATAACCGCGCTGTATATCGACGCAGTGTCGGCGGTGGATATAGATGATGCGCTGCCCCTTAATACGGCGGACAGCAAACTTGCCGCAATAGACAAAATATGCGTTAATACCCTTAAAGAGTGCGAGCAGGATGTTTTTGAGGACGGACCGAAACGCGACCGCAGGCTGTGGATCGGCGATTTACGACTGCAGGCGCTGGTTGACTATGTGACCTTCCGCAATACCGACCTTATAAAGCGGTGCATTTACTTATTTGCCGAGCATTTAAACGAAAA
Organism: uncultured Oscillospiraceae bacterium; assembly: GCA_905193585.1. Lineage (GTDB taxonomy): Bacteria > Bacillota > Clostridia > Oscillospirales > Acutalibacteraceae > UBA737. Next base: position 20,405 of record CAJJPG010000011.1, read on the forward strand.
GGGACTTGTGCCGCCCTGCGTATTTCCCGATACTCCGCCCTATGCCGACCAATGGTTTTACCTTGATTATTCGCTTTGCTTTGTGCTTTGCCTTGTCGATTATTTGGAAAATACAGGCGATAAAACGCTGCCCGATGAGCTTTACGGAATTGCGCTGCACCAAATAGAATATACCGACAGTGTTTTTGACAGAACGGCGGGAATAATTAACGAGAGCTTTTTTATAGACCACGGCAATTACGACCGCAGCACGGCGTCCCTCGGATATTTTGCCTATGTGCTGCGCAGTATGATAGGATTATCGGAAAAGCTCGGTAAGCACGCGGATAAATTCAAAGCTATTCTTAATGATGTAAATGCTGCTCTACTCTCAAAAAGGGACGGAAAAACAGGGCTTTTTACCGCGAAAAACGGCGAGATATCGTGGCAGTCGCAGGTGTGGGCGGCGCTTTCGGGCGCGTTGAGCTGCGAGGAAACGCGGGTCTTGCTTGAAAAAACCGCCGAATATAACCCCGAAATACATATGTCCTCGCCCTTTATGACCCACTATTATTTAGAGGCGCTTTATTCCTGCAGAATGGCGGAAACGGCAAACGAATATATAAAGAGCTATTGGGGCGCGATTATAAACGCCGGGTTTGACTGCTGCCCCGAATGTTTCGATATTACAAACGACAGGGTAACGCCCTATTCTAACCCCGTGCTAAACAGCGCCTGCCACGCATGGAGCTGCACGCCCTCGTACCTTATACGAAAGGGAAAGTCGTAATATGATAAACATTTTAAGAGAGCCGGACGATATAAAAATCGAAAGCGAAGAGTATAACAAAGACTGCACGGTTGAAACCGAAATAAAGGACGAAAAGCTTTACATATATGTAACGGCGGCAGTAGCCCGCCCGCGCTTTATCTGCCTACGCTGGAATTACCGCGTTACCGAGCCTACCCGCATAATGGGGGATAAATGGGAGCGCTCCTACGGGGATATGGAATGGCACTCGCTAAACGGGGAAATATTTATGCCGTGGTATTTTCTTGCAAACAGCGGCGATAAAACCGTGGGCTGCGGAGTTATGACGGGGGCCAGCAGCTTTGTAAGCTTTCAGTGCGACGCTTCGGGCTGCACGGCGTGGTTTGATGTTCGCTGCGGCGGCACAGGCGTAAGGCTTAACGGCAGACGACTGCTTGCGGGTGTTATTGTATGCCGTGAATACAGCGGAATTTCAGCTTTCGCTGCGGCAAAAGCGTTTTGTCGCGTTATGTGCGAAAATCCCCGATTGCCCGAAAAGCCCGTATACGGCAGTAATAATTGGTACTACGCTTACGGTAAAAGCAGCCGCGCCGAGGTTATAAGGGATGCGGAAATAACCGCCGAGCTATCAGCGGGAAACGAGAACAAACCGTTTACGGTAATAGACGACGGCTGGTCGGTTAATCCCTGCGCGGGACCGTGGGAACCGAATGAAAAGTTCGGTGATATGGCGAAAATTGCCGAAGAATTTAAAAAAATCGGGGTAAAACCCGGAATATGGATAAGGCCGCTTTGCGATAAGGAGCTTGAAAAGCTGCACCCGGAATGGTGCTTATCACGAATAAATGACGGCGATACAAATACCGAGCCGTCATACTGCCTTGACCCCACCGTTCCCGAGGTTCGGGATTATGTAAGGTCTACCGTTCGCAAAATGACCGAATGGGGCTACGAGCTTATAAAGCACGATTACACCACCTACGACCTTTTCGGCTCGTTTGGCTGTATGCTTAACGGCAAAATAACCGCAAAGGACGGCTGGAGCTTTCATGACGAAAGCAAAACGAGCGCCGAAATAGTTTCGGAGCTTTACGGAGTAATAAGGGAAGCCGCGGGCGACGCGGTTGTTATCGCCTGCAATGCGGTATCGCATCTGTCCGCAGGGATTTTTGAGGTATACAGAACGGGCGACGACACAAGCGGCAGGCTTTGGAGCCGCACCCGCGCTTACGGCGTTAATACCCTTGCTTTCAGGCTTTGCCAGAACGACGCATTTTATAAGATTGACGCCGACTGTGTGGGGATAATCCCCGGTAAAATTGATTGGAGCCTTAATAGGCAGTGGCTGGATATTCTTTCTGTCAGCGGCAGTCCGCTTTTTATATCGGTCAAGCCCGATGATATTACCGACAGCATGAAAGAGGATATAAAAAAAGCGTTTTTCCGCAATTCCGAGCAAAATGATAAAGCCGTGCCACTTGACTGGCTTTATAACAATCAGCCGCAGTGCTGGCTTATAAACGGCGAAAAAAGAGAATACGATTTTGTGGAAAATTCTTACCCGGAATTACTTTCGGGCAGCACGCAAAGCTATTAAGGAGAAGTGCTATGAAGGAAAACATAAAAATAGGCATAATAGGGCTTGGTCAGCGCGGGGGCATAATGCTGGAAAACCCTATAATACCGATGATGAAGAACGGCGCGGGCATAGAAATAGCCGCGGTTTGCGACCTTTTGCCCGATAGGGTGACCGCAGCGGCGGAAAAACTGGAAAAGGTTGGATTTCCGCGCCCTACGGAGCTCACCGATTATAAGGAGCTGCTTAAAATAAAGGAGCTTGACGCGGTGTATATTGCCGTATCGTGGGAGGCGCACGCCGAGGTTGCCGTGGCGGCAATGCGCGCGGGAAAATACGTAGGACTTGAAGCGGGCGGAGCATATTCGATTGACGACTGCTGCAAGCTTGTGCGCGCTTATGAGGAAACAGGCACGGAGCTTATGCTTATGGAAAACTGCTGCTACGGCAGGCGTGAGCTTATGGCGCTTAATATGGCGCGCAAGGGCGTTTTGGGCAATATTATGCACTGCTCGGGCGCATACTGCCACGATTTAAGGGAAGAAATTACAAGCGGCAAGGAAATACGGCATTACAGGCTGCGCAACTATATTCACCGCAACTGCGAAAACTACCCTACTCACGAAATAGGACCTATTGCAAAAATTCTTGATATAAACAACGGCAACCGCTTTTTAACGCTTTGTTCTGTTTCGTCAGCTGCAATGGGCCTGCACGAATACGCCATACAAAAAAAGGGCGCGGAGCACCCGCTTTCAAATATAAATTACGCGCAGGGCGATGTTGTAACTACGGTTATTAAATGCGCGGGCGGGCAGACCGTTTGCCTTACCCTTAACACAACCCTGCCGCACGCATACTCGCGGAAATTTGAGGTGCACGGTACAAAGGGTATGTATATGGAGGATAACGACAGCGTATTTTTGGACGGCAACGCTGAGCACACAAAAAACGAGTGGGAATGGAAGCCTATGTGGGGCAACGCCGCGCAGTATGAAAAGGAATACGACCACCCGCTCTGGCAAAACGGCGGAGTGGGGCAGGATATGCACGGCGGCATAGACCATCTTGTTTTTGCGGCGTTTGTAAACGCGGTTAAAACGGGAGCACACGCGCCGATAGATGTATATGACGCGGCAACCTATATGTGTATAACCGCATTGAGTGAGGAATCGGTCGCAAAGGGCGGCGCGCCCGTCGCTTTCCCGGATTTCACGGGCGGCAGATGGACAGAGCGCTCGGACATTGCCGATAACGAATATACCCTCGATAAATTAAACAATGGCAGAGATATATACTTCGCCGACTGAACGGCACAGATTATTTTAGGAGAACATAAATGCTGAAATTAAAAACAGAAAATTGCCGAATTGCCGCCGTTTATGATATGCGGTATGAAACGCCTGTTGATATAACCGACGGCAGCGGAAATTTCGGGAAACCCGTGTATACCCTTGAATCTCAGGATATAACCAAAGAGAAAAAGCCCGAATTTACACCGTATAACGATTATTCCGTCCCCTATACGGAAACGGAAAACGGAATACTGCTGAATAAAGATTTCGGGGTTTCCCTAACGGCGGAGGAAACAGACGGCGGAATTGTATTGGAAATAAATTTCACAAATGAAGATGTGAGCGCATGCGGAATTTCCCTACCGTTCAGCTTTATGGGGCAAAAGAACAATTCATGGGAGCGCCAGTTTACCGCTTCAAGCCCTTACCGCACGGCGGACGGCAAGCACCTTATGTTTTATCTTGTTCGACCCGACGGTAAAAATCTGGTTTGCATTGCAGAGAACGAAACGGACGGCTACAGAATAAATTATTCGGATTTCCTTTGCGGGCACTATATCTACACGACCGCGAATGTCCCATATCTTAGTGGTTGCCATTGCGTTCCTCGGAAAAAGTTTGCCAAAGCATTTTATTTGTCGCCCGTATCTCCTCCATAAGCTTTCGCAACTGTGGAGTGGCGATAAAGTTTTTGGTACGGGCAACAATAAGCAACTGATTTAGGTTTGCACTTTCGCGACTGATTTTTGAAAGAATTTTATAATAGTCTGCCGGCGGTGCTTCTTTAGGCGAGAAGCCGTTTATCAGACTGCGGATATAGCTTTCTCTTGAGCATCTGCATTTGCCGACTTTTTTCATAAGTACAGCGTATTCTTCTTCTGACAAACGGAGTGGAATTTGAATGTTTCTGCTTCTCATTAGCACAACCTTTCTGCGGGGTTTTAGGGGGCGCGGGTGTCCGGTGGACACCTCTGCCGAAGGGCAGAAGCGCTGACCGAGCCGGCAGGCGAGACAGCCCCCTAACAAGCGAATTTGGATAGCCAAATTCAGTGCTTGCTAAGACAACACCGCCTATTATCTGCCGTCATCCTTTTTGCGCACCATAGCAGGAGTGATAACCCCTCTGTCCTTGATACTTTCCATAAGGTTCTGCATATCCTCATCATCAAGGACACGGTAGGGGTGATCGGGGAAATCGTCAATTTCCGAAAGTGGGATGTCAAAGATTTTCGGCAGCTTATTCTCGGCTCGCTCTTTATCGTTCATAAACAACTCATCGAGAGCCGTCATTCCTAAATCGAGCTTTTTCACGCGCGGCAATATCCAGCACCTCCTTCGTCAGATTTTTGTATGCGTCGGCAACCTTACATTTACCGTCATAGGCAAAAATGCTTTTGCCCTCCATATTTGCTTCGGTAACTCGCACGGAGGCGGGGATAAAGGTGTCATACACATTGATTTTCATTCCGAAAGTCTCGCGCATTGACTCAATTACCGACCTATCGTTTACGGTTCGTGCGTCCACCATTGTAAAGAGGATACCGTCGATTTTAAGGTCGGGATTGATACCGCGCTTTACCTGCGAATAAGTACGCAATAACAGGTCAAGACCTTTGGTAGACAAAATTCTCGGCTGACTCGGTACGATAATACTGTCCGCCGCAACAAAAGCGTTGATCGGCAGAAGTCCGAGCGACGGGGTGCAATCTACAAGAATGTAATCATAATTCTTTTTAACCTGATTGACATAGGTTCTCATAATGCACTCGCGGCTCATTACCGTAAAAAGATAACTTTCAATGCCGGACAGTTCCACATTACAGGGCATCAGGTCGATACCCTCGCTGCAATGAATGATACCGTAGTCATCATCAAACGGTTTGTTGTCGATTACCTTACTCATTAAGGTTGCAAGGGAAATATCCAACTCGTTCGGTCTTTTGATTCCGAGACTGATGGAAAGCGAGTCTTGCCTGCCGGCTCGGTCGGTGCTTCTGCCTACGGCAGAGGTGTCCACCGGACACCCGCACCCTTGCGGATCGGCATCAATAAGCAAAACCTTCTTGCCTTTCATTTTAAGACCGACGCCGAGATTCAATGCGGTAGTAGATTTGCCCGTACCTCCTTTTTGATTTTCGATTGCAATTACCTTGCAGTTCACTTCGTTAACCTCCTTTGTTTTTCAGCCGCAAAGTATACGGCTATGTACGGTCACAAGGAAGAAAATCGGGCATAAGAAAAGACCGTAAAATCTTTATATGTAATAAAGAAATTACGGTCTGAATATATGTCGTGAGTTCGAATCCCTGTGGAGGAGCAGGGTAAGCCGCTCGTAAAGGGAGCGCAAAACCTGATCGTCAAGCGAGCCGGTAGCCTCCTTGCGGTAACGCGCAATAAACGGTATGGTATTGCCGTCGTCTATAAGCTTTACGGTATTTTCAACCTGAAACGGTTTTAAGGAAAATTCTTCCGTAAGCGTTTTTATAATATCCATTTTATCACCTTGCCTAAGTTTACCATAAAGCGGGATTATGTGCAATAAAAAATGGCTTTTGCCGCAGTTTACGCGGTAAAAGCCGTTTCTTATAGTTTGATTATTCTTCTGTAAATGCGTCTTTACTTAAACCACATATCGGACATACCCAATCTTCAGGAACATCTTCCCATGATGTTCCGGGTGCGATTCCGTTATCAGGATCACCGACAACAGGGTCATAAACATATCCGCAGGGACATTCGTATTTTTTCATAGTAAAAACCCTCTTTTATTTTTGATTACTTGCTCATTATCTTAGATATTGTATCCATAATTTTGTCATGGCAACCACCGCATCCGGTCGAACATTTTGTGATCCTTTGAACATCTTCAAAAGCTTTTTCCACATTCTCAAATTTTACTTCACGGTGAAGTACATTTTCAACATCTGCATAGGTTACTTTTTTACAATTACATATTGTATAGTTTTCCATCATATATTACCCTGTACATTAACCGAAATACCTCTTTAAAAGACCCTCAAAAGCTCTGCCGTGGCGGGCTTCATCTCTTGCCATTTCATGAACGGTATCATGGATAGCGTCAAGATTAAGTTCCTTAGCAAGCTTCACAAGT
>CAJJPG010000012.1 GCA_905193585.1 uncultured Oscillospiraceae bacterium
AAGCCCGGGCCTATTTCGAGTACTCCCGTATTTTCATCACAGGCGGCGCGCGCCATGGCAGGGCAGACCTCCGGGTCTGTTAAAAAATTCTGCCCGAGCGATTTTTTAAAGGTAAAGCCGTTCTTTGCAAGCAGCGAACGGACGGTATTTATATCGGATAAATTCATAACAAAACTCCTAACAAACCGATTATATCGCAGAAAAATATTATTTGCAATAAATTTTTGTTGAGAAACGGAAAGATATATTGTATAATGATTTTATAAACTGAGTTTGTAGGTGAATTTTAATTGGATAACAGGTATTATGAAAAGTTAATTGAGGAAATGCAGCCCTTTCTTGACGAGCAGGGCTTTAAAGCGCAGGAAAACGGCAATTATAAAAACGATAAGCGCGAAATTAAAATAGCTTATGATGAAGATAGGCAGATGTACGTGCTTTCCGCTGCGGATATAGGCGAAGAGGGCGACGGCGAGCTAAAGGAAATTGACGCTTGGCTTTTTGACGACAGCCAGAACGCAAAGGACGCGGCGTCGGTCGGGGTTGATTTTACCGCAACGCTCCGCAAAAATATGGGCATACGACTAAAGCGCACGGCTGACGGCAGCAATGTGGAATTACCGTCCTTTTCAAAGGGCGGCAGCGTTACGGTTACGGGTTTTGCCAAAAAGATGCTCGATTTCTTCCCCGCGCTTAAAGAAGAATACAAAAACCACATAGCGGTAAACGGCAACTTTTTATACCTCAACTTTTTCGGCGAGTATTTGGTGCCTAATATTAAGCAGGTAATGGCGGCGGGCAACAAAAAGCAGATCAAGAAACTTTACGATATTTTAGAGGATATGTATGTAAAGGGTGACCGCGATACCGTAAACGCCGTTGTGGCGGTGCTCGGCGCTGCGGCGTACAATGATGAAAAGGTGACTGCCGCCATAAAAGAAATGCTTGATACGGATAAGCATTTCCTTTCATCCTTTGAAAGCTTTATGCCTATGCTTGCTAAAAACAAAAAGCTTGCGGCAGCGCTTATAAAATAAAAAAATATATCAGGGGGTCATTTTATGGAGTATGTAATTATAGGAATTATCGTGCTGGTGCTGATACTTTTCTTTGCGAACGTAAGGGTAGTGCCGCAGGCAACCGAGTATGTAATTGAATTTTTGGGTAAATACAAAACTACCTGGGGCGCGGGTCTGCACGTTAAAGTGCCGTTTATAGAGACTATCGCCAAAAAGATAACCTTAAAGGAGCAGGTGTTGGATTCACCTCCGCAGCCGGTTATCACTAAGGATAACGTTACAATGCAGATAGACACGGTGGTTTATTTCAGAATTTATGACGCAAAGCTGTATACCTACGGTGTTGTAAGCCCATTAAACGCTTTGCAGAACCTTACCGCCACCACTCTGCGTAACCTTGTGGGCGAGCTGGAGCTTGACGGCACGCTTACTTCAAGAGATACAATAAACGCGAAAATGACCGCGATACTTGACGAGGCTACCGACAAATGGGGTATGAAGGTAAACCGCGTTGAGCTTAAAAACATTATTCCGCCCGCCGAAATACAGAACGCCATGGAAAAGCAGATGAAAGCCGAACGCGAGCGCCGCGAAACGCTTTTGCAGGCGGAAGGTCACAAGGCGGCTGCCATTACCCGCGCCGAGGGCGATAAGCAGGCCATGATATTGGCGGCAGAGGGCGAGCGCGACGCGCGCATTGCAAGAGCCGAGGGTGAGGCAAAGGCTATTTACCTTAACAAAAAAGCCGAGGCGGACGGTATTCGCGCCATAAAAGAGGCTGCGGCAGACGCGGCTGTGCTTGAAATAAAGCGGCTTGAAACCCTTGCCGAGATTTCAAACGGCACGGCGGCTAAGCTGATAATTCCGACCGACGCGGTAAATATGGTAACAAAAAATACGGTATTTACAGAAACCACAGGCATAGGCGATGTAACGCACGAAGCGCCGAAGCCCGTAGCGCCGCCTAAAAAGGACGAGTGCTGCGACGATTAATTAAAGCCGCGAAAAAATATTCTTTACTTTTTAAATATTATATGATATAATATTCTCACCGTCTACTGAGCTTTGGGCGTCCGCCCCTTTTCGGGGAGTCACTTTTGACCCTTTGCCCGGTTTACGGATATGTGTTAAAGGAGTGAAAAAAATGACCAAAGAATTAAAGCAGCAAATTATGCAGGAGTATGCCGTTCATGAGGGCGATACAGGTTCTCCGGAGGTACAGATTGCTCTGCTTACCACCAGAATCAACGAGCTTAATGCTCACTTAAAGGTTCACCCGAAGGATCGCCATTCCTATCGCGGTCTTCTTAAAATGGTAGGTCACAGAAGAAACCTGTTGGCTTATTTGCAGAAGAACGATATTGAAAGATACCGCGCTATAATCAAAAAGCTCGGCATCCGTAAGTAATGCGTACATTAAAGGCAGACCGATAAAAACTTCGGTCTGCCTTATTGTAAATATTTAAGGAGATTTTCGTGCTTTAGCGGTAAATCGGGCGGCTGAGCCTTATCGGACGTCGGATTTATTGCTAACCGGAAGTCTCCCGAAAAAAGAAAAGGAGATTTTAAAAGTATGTTTGAAAACTACAAGGTTTACGAAACCACACTTGCAGGCAGACCCTTAAAACTTGAAACAGGCATGATGGCTCAGCTTGCAAACGCCGCGGTTATGGCAACCTACGGCGAAACAAAGGTGCTTTGCACCGTTACGGCTTCCGCAAAGCCGCGCGAGGGGGTAGATTTCTTCCCGCTTTCGGTTGATTACGAGGAAAAAATGTACTCGGTGGGCAGATTGCCCGGCTCGTTCACAAGGCGCGAGGGCAGAGCCACCGAAAAGGCTATACTTGCCTCCCGCTGCATTGACAGACCTATTCGTCCGCTCTTCCCGAAGGATATGCGCAACGATTGCTCGGTAGTGGCAACCGTTATGTCGGTTGACCCCGATTGCTCACCCGAGGTTGCGGCGGCAATAGGCGTTTCCGCTGCTATTGCTATTTCGGATATTCCGTGGGCTGGCCCTATTTCCAGCGTAAATGTAGGCTTGGTTGACGGCGAAATAGTTATTAACCCCACCCTTGAGCAGCGTGCAAAATCCGACCTTAACCTTACCGTTTCTTCAACCGAAGACTTGGTTGCAATGATTGAGGCGGGCGCTAACGAAATTTCGGACGAGCTTATGTTCGACTGCATTATGGCAGGTCACGAAGCTAACAAAGAGGTTGTTAAGTTTATAAACGGCATTGTTGCCGAAATAGGCAAGCCGAAGTTTGAGTTTGAGTCTAACGACCCCGACCCCGAAATATTTAAGGAAATTGAAGATTTCTGCATTGAGGACGTAAAAAAAGCGCTTGATACCGACGATAAAACGGTACGCGACGCAGCTTTGCTGCCCATATACAACGCCGTTCACGAAAAGTTCGATGAAAAATTCGAGGGCTGCGAGGGCAAGATAGAAGAAATTATGTACCTTGTTCAAAAGCACGTTGTAAGAGACTGGCTTAAAAACGAGAAAAAGCGTGTTGACGGCAGAGGTATTGACGAAATTCGCCCCTTAAACGCGCAGATCGACCTGCTCCCCCGCGTTCACGGCTCGGGTATGTTCACCCGCGGTCAGACCCAGGTGCTTTCGGTTGCCACATTAGCACCGATAAGCGAGGCTCAAAAGCTTGACGGGCTTGACGAGGAAATATCTAAAAGATATATTCACCACTATAATTTCCCCTCATACTCGGTAGGCGAAACAAAGCCGTCCCGTGGTCCGGGCAGACGTGAAATAGGTCACGGTGCGCTTGCAGAAAAGGCGCTTGTTCCGGTTATTCCGAGCGTTGAAGAGTTCCCCTACGCTATACGCGTGGTGTCCGAAGTTCTTTCTTCCAACGGCTCTACCTCTCAAGGCTCAATTTGCGGCTCTACCCTGGCGCTTATGGCTGCCGGCGTTCCGATAAAGGCGCCTGTTGCGGGTATTTCCTGCGGACTTATCACAGGCGATAAAGGCGTTTACGGCGACTTTATGACCATGGTTGATATTCAGGGTCTTGAAGATTTCTACGGCGATATGGACTTTAAGGTAGCGGGCACTCACAAGGGTATAACCGCTATTCAGATGGACTTAAAGGTTCACGGTCTTACCCCCGAAATTATTAAAGAGGCTTTTGCAAAGACCCACAAGGCGCGCGACTATATACTTGACGAGGTAATGCTCAAGTGTATACCGGAACCCCGAGCCGAGCTTTCAAAGTATGCTCCGAAAATGCTTACAACTACTATAAGCCCCGATAAAATAGGCGACGTTATAGGTAAGCAGGGCAAGGTTATTCAGTCCATTCAGGAACAGTGCGACTGCACCATTACCATTGAAGAGGACGGTCACGTTTACGTTTCGGGACTTGACGTTGAAAAGGCTAAGCAGGCAATTTCAATTGTTGAACTTATTGCAAATGACCCCGAGGTGGGCGCTATATACAGCGGCAAGGTAACCCGCCTTATGACCTTCGGCGCGTTTGTTGAAATAGCCCCCGGCAAAGAGGGACTTGTTCACATTTCAAAGCTTGATACCAAGCGTGTTGAAAAGGTTGAGGATGTTGTAGCCGTAGGCGACCAGGTAATAGTTAAGGTTACCGATATTGACGACCAAGGCAGAATAAACCTTTCCCGCAGAGACGCGCTTGTAGAAGTAAACGGCGCAACGGTTGACCCCGATGCGGACGACGTACCGCAGCCCCGCCCCGCCAGACGTGACGGCGGACACGGCAGAGACCGCCGCAATTTCAGAAACCGTGACTGATAAACTTTAAAATACAAATATAAATAGGCTCCTCTCTGTTTCGGCTTTGCCGAAACAGAGAGGAGCCTTTGATTTATTTATCCGCCGCCTTATTCTTCAATGGCGGCTTTTTTGCTGTTTGCGGCAATTATTCTTGAATAATCCGCAAATTTCTTTTCACGGCTATAGGTATAAAGTCCGTTTACTTCCTGCTCTACATCATAAAGTTGGGTATAGCAAAAGCCCATAATATTCGGCGCGTCCGTCAGTGCGGAAACAAGCCCCTCATACCGCGTGAAAAATTCCTCCTCGGTCTCGGGCGCGTCGCCGTAGCCCCATGAATTCTCAGCAGAACCCTCGCGTTTTTCCTCGGGAATCCATTTAATTCCGCCGAATTCACTCAAAAAAAGCGGTAAATCCGGGATATAAATCTGTTTATCCCCGAAATGCAGATCAAAACTGTCTTCCGCTCCGTTATGCCCGGAATACGATTTTTTAAAGCTCTCGGGATTCTGATCATAATCATGCTGATCATAAATATCGGTTATTACATGGAGAAAGCCTGACGCATCTATAACAAGGCGCGTAGGGTCAAGGCGCTTTGTTTCTTCATAAACAGCCTTAACCATCCGGAACGCACTCTGATTCTCCTGTCCCCCTGTTTCGTTGAACGGACACCAACCGATTATTGCGGGGTGGTTAAAATCGCGTTCAACCGTTTCGCACCATTCGGGCAAAAAGTTTAAAAGAGAGCTTTCCATGTCAATATCAAGTCCCCAGTTCGCATGTTCACCCCAAACAAGGTAACCCGCTTTATCGCAATAATAAAGAAAACGCGGCTCAAACATTTTTTCGTGTAAACGCGCACCGTTAAAGCCCAGCTGCATAGATAATTCTATATCGCGCTTTAAAGCCGCGTCACTCGGCGCGGTGTAAATACCGTCGGGATAAAATCCCTGGTCAAGAACGGTGCGCTGAAACACGCTTTTACCGTTAACAAGCACCTTAAAGCCATCAATGCGCACATCCCTCAGAACTGCGTAGCTGAATAAAACGTCGGTTCCGTTTTCTGTTTTATATGTGAATTTCAGGTCGTAAAGTCTGCCATTGCCCGGCTCCCACAAATGCTTTTCATCATCGGCTGCGGATGCTCCGGGCGCGCTTTGCGAAAGGCTGACCGACGCATACACTATCGGCGGAACGGTACATTTTCCGAAAACCGATATTGAATATCTTTTTGACGAACTCTTTGATTATCTTGAAACGCACGCTTTAGATGATGAAACAAATTATTTTGCCGCTGTTATATTTCTCCGGATTGTGCAGCGCTTAGCCGACAGCACCGAGAAAAAGCATATCGGCATTGCCGCAAACATAAAGAACTTTATCGACGGAAATATCTACAGTAAAATAAATGCGGAGCTTGTAGCCGAAAGGTTCGGCTTTTCGGTTTCGCAGCTCGGCAGGCTTTTTAAAAAGGAATACGGGGTTACGGTTTATTCCTATATTCTCGGGCAAAAAATCGATATGGCGGACAGATTGCTGAAAAGCTCTTCCCTGTCCTTAAAAGAAATTGCTGATACTCTCGGTTTTACCGACGAGCACTATTTTAACAATATTTTCAAGAAAAAACGCGGTATAACACCCGGTAAAGCCCGTAAATAATTACATTTTAACATTTCTGACATTACGGCAAAAAAGCCTTCCCCGTCAGAGGAAGGCTGAAGTATAGCGAAATATTCGATACGCCGGCTCGCTTTGATTTTTAATCGACAGGCGGTCGGCTTTGCACCGCGTAAACGAAAATAAGCGTAAGCCCAATGTATACCGTAAGTACAAACGCCGCTAAAATACATACTGCCATACAGATAATGCGCAGCTTTTTTCTTTGCTTTAAAAAGCGGAAGGAAAGCACAATTCCCAAAACCGACAAAATCAAAAGGACTGCCGCAACCCAAAGTTCCATATTTTAACCCTCACTTATCCGCCCCGAAAAGAGCGGTTTTTTTTTCGATAATTTCGATAATGCGACCCATGTCCTGCAATGAATCAACAAAATATTTCCGTATTCCGTCAATATTACTGAAGTCAAAGTTTTGCGGAATACCCGCAAATACGTATTTTGTGCCGATGGCAAGACTTAATATACCGCCGCCGAGCGTTACACCGTACAGCTCGCCCCCTGTGGCGGTTTCAATATTCTTCATCATTTCACGGAATGATTGAGTTACATATGAGGGTATATCGTACTCGTTTTCCGCCCGCAAGAAACACGCCGACAGCCACTCCCGCAAAAAGCAGTACGCCGCCTACCGTGAGATTACGCACCACAAATATTACTATAATACTCGCCAGCACCAAAAGAATTGTTAAAAGCGACCAAAGCGCCTCTATAAACTGATAATACCCGAGCTTTTCTGAAAGCTCCGCGTCGTTTAGCTTTTCGGGGGACTTTTTATTTTCCATTTTTCTTACCAACTTTCCGCCCAGTTTTCGCCCCAGTCACCTGCCGGGTCATATGGCTGTGATTTCCAGCCCGCGGCAAATTTATTGCCGCCCGAATCATAGGCAAAGCCGTCGTCCTTTACGGTGTAGCCCTCGGGCAGAGCGTAGTATTGCACGCCGTCAAAGTACCACATATGTCCGTCCTGTGATACAAAGTCCTTTTTATCAATAACGGCATATTCATCCGCTTTTCCGTCCTTATAAAACACGCCGCTGTAACTGCCGTCGGGGCTTTGAGTATCGCTTGGTGTAAAAAACAGTTCAAAGCTGTGCCCGTTTGCGCTGATGCGCGGGTATGCAAAGCCGTTTAAGAATAAATACGGCCCCTTGCCGTCTTCTTTTTCTGCCACCGTGCCGCTGCTTATACCCTGCTTTGAGCAGGCAATGTACGCCATACGCCCCGTATCTATAACAAGCGTTTCACCCGCGGCGTTCTGCCACATTCCGTCAAGCGTTTCAGGCGAAATTTGCACCATTTCCCCGTCGGTCCTGACGAAATGCGCGCCGTTCAGGTTTTCCTCTTCATTTTCGCCGTTCTGCCGCAATGTAAAACCGCCGTCAGCGATTATAAAATCATAGTAAAAATCGTCAAAATCAAGCTGTCTTGTATTTTCATCATTTTCCGGGGTTATAAGACTGCCGCTGCCTATTCTGCCGTACCATGTGCGGTAGGTATATGTGTTTTGGGCTGTATCGAGCTGCAGCATATTTTTGTCGCCGTCCGCCCACACGCCCGTCAACTCATCCGCCGCCATATAATCCGCGCTCTCGGGACTGTTGTCCTCCCCCTTATTGCCGCATGCCGCGAGACCGAGCAAAATGAAAAGGCAAACAAATATTGAAGTCGCCTTGATAAATCTTTTCATCGGTTCTCTCCTTATTTTTCAGGACCGCCCATAACAGACGACAGCTCCTCATTAAATATATATGCCTCCTGCTCGCTGTCCCACAACCATGTCATAGCTACGGTATCGCCGTCGCTTAGTACAAAGGTCATGGAAACGTCGCTGTTCCCATCGCCGTTCATATCGGCAAAATCGGTGCTTTTATAAGACTCCCACGGGTCGTTTACAGCTATAGGATATTTTACATCCGCAAAAAGAACCTGTTCGGCTTTATCATAATAAAAAGCCGCGTCCTCTTTATGCACGCAAATAAGCACTTCCGTTACCTCGCCGCCACGCGCAATGCTTCCGCTGTCGCGCACAATGCCTGTGGTGCGCCAGTCGCCGCCCGCAATTTCACCGTCGGAAACGGCGGCGCTCTCACTGCATGCCGCAAGACTCACACAAATCAAAACGATCATCAGAATAAACCCCTTTTTAAAGCGTTTCATATAATGTCCCCCAAAAACTTATTTCGCCCTGATATAGCAATCGTTTTCGCCGCCCCAGTATACGGTGTTTTCGTCCGCAACCCCGAACTGATATTTTACACCGTCATATTTATCCGAGCTTGCAATATATATGTCGCCCTCTTCTCCTGAATGTGCAATACTGCCCTCGTCGATCAATTGCGGGTCGCCGTCGCCGTTAGAACGTTCATAAAGCCGCCAACTTCCGCTTTCGTCAATCTCTATAATGCTGTCGGCATTCGCGTCGCCGTCCAGATACCAGTTCCCGCTCAAAGCGGAAACGCCGTTATCTGTGCCGCTGTCTGAACCGTTATCAATGCTGTCCGCCTTTTTAAACGTTCCGAAAGAGCTGACCGTCAGCGCGCCGTTTTCATCAAAGGAACAGCGGTAGCCTACGCCGTCATGTTCATTATATGCGTAAACATACGCATAGTCCTCCATATACTGCAAATAACCGCTCGCAGCAATATCATCGCCGTTTTGAATTTCAAAACGTGTTTCTTCTTCGCCGGCATAGATCTCTATTAAGTCATATTCTGTATTTTCTTCAGCTTTCCATGTTCCCCGAAAATCGCTGTAATCGGTTGAGTCCTCCGACAGCTTCACCATATCGCTCAGAGTTTCGGGAGCCTCTGCGGCGCCGTCATGCCCGCATGCCGAAAGGATAAGACAAAGTATACCCATAAGAAAAACGGTTAATATTTTTTTCATATTGCAGCCTCTTCTCAAAATAAAATCCACTATTATTTTACAGTGGATTTTATTTTTTTACTATTAACCTTTGGTTAACTCTGCAAGTCTTTTCCGCTTGGTTTTGGCGTCGCCCTCAATACCCAGCTTTGAGTAAAGCCGATTTATATACTGCTTTACGCTCCCCTCGGTCAAAAACAGCCTTTCGGCAATTTCGCGGTTACTGAGTCTCCCCGCAATCAGACCTATAAGGGCGTACTCCCGCTCGGTAAGACATTCAAGCGCCGCCGGGCGGTTATTCTGCCCGCAAAACAAGGCTGTGCGCGCCGAAAGATTTTTGCCGAGCCGCATTATTTTCTCCGTAAAATCGGCATATTCGGGCGATATACAATCGTTAATAAGCGATTCCGTAAAACGGTAATTCTCAACAAACGGCATTACCAAATCATCGGGTGCGGCGCCGCAAATTGCTTTGTTAAGCGTTTCCCTCGCATTATCACGCATGCCCAGCATTTCATACGCAGCCGCCGTTTGTATTTGCAAATGCAGCAGAACCAATCCGTAGTGCATTGCCTCGCATATAGGTATCTGACTCCCCGCGCGCGCAATAACCTCGGCGTACGCGCCCTGCGATAAATAAACCTGATTTTCAATCATCATAATCATCGGCTTGCCGGGCGCCAGAATATTTACGGTATGTAAATTATGTTCCCTGAAAATTTCAGGAATCTTTTCGTTCATCCCGAGCAGAGAATTGTAATAGGCGCATACGGAATTAAAAATATTGACCCACGCGGAATTGTGGTGCTTTAATAACGCCTCATACCGCTGCTCAACCGTGTATTTAAAAGGAATATCAACATTAAGCTGTAATCTCCATGCCAAAAAATCGCAGCAGAGCGCCATATTTTCCTGACCGCTTACGCGGGTTTCGGCGTATGCCTCTTCGAGGGCTATCTGCGCGTCCGTAAAGCGCCCCTGCCCAAACGCCGCCTCAGCCCGCATAATTTTCTCGGCGCCCTTGCCGTGGCCGTCGGTAATTTTGTAATAATGCGGCATACATTCGTCCATTTCGGAAAGCTCGGATTTAAGTCCGCCGGGTTCGCGGTGGAACATCATCAGAACCGACGGCGAGCCGAACGTCCAGCCGCCGCTTTTATGAATACTTATAGCGCGGCGCGACATGCGGCTGTCCGCGCTGCGGTGCAGCCTGCTCATTGCGCTTATGTCGTTATACATAAGAAAGCTCATGATCAGATCGCACTCGCCGAGCAGATTACCGCGTTCGCTTTGCGGCATTTCGGGGTGCCCGTTTATTGACGCGAGCAAAAGCTCCCGCATTTGCTGCATTTCGGGTATTTTACGCCAGTTGAACATACTGCGCATAAGCACTAAAATTGCCGCAGGGTGCTCTTTAAGTACGGAAGCGGGGCATTCACCGACCGCCGCCAGCACCTCGTCGGGATTAAGCGATGAAAGCATTATCCCCGCGTCTCTCGTCACAACGCGCAAAAGCGCATCGTTATTCCCGCTTTTCCTGTAAAATTTCATGGCGTGAATATACTGACCGCAGCTTTCAAACCATTTGCCGAAGCGTTCAAGATATGTTTTCTGCTTTTCTTCTTCAAGCCTTGAAAACGTTCTGTAGGCACATTCGCGCATCACATTGTGAAAACGGTATTTAAGCTCTGTTTTCGTTTCGGCATTGGATTTTCTCCCCTGAAAGCAATAAGTTTATTTGAAGAACCTCTGCGCCCGATGGCAAAATGCCGCAGTATGTAATTTTATTAAAAACGCGGGACTGCAGCCTTGCGGAATACAGCCCGCGTTTTTTATTTTGCCGCGCCGGAAGCGGTCTTTTCTATAACAACCGCCTGTGAGTACAGCGCCTTATATGCGGTTTCAACCGCCGCTTTCGGGTAATAGGTCACCTCTTCCTCGCGCATGGGGTCGCAGAAAATATAGCTGTCCGCATTATAGCCCACAAGCAGCAGGCAGTGCTCGGGGCGGATCCATGTGATTTTCTTACCTTCAAACTCCCATGAATCCCCCTCAAACGGTTCTGCCATATCAAGAGTGCCCCAAAAAATAACCGGTGTTCCCTTTGCAATATATTTTTCGCAAAGCTCTTTAACGGTAAGACCCTTCAATTGCCTTGCGGCAAGTCCTGTGCCTTTAAGCGCCTTATCCAGCGCCGCCTTTATTACGGGAGCATAGCAGCCCTTTCCGCTTTGTGAGCGCGGGTCGCCGCCGAATGACTTTTCCGGGTCAAACGGGCGGGATGTGCAATTCAGATAATTATCAATAAAATCGTCAACGGTAACGTTTACGCCCGCGCTTTCAAGCGCCATAACCGCAGAAACGCTTTCACATCCCGTAGGCCATTTATCAAGCTGGTAAATATGCTTTGCCGAAAGCAGCATTTCCTCGGGTGCGGATTCGCTGCCGACCGAAGAGGACGGCTTTTTTGAATTATTTCCCAAGCAGCCGCCGAGCATAACAAGAGAGGCGACAGCCGAAAAAAGTGCGATACGGCACAAAGACTTTTTGATTTTCATTTAACAGACTCCAATCGCTTTATTATAATAATTATATCAAGCGACAGCCTTATTTTCAATACCTTTTGTAAACCGATTTATTTAAGCTCGTTTTCAATCATAAGCAGGCGGTTATATTTCGCAACACGGTCGGTACGGCAGGGAGCGCCGGTTTTAATCTGCCCCGCGTTCAGCGCTACGGCAAGGTCGGCTATTGTGGTATCCTCGGTTTCTCCCGAGCGGTGGGAAATTACCGCGGTATAGCCGTTTTCGCGCGCCAGCTCCACCACGTCAAGCGTTTCGGAAAGCGTTCCTATCTGGTTGAGCTTAACAAGTATTGAATTGCCCGCGCCCTCTGCTATTCCCTTTTTAAACCGCCTGACATTTGTAACAAACAGGTCGTCCCCCACCAGCTGCATACGTTTGCCCAGCCTGTCGGTCAGCTTTTTCCAGCCGTTCCAATCTTCCTCGGCGGCTCCGTCCTCTATCGATATTATCGGGTATTTTTCCGCTAAGCTCTCGTAATACTCTATAAGCGCGTCGGCGGTCATTTTAAGATTTCTTTTCGGCAGCAGGTATTTTCCGTCGGAGTACCATTCGCTTGAAGCCACGTCAAGCGCTATTTTTATATCCTCCGTTGTATAGCCCGCCTTTTCTATCGCCTCTATAATAAGCTCTATTGCCGATTCGTCAGAGTCAAGGTCGGGGGCAAAGCCGCCCTCGTCGCCCACGCCGGTCGCCTTTCCCCGGCTTTTCAGTATAGAGCCTAACGCGTGGTATATTTCGCTGCAGCGGCGCAGCCCCTCTGAAAAGCAGCAAATATTAAAGGGTATTATCATAAATTCCTGAATATCTATATTATTCGCCGCATGCGCACCGCCGTTTAAAATGTTCATCATCGGCCGCGGCATTACCTTTGCGTTAATTCCGCCTATATATCTGTAAAGCGGCATGCCGTAGTGCGCCGCCGCCGCTTTAGCCGCCGCTAAGGATACGGCTAAAATCGCGTTCGCACCGAGTCTGCTTTTATTTTCCGTACCGTCAAGCTCGGTCATTGTTTTGTCAATAAGTCTTTGGTCATCCGCGGGCTTGCCGATAAGAGCGGGGCTTATTATTTCGTTTATTGCGGATACCGCTTTTAATACGCCCTTACCGCCGTAGCGCGAGGAATCGCCGTCCCGCATTTCATGCGCCTCATACGCGCCGGTTGACGCACCCGACGGCGATATTGCAAAGCCGCGGCTGCCGTCCTCCAAAATTACGCTTGCGCCTACTGTCGGGTTGCTCCGTGAGTCCATAAGTTCAAAGCCCCGAACCGATAATATTCTGTTTCCTGTCAAAATTATCACCTTTTCTGTTAGTATATGTATATATTATTTCTCTTAAATTTCCGTTTATTTATAAAATTGCCTATTTAATTCCTTTCAAAGTTGTGTTATAATAAATTTTGAATATTTATAGATTGGATAAAGCTAATGGAAAACAGTAACATAATATGCGGCAGAAACCCCGTGCTTGAGGCTTTGCGCTCGGGCAGGGAGATAGACCGCCTTTTTGTAGCCCACGGCACGGGCGGAGGCTCTGTTACGGCGATAATAGCAAAATGCCGCGCAAAAGGCATACTTATAAAGGAAATAAGCCCGCAAAAGCTGGATTATTACTGCGGCGGCGCCAATCACCAGGGCGTAGCGGTAATGTTTGCCTCGCAGGAGTACGCTACAGTGGATGATATGTTTGCGCTGGCGGAGACGCGCGGCGAAAAGCCCTTTTTAATAATTTGCGATGAAATTGAAGACCCGCACAACCTCGGCGCGATTATAAGAACCGCCGAGGCAACGGGCGTTCACGGGGTGATAATTCCCGAGCGCCGCAGTGCTTCGCTCAATGCCACGGTTGCAAAAGCCGCCTGCGGGGCGCTTGAATATGTGCCTGTGGCGCGGGTTACAAATATTGCGAACACGATTGACGCGCTTAAAGAGCGCGGCGTGTGGGTTTTCGGCGCCGATATGGACGGCGACGATTACACAAGAACTGATTTTGATGCCCCCTGCGCGCTGGTTATAGGCAACGAGGGCAAGGGAATAGGCGCGCTTACCGCCAAAAAATGTGACGCGATTATAAGCCTGCCCATGTGCGGCAAAATAAATTCGCTCAATGCCTCGGTTGCGGCGGGAATACTTATGTATGAGGTAGTGCGCAGCCGCAATGCCGATAAAAAACCAAGGAAGTGATTTTAATTGAAGATGTATAAGGGAAAGCATAACGACGATCTGTTTTCACTTATTGATAATAACGATAGCTTCGGGGAAAGCAACTCCCTTAATTCATTTCAAAACCACGGTGCTCTGACCCCCGAGGAGGTGCTGGGGCAAAACAGCTTTACACCCGCAAACGCCGAGCCGACAGGCGCGCTTGAGGCGCTTAAAAAGCGTATGCTTGCGGCACAGCAGGAGGCGGTTGAAAAGGCAAAACAGGAGCCTGTAAAGCCCGCCGAGGTAAAAGCGGCAGAGGAACCTAAGACCCGCCCCGAACCGCCCAAAGCCCCGGAAGTGCCGGAAATAAACACCTCGGTAAGCTCAGACTCGCTTTTTGATTTTGATTTTTTTGATAATACTAAGCCCGAGCCTGAAAAGGCGGCGGAAAAGCCCGTAATACCCGAAAAGCCCGCCGCACCCAAAAAGCCCGAAAAATCGCTGCTTGAAAAGTGCCGCCCATTTATTTTAGACGATGAAGGGCACGACTCGGCAATGAAGGAAACGCCGACCTACAAGCTTGAAAGCGTGGCGGATATTTTAAACAACCAAAGCGCAGAAACGCTTGACAGGCTCTCGGAAAAATATGAAATTGAATTTGACGATTTAGGGCACAATAAGCCCGCCGCGCCCGAAAAAGTGCCCGAGCCCCCAAAACGCGAGGTGTTTGAAGAAAAAATGCCCGCCGCGCGGGATATACAAACCAATGTGCCGCGAATTATATCGGATATTGATTCGGACAGCGGTGAGAGCGCAGTCGAAATGCCCGATATTTCGGGCACAGCGACGATTAAATTCACCCCCGTGACCGACAGCGACTCAACCTCCCGAATCAGCATAAGCTCGCAAACACGGTCTATTGACCTGACTGGGGAGCTTACGCGCCTGCCAGAGAGCACCGATGACGACGCAGACCCCGAAACCCGCCTTGAGCAAAACGAGTTTGAGGACTACAAGCCTGCCGAGGAATTTGAAGACGAAAGCGGAACAAAGCACTTTTTGCGGAAATTATCGCTTATTAAGCGCGGCAGCTTTTTGCGCTGTGTATCAACGGTGCTTTTAACGCTTATAACGGCGTTTGCGGAGCTGCCGTTTATGTCGGCGCTGCTTATTGCGCAGACAAAAGTCAGTATAACGGTATACACCGCCGTGCTTGGTATAATAATACTTATAAATCTTGATATGTTTAAGAGCGTCCCGAAAATTTTCAGCCGCTTTTCAACGCCCGATATTTTCGCGGTTACCGCCTCGCTTTCGGTAATGCTTTATTCGGTTATAGGCATACTGAAAAACGAAATAACGCTTAATATGCTGCTGCTTGCCGCGTTTATACTGTCAGTGCGCTCTGTCGCCGCGTTTTTCCGTGCGGCGCACACCCTTACAGGACTCAGGCAAATAGCGGGCAACAAGCCGAAACGCGCGGTAAAGCTGATAAACGACCCCGCCGTTACGTTTGCTATGGCGAAAAATTCGATTGAGAGCGATGTTTTAGCAGCTGCCCCACGAAGAACGGCGCATATTGACGATTATATGAAATACACCTCGTTCCGCGTTTATTTCAGCGGCAAGCTGCCTGTTATAACGGTGGTATCGCTGCTTTTATCGGTAATACTGGGCTTTGCCTGCGCAGCGTATTTTGACGGTATGCTTTACGGCTTTTACAGCGCCGCCGTGGTGCAGTGCATTGCCGCCGTGCCGGTGCTTTTCCTTATAGACGATATGCCGCTTTACTCCGCCTCGAAAAAACTTGCGCGCAGGGGCGCCGAAATAGCGGGAAAAATGGGCGCCGAATACCTTGAAAAGGTAAACGCCATAGTTTTAAGCTCCGAAGACCTGTTCCCCTCGGGCACGGTAACGCTGCACAATATGCAGCTTTTATCGGATAACAGCATTGACGATACCATAATGCGCGCAGCGTCTCTTACCGACAGCCTTTCAAGCCCGTTAGCCCCTATATTCAAAAAAATTGCGGGAACGGTTGGCGACTTTGTAATGCCCGATTCTGATACGGTTAAATATGAGGACAAAATGGGTATTTCGGGCTGGGTAAACAACAAACTCTTATTTGTGGGCAACCGCACGCTTATGGAGGCGCACGGAATTGATGTTCCGAGTATTGAAACCGATAAAAAGCTCTTGCGCAGGGGGTATTTCCCCGTTTACGTTGCAACCGACGATAAGGCTTGCGCCTTGCTTGCCGTGCAGTACACGGTAAAGCCCGAGCTTGCGCGGGAGTTCAGAAGAATATCCGCCCTGGGTATTACAATGCTTATAGACAGCTCCGACCCGAATCTAACGGAAGAAATGATATGCGATTATATGGGGCTTTATGACGATTCGGTAAAGGTTATGAGCACAGCCGGCTGTCATATGTATAAAAACGCGGTAACATATACAGAGCATTGCTCCGCCCCCGCCGCGTATAAAGGTAACCCCGTTGCGCTGGCAGCACTGGTGAGCAGCGCGGTTAAAATAAAGAAATCAAGCCTTTTACTTGCGGTGCTTTACGCGCTTAGCTGCGTAGCGGGCGTGGTTATGTTTGCATATACCTCGTTCAGCGGCTCGGGCTCTGTTCTCGGCAGCGCGGCGGTATTACTTTACTGTCTTATAAGCACAGCGGTCTCTGCAATACTTTATTTTACAGGTAAACCGTAATACAGGAGGAAGAAAAATGTCAGAAAAGAAGAAATTTTACATTACCACAGCAATAGCCTATGCCTCGCGAAAGCCGCATATCGGCAACGCTTACGATATAGTGCTGGCGGATATGATAGCGCGCTATAAAAAAATGATGGGGTTTGACGTGTTTTTACAGACCGGCTCTGACGAACACGGGCAGAAAATTGAAGAATACGCCAAGGCAGAGGGCATAAGCCCGCAGGAGTATGTGGATAAAATCGCCGCGCAGATAAAAGAGGTGTGGAACAGCCTTAACACCGATTATGATAAATTTATACGCACGACCGATAAGGACCACGAAAAGGTAATACAGAAAATTTTCAAAAAGCTTTATGACCAGGGCGATATTTACAAGGGACATTACGAGGGTAAATACTGCGTTCCCTGCGAGTCGTTCTTTACCGCCTCGCAGTTAGTGGACGGCAAGTGCCCCGACTGCGGCAGAGAGGTTATAGACTCTAAGGAAGAAGCGTATTTCCTAAAGCTTTCAAAATATCAGGATCGGCTGCTTGAATATTACGAGCAGAACCCCGATTTTATAAAGCCCGAATCCCGCAAAAACGAGATGATAAACAACTTTTTAAAGCCGGGGCTTTCCGACCTTTGCATTTCGCGCAGCTCATTTAAGTGGGGCATACCCGTTCCGTTTGATGAAAAGCATGTTATTTACGTTTGGATAGACGCGCTTTCAAACTATATTACTGGCGTGGGCTACGACCCCGACGGCAGCACAGAGCAGTTTGAAAAGCTGTGGCCTGCCGATTTACACGTTATAGGTAAGGATATAGTGCGTTTCCACACAATTTACTGGCCCATAATTTTAATGGCGCTGGGGCTTCCGCTGCCGAAGCAGGTTTTGGGTCACCCGTGGCTGCTTGTGGGTGAAGACAAAATGTCAAAATCCAAGGGCAACACAATTTACGCCGACGATATGACAAAGCGCTTCGGAATAGACGCGGTAAGGTATTATCTGCTTTCCGAAATGCCCTTTGCGCAGGACGGAACTATAACCTACGAAAGCTTTATTACAAAATACAATGCAGATTTAGCCAACACCCTCGGCAACCTTGTAAACCGCTCAATTGCAATGACGAATAAATATTTCGGCGGCAAGGTGGCAAAGGGCGAAAATACAGAGGTTTGCGATAAAGAGCTGATTGATACCGCGAACGATACGGTTAAAAAGTATTATGAGCTTATGGATAATTACCGCAATGCCGACGCGTGCGAGGCGGTTATGAACCTTGCAAAGCGCTGCAATAAATACATTGACGAGACCGCCCCCTGGGCGCTTGCAAAGGACGAGAGCAAAAAGGCCTACCTTGAAAACGTCCTTTACAATCTGCTTGAATGTATCCGTCTTTTGGGGCTTATGCTTTCGCCCATTATTCCCGATAGCTCAAAATCAATTGCGGAGCAGTTAAATAACGGCAGCACCGAGCTTGCTTTCGGCACCGTTACCGAGTATTCCGTAGGTGCGCCCACTCCGCTTTTTGCCCGCTTAGATGCGGAAAAGGTTTTAGCCGAAATAGCGGCGGAAAAGGCAGCGGGGCAGAAAAAAGCCGAAAATGTTGTGACTATGGAGCAAATAGGCATAGAGGATTTCGCAAAGGTAGAGCTGCGCGCGGCAAAAATTACGGCTTGCGAGCCTATTCCCAAGGCAAAAAAGCTTTTAAAGCTGACCCTTGACGACGGCAGCGGCTTATCGCGCACAGTAGCCTCGGGAATTGCTATGTATTATAAGCCCGAGGAGCTTATAGGTCACACGGTAATTGTGGTGGCAAACCTGAAGCCCGCAAAGCTTTGCGGCGTAGAGTCAAACGGAATGATTTTAGCGGCGGATTGCGCCGATAATGACGTAAAGGTACTGTTTATTGATAACGTACCCGCAGGCAGCAAAATAAGATGACGGATTTCCCGAATTACCCATATACAGAACCGCTGATATTTGACAGCCACGCGCACTATGACGACGCAAAATTCGACGAAATTCGCGCAGAGCTTTTAGCAGAGCTGCCCGCTCACGGCGTTTGCGGCGTTGTAAACTGCGGGTGTGATACCGCGTCTTCAAAAGCAGCGCTGGCGCTTGCCGAAAAGTATCCCTATTTTTACGCCGCGGTGGGTATACACCCCGAGAATATAGGCGGCGTAGAGGTGGCGGAAATCGAAGAGCTTGCACGCCGCAAAAAATGCGTGGCAATAGGCGAAATAGGGCTTGATTATTACTGGGTGGACGATAACAAGGAGCAGCAAAGGGCGCTTTTTGAAGAACAGCTTGTTTTGGCGAACAGGTTAAACCTGCCCGTAATAGTGCATGACCGCGAAGCCCACGCCGATACGCTGGAGCTTTTAAAAAAACACCGTCCCAAGGGTGTGGTGCACAGCTTTTCGGGCAGCGCGGAAATGGCAAAGGAAATTTTAAATTTGGGTATGTATATAGGCATAGGCGGCGTTTTAACCTTTAAAAACGCCAAAAAGCTGCCCGAAATTGCGGCAGCTCTGCCGAGCGACAGATTTATGCTTGAAACCGACGCACCGTATTTAGCGCCCGTGCCGTACCGCTCAAAAATAAATAATTCGGCGCTTATCTTACTTGTTGCCGAAAAATTAGCGGAGCTGCGCAATACCGATTGCGAAAGCATTTTGAAGGAGTCTCGGAATAACGCCGAAAAAATATTCGGAATATAAGTATAATTTTCACCCCGCCGACAAATAATAAAGGCTGAAAGCGGGGTGATTTTTGTGGAAAACAATCAGAACAAGAATAACCAGAACAACAACCAGAATAAGAACAACCAGAACAAGGAACAGAACAAAAACAATCAGAATAATCAGAACAAGAAAAACGACAACAACAACGATTACTGATAAAAAACTGATCGGCAGACGGGTAGGTTTATCCGCCTGCCGAGCTTTTTTTGATTGGTATTTAACCTTTAGACCCTTTCGGGAAAGGTAAATTTTCATGCAGACCTAAAATATAATCTGCCGATACATTATAATAAATACATAATGCCTTTATTATATGCGCGGGTATTTCGCTTTCCCCGCGTTCCCAGCGCTGATACTGTGTTGTGTGCTCATTGAATAATCCTGCAATTTGCGCTTGGGTTTTATCGTTATCCTCTCTTAAATCGCGTATTCCTTGATATTTATATTTCACCTTATACTTCACCCCAAAATCATTCTACCAAAAAACACAATATCGTGTTATTGTATGTAGAAAACCGCAATATGAAATATGGAGTGCCGCACCGAAAAGCTTATCAATTCTTATTTTAAAAATGAAGCTGAACGCGATAATTTTTATAAAGAAATTGCAAGCCGTGATACCGTAATACGTGATACCGTAATAAGAGATACATACTTTCAGCTTGGATTTATTGCGGCGGTGAATTTTATGAAGAAGCTTGAAAAATGTGGGCAGGAGTTGAACAAAAAAAGCGGACTTCGCGGGAATTGGGAAACCTGAACAGCCCGAGTACCGTCCGCCTTGGTCAATAGGTTCACTTAGTTGCTTTAATTTCGGCTTGCGAAATAATTATTCCGACATTGCATGACACATTCCGGAACCGCAAAAACAAAATAAACTTATTTATATTGAAAAAGAAGAGCTGATGCGCTATAATATAAAAGTCGTATCAGCTCTTTTCGTATTTTCGGAAAAACTGTATACCTTACAATAATCAAATACTTATAAAATAAGGAGATATGGGAATAAATGAAATTAGGAATGGTAGGGCTGCCGAATGTAGGCAAATCGACCCTTTTCAACGCAATAACAAACGCGGGGGCGCAATCGGCGAATTACCCCTTTTGCACAATAGAGCCGAATGTGGGAATGGTGAGCGTGCCGGACGAGCGGCTTGAAAAACTGGCGGAGATATACAACCCGGACAAGTTTACCCCGGCGGTTATTGAATTTGTGGATATTGCGGGGCTTGTAAAGGGCGCTTCAAAGGGCGAGGGGCTCGGCAATAAGTTTCTTTCCAACATACGCGAGGTGGACGCGATAGTTCACGTGGTGCGCTGCTTTGAAAGCGACGATATTATTCACGTAGAAGGCTCGGTTGATCCCGCACGCGATATTGAAACTATAAACTTGGAGCTTATCTTCTCGGATATTGAAATGGCGCAGCGCCGCCTTGATAAAACCGCAAAGGCGCTTAAGGGCGATAAATCACTACAGGGCGAGGTTGATTTCTTAAAAAGGCTTATAGCCCACCTTGAAAACGGACTTCCTGCCCGCTCGGTTGAAATTAACGACGAAACCGAGCAAAGCGTGCTTGATACCACGGCGCTGCTTTCGGCAAAGCCTGTAATTTATGCCTGCAATATGAGCGAGGAGGACTTTACCTCGGGCATAGAGACCAATAAAAACTACAATGCGGTAAAAGCAATTGCCGAGCGCGAAAAGGCGGAAATTCTGCCGATATGCGCATCTCTGGAGGCTGAAATTTCGGGGCTTTCCGATGAAGAAAAGGTTATGTTCCTTGAAGAACTGGGGCTTGAGCGCTCGGGGCTTGACCGTATGATTCAAAAATGCTACCACCTTTTGGGGCTTATTTCTTACCTTACCGCAGGCAAGCCCGAGGTGCGCGCCTGGACTATTAAGCAGGGCACAAAGGCGCCGCAGGCGGCGGGCAAAATACACTCTGACTTTGAGCGCGGCTTTATTCGCGCCGAGGTAATAAACTTTGACGAATTTATAAACGAATGCGGCGGCAGCATGACGGCTGCAAAGGAAAAGGGACTTGTAAGGAGCGAGGGCAAGGAATATGTTATGAAGGACGGAGACATTGTTCTCTTCCGTTTTAATGTTTGATTTTCGGAGTTGATATTTTATGGGTGGTTTTTATTACTACGGTATAGACTCGCTTTACATTTATCTTGTAGTTCCGGCAATTATAATAATGCTCTGGTCGCAGATAAGGGTAAAAACGGTTTTTTCAAAGTACAGCACACATCATTCGCCGCTTACCGGAGCGGACGCCGCGCGGCGGGTGCTTGAGGCAAACGGTGTATATAATGTTAAAATAGAGCGCGTTTCGGGCAATCTTACCGACCACTACGACCCGAGGACTAACGTTATACGCCTTTCCGATTCGGTTTACGGCGCAAACAACCTTTCCGCCGTGGGCGTTGCCGCACACGAGGCGGGACACGCCGTTCAGTACTCAAAGGGCTATGTGCCCATAAAGGTGCGCTCGGTAATACTGCCGGTATGTAATTTGGGCTCGCAGCTTTCAATGCCGCTGCTTATAATCGGGCTTATCTTCGATTTTTATTTTCTTGTGAAGCTGGGCGTTATTTTCTTCTGCGCGGCGCTGCTTTTTCAGCTTTTAACGCTGCCTATTGAGTTCAACGCATCTCACAGAGCGCTTGTGACGCTTGACAATTCGGGGCTTATAAAGGAAGATGAGAAAAAAGCGGTTCGCAAGGTGCTTTCCGCCGCGGCTATGACCTATGTTGCGGCGCTGCTTGTATCTCTTACGCAGCTTATACGTCTTTTGGCAATTACCAAGAGAAACAGGCGGTAATTTTTACTGCACGGCTTTGGCTGAATAGCTGAAAGAATTATCACCCATAATAACTACGGGTGATAAAATGAAACAGCGAAAAATAAGATTTATGCTTTTTTCAATAGGCGCCGTGGGCTACGGGCTTATTGAGGTTATGTGGCGCGGCTACACGCACTGGTCAATGCTGGGGGCGGGCGGAATTTGCTTTATGTTCTTCGGCACAATAAGCGAAAAGCTCAAAAAAGCGGGACTTTTAATAAAAGGACTTGTAGGCAGCACCTTTGTTACGGGTATTGAGTTCATTTTCGGCGTTGTATTTAATATAATTTTAAAGAAGAACGTTTGGGATTACAGCAAAATGCCAATGAACATAGGCGGGCAGATATGCATGCCCTATTCCTGCCTTTGGGTGCTTTTAAGTCTTGTGTGTATTCCGTTTGCGGGCAAGGTAAAAAAACAGTTGGGCAATAATATTATTAAAAAATAAGGCGGAAATAAAAGTGGAATTTCTTCACAGAACCTGGGCGGAAATTGATGTTGACGCCCTTGTACATAACTTCGGTATTATTAAAAAAGAGGCGGCGGGCGCTAAAATAATGGCGGTTGTAAAGGCTGACGCCTACGGTCACTCCGCGCGCAACGTCGCTCCCCTGCTTGAGGCGGAGGGGGCGGACGCTTTCGCCGTTTCAAATATAGAAGAGGCGGTAACGCTGCGCGGCTGCGGTATAACCAAGCCTATTCTTATTTTGGGCTATACGCCTGTTAGTATGGCTTCGCAGCTTTATATTAACGATATAACCCAAAGCGTTTACTCCCCCGAATATGCCGCCGCACTTTCACAAAAGGCTACGGCGGATAAGGTAAGAATTAAAATACACATAAAGCTTGATACGGGCATGAGCCGCATAGGGTTTGACTGCCGCGATAATTCCCTTTCTGGTATTGAGGATGCTATTGCCACCGCACGGCTGCCGGGCTTTGATTTCGGCGGAATTTTCACGCATTTTGCCGTTTCCGACCGCACCCCGCAAGAAGAGGACGGCTTTACCGCCGCGCAGTATTCGCGCTTTATTGCGGCAAAGGAGCGCTTTATAAAGGCGGGACTTACCCCGAAAATTTGCCACTGCTGCAATTCGGCGGCTTTCTGCCTTGATACCGATAAGCACCTTGATATGTGCCGCCCGGGCATAATTCTTTACGGGCTTACCCCGTCTTCCGGCTTAAAGCTTAAAGAGGATTTTATACCCGCAATGACGGTGAAATCGGTTGTTTCAATGGTTAAAACCGTTAAAAAGGGCGATACCGTAAGCTACGGCAGAACCTTTACCGCCGAAAAGGAAATGAAAACCGCCACCGTAACCGCAGGCTATGCCGACGGCTACCCGCGGCTGCTTTCAAATAAAGGCTATGTTTTAATAAAGGGCAAAAAAGCCCCCATAATCGGCAGGATATGTATGGATCAGATGTCGGTTGACGTGACGGATATTGAGGACGTAAAGCAGGGCGACGAGGTAATTTTATTCGGCAAGGAATTACACGTTGAAGAGCTTGCGGATATGTGTGGCACCATAAATTATGAAATAATCTGCGGCATATCCCCGCGCGTTCCGCGAATAATAGTAAAAAACGGCGCGATATGAAAAAGTATATTTTAACGCTTGACGAAGGAACAACCAGCGCCCGCGCCGTGCTTTTTGATAAGGGTGGTAATGCCGTATCGGCAGCGCAAAGGGAATTTAAACAAATATACCCGCAGCCGGGCTTTGTGGAGCATGACCCCGTGGAGATATTCTCGGTTCAGTACGCCGCCGTTACCGAGGCTATAACGGCAATAGGCGCCTCTGCCGATGAAATTGCCGCCGTGGGGGTTACAAATCAGCGCGAGACCACGATTATATGGGATAAAAATACAGGCGAGCCGATTTATAACGCGATAGTGTGGCAGTGCCGCCGCACCTCCGAAATGTGCGATAAATTACGCGCTGACGGCTTGGAGGAATATATACGCAAAACAACGGGGCTGCGCATTGACGCATATTTCAGCGCCACCAAAATTAAATGGGTACTTGATAATGTGCCCGGCGCGCGCGACAGAGCCGAAAACGGCGATCTGCTTTTCGGCACGGTTGATACCTGGCTTATATGGAAGCTCTCGGGCGGCAAAATTCACGTTACCGACCGCACAAACGCCGCAAGAACAATGCTTTACGATATACACGCGCTCAAGTGGGATAAAAAACTGCTTGAAATACTGCAAATCCCTAAGTGTATGCTGCCCGAGGTGCGCTCAAGCAGTGAAATTTACGGCAATGTAAATATTTTGGGCGCGGAAATACCCGTTTCGGGCATTGCGGGCGACCAGCAGGCAGCGCTTTTCGGGCAGAAATGCTCTTGCGAGGGCGATATTAAAAATACCTACGGCACGGGCTGCTTTTTGCTTATGAACACGGGTGCTACCGCTTTTGAAAGCAAAAACGGGCTTATAACCACCATTGCCGCCGACGCGGGCGACAATATATGCTACGCGCTTGAGGGCAGCGTGTTTGTGGGCGGCGCGGTCATTCAGTGGCTGCGCGATGAATTGGGGCTTATAACTACCGCCGCCGAAAGCGAAAAAGCGGCGCTTTCCGTTCCCGATTCAGCGGGGGTTTACATTGTTCCCGCCTTTGCGGGGCTGGGCGCGCCTTATTGGGATATGTACGCCCGCGGAACAATTTGCGGGCTTACGCGCGGCAGCGGCAAAAACCACATAATAAGGGCTTGCCTTGAAGCCATAGCCTACCAGACCAACGACCTTATAACCGCACTTAAAGCGGATACGGGGCTGCCTATAAATCACATAAGAGCGGACGGCGGAGCCGCCGCAAATAACTTTTTAATGCAGTTCCAGGCGGATATTTCGGGAGTCGGGGTTATAAGACCCGCGCAGACCGAGGCTACCGCCGCAGGGGCGGCATATCTTGCGGGGCTTGCCGTGGGCTTTTGGAAGAATAAAAACGAGATACTTCGCCTGCCCGATAATCAGACCGAGTTTAAACCCGCAATTACCGCAAAGCGCCGCGAAGCACTGACTGACGGCTGGAAACGCGCCGTGCGCAGCACCAAAGCCTTTTAAAGGAGGAAAACCTATGCATTACGAGCTTAAAGCAATAGAAGTGCCCGGCACCGATAACATTCACATGCTTAAAGGCAGAATTTATATACCCGAGGGCGAAATTAAGGGCATTTTCCACATTGTTCACGGTATGTGCGAATATATAGCGCGCTATGACCATATTTTCGCAT
Organism: uncultured Oscillospiraceae bacterium; assembly: GCA_905193585.1. Classification (GTDB taxonomy): domain Bacteria; phylum Bacillota; class Clostridia; order Oscillospirales; family Acutalibacteraceae; genus UBA737. Next base: position 25,607 of record CAJJPG010000012.1, read on the forward strand.
TTTTGGCTGAAAAGGGCTATGTTTGCTGCGGCTATGATAATTTAGGTCACGGCGAAACGGCAAAAAATAAGGATGAACTCGGCTTTATAGCCCACCGCAACGGCTGGAAATACCTTGTAAACGACGTTAAAGCCTTTGAGGACGCGGTGCGGAAAATGTTCCCCGATAAACCGCTTTACCTTATGGGGCACTCAATGGGCTCGTTTATTTCCCGTATAGCCGCCGAAAATTACGGCGACGGAATTGAGAAATTCATAATTTGCGGAACAGGCGGACCCAACGCCGCAGCACCCTTCGGGCTGCTGCTGACCGACATAATGCAGCTGTTTTGCGGGGAAAAGCACCGCTCTAAGCTTATAAACAATATCGCTTTCGGCGCATATAACAAGCGCTTTGAGGGGGAAAGCGAGTACGATTGGGTCACCTCCGACCGCGAGGTTACCGCAAAATATGCGGCTGACGAATACTGCACCTTTAAATTCACGGTGTCTGCCATGCACGACCTTGTAAAGCTGAATATGCTCAGCAACCGCGGCGCCTGGTTTAAAAATATGCGTAAAAATCTGCCCGTGCTTTTAATTTCGGGCACGCATGACCCAGTTGGAAATTACGGCAATGGTGTTAAAACGGTTTATAAAAGGCTTAAATCCGCAGGTATGGAGGACGTTACGATAAAACTTTATGAAAACTGCCGCCACGAAATACACAACGATATTTGCAGACAGGATGTTATGAACGATATTTTGGAGTTTATAGAAAAATAAAGCGAGGTATTATCTATGAAAAAGCGAATTTTTCCTGAGTCGGGGGTGCGGACATATTCTTGGACTCCAAAAGGAGTAGACAAATATGTACACG
>CAJJPG010000013.1 GCA_905193585.1 uncultured Oscillospiraceae bacterium
GATTAATTTCCGCGCAGCGCATGCCCGTTCCTGCCGGAACAAGTTTACCGATAATAACATTTTCCTTAAGACCGAACAGCGGGTCAACCTTGCCCTTAATGGCGGCCTCGGTAAGAACGCGTGTGGTCTCCTGGAAAGACGCTGCCGACAAGAACGATTCGGTAGCCAAGGAAGCCTTTGTAATACCGAGCAGCGTTGCGCGGTAGGTTGCCTTTGTAAGCCCCTCTTCGCCCGCGTCAATACGCGCCTGAACAGCGGCGTTTGCCTCGGAAATTTCCTTGTACTCGTAGCTTACATTCTGCAGCAGGTCGGTTGAGCCGGGGTCGGTAACGCGCAGCTTGCGCATCATCTGACGGACTATAACCTCAATGTGCTTATCGTTAATATCAACACCCTGTGTGCGGTATGCATTCTGAATTTCGGCTATGATATATTCCTCTACAGCCTCGGGTCCCTGCGCCTCAAGAATATCCTGCGGATATTTAGCGCCCGGTATCAGCATATCGCCCGCCTTAACCTCGTCGCCGTCCTTAACAAGGCAGCGAATACCGTAAGGAATAGTAACCTTTTCCTCGGTTTTAAGCTCATCGTTGGTGATTATAATTACATTGCTCTTCTTTTCCTCGGCAATGCGAACAGTACCGTCCATTTTAGCAATAAGTGCGCAGCGCTTCGGTCTGCGTGCCTCGAACAGCTCCTCAACACGCGGAAGACCCTGTGTAATATCCTCCGTGCTTGCAATACCGCCCGTATGGAAGGTACGCATGGTAAGCTGTGTGCCCGGCTCGCCTATGGACTGCGCCGCAACTATGCCGACAGCCTCGCCCGTGGTGACAGGCTTGCTGGTTGCAAGGTTGCGCCCGTAGCACTTTTTGCACACGCCGTGGTGGCTGTGGCAGGTGAGCACCGAGCGGATTTCGATGCTTGTAATTCCGGCGTCAACAATTTTCTTGGCGCCCTCGCCCGTAACCATATCCTCATGCGACCAGATAACCTCGCCGGTATTCGGGTCAACTGCATCATGGAGCAGGTATCTGCCCTCAAGACGTTCTGCGAGCGGTTCAAGAATGTGGTTGCCGTCCTTAATATCGAATACGGTAAGGCCTTCTTCGGTGCCGCAGTCGTCCTCACGGACGATAACATCCTGCGCAACGTCAACCAGACGGCGGGTAAGATAACCCGAGTCGGCAGTACGCAAGGCGGTATCGGCAAGTCCTTTACGCGCACCGCGCGAAGAAATGAAGTATTCAAGTACGTTAAGACCCTCGCGGTAGTTAGCGCGGATAGGTACCTCAATAACCTTACCTGCCGTGTTCGCAATAAGTCCGCGCATACCCGCAAGCTGTCTTATCTGGCTCATGGATCCGCGCGCGCCGGAGTCAGCCATCATGAATATCGGGTTGAATTCATCAAGGTTACCCTTCAGCGCGTCGGCAACGTCCTCTGTCGCCTTGTTCCATATTTCAATAACATGGCGGCTGCGCTCGTCGTTGCTTATAAGACCGCGCCTGTAATCGCGGGTTACCAAATCAATCTGAGATTCGGCGCCTGCAAGTATTTCCTTTTTCGCCGGCGGGATTACCGCGTCGATAACCGCAACGGTAATAGCGCCCTTGGTGGAGTACTTAAAGCCGGTCGCCTTGATATTATCAAGAACTATAGCGGATTCGCTTGTTCCGTGCATTGTAATGCAGCGGTCAATAATTTTACCGAGCTGCTTTTTGCCGACCTTGTTCTGAATAATATCGTCGTTGCTCTCAATAACGTTGGTATCGGGATTTTTAACGGTGTAGGTCCATTCAAGGTCAAGCGCGTGCTTGGGGTCGGTTCTGTCAACAAAGCCTAAATCCTGCGGAATTGACTCATTGAAAATTATAAAGCCGACGGTGCACCAAACAAGGCCGTGCTCGCCCTTATCGTTGGTCATGCGCACTCTGATAGGCGCGTGAAGACCCACAATACCGTCGTTATAAGCCATTATAGCCTCGTTTTTATCCCTGAATATCTTGTTTGCGCCCTTTTCATCGGACTTAACAAGGGTGAGGTAGTAAGAACCGAGTACCATATCCTGCGTAGGAACGGTAACAGGCTTACCGTCGGACGGCTTTAAGAGGTTGTTTGCCGCAAGCATAAGGAAACGAGCCTCTGCCTGAGCCTCTGCCGACAGCGGAATATGAATAGCCATCTGGTCGCCGTCAAAGTCGGCGTTGTATGCCGTACAAACAAGCGGGTGCAGCTTTAACGCCTTACCCTCAACCAGTACCGGCTCAAATGCCTGAATACCGAGTCTGTGAAGAGTCGGCGCGCGGTTGAGCAGCACGGGGTGCTCCTTAATAACCATTTCAAGCGCGTCCCAAATTTCGGTGGAGGCACGCTCTACCATTTTTCTTGCCGACTTAATATTTGTAACAGCCTTTGTTTCAACAAGGCGTTTCATAACAAAGGGCTTGAAAAGCTCCAACGCCATTTCTTTCGGAACGCCGCACTGGTACATTTTAAGCTCAGGACCTACAACTATAACCGAACGTCCCGAATAGTCAACACGTTTACCCAGCAGGTTCTGACGGAAACGTCCCTGTTTACCTTTCAGCATATCCGAAAGGGATTTAAGCGCGCGGTTGTTGGGGCCGGTTACGGGCTTGCCGCGTCTGCCGTTATCTATAAGGGCGTCAACCGCCTCCTGAAGCATGCGCTTTTCATTGCGGACGATTATATCCGGCGCGTTCAGTTCAAGAAGTCTCTTTAAGCGGTTATTACGGTTAATAACACGTCTGTAAAGGTCGTTTAAGTCGCTTGTTGCAAAACGGCCGCCGTCCAGCTGCACCATCGGGCGCAAATCGGGCGGAATTACCGGAATAACGTCAAGTATCATCCACTCGGGGCGGTTGCCCGACTGCCTGAATGCTTCAAGAACCTCAAGGCGCTTTAAAATGCGTATACTTTTCTGTCCCGTTGCGTTTTCAAGCTCTGCGCGCAATTCGTCGCAGGTTTTATCAAGGTCAATTTCGCAGAGCAGTTTTTTAATAGACTCTGCGCCCATGCCCGCCTCAAAGTCGTTTTCATACTTTTCGCGCATATCGCGGTACTGCTTTTCGTTTAAAAGCTGCTTTTTCTCAAGCGGGGTAGTACCGGGGTCGGTAACTATATACTGTGAGAAATAGAGCACCTGCTCAAGCGCTTTGGGGGTAATATCAAGCACAAGACCCATTCTTGAGGGAATAGTCTTGAAATACCAGATGTGCGAAACCGGGGCTGCAAGCTCAATTGAGCCCATGCGCTCGCGGCGAACCTTTGCGCGGGTTACTTCAACGCCGCAGCGCTCGCAGACCTTGCCCTTATAGCGTATGCGCTTGTACTTTCCGCAGTGGCACTCCCAGTCCTTTTGCGGCCCGAAAATGCGTTCGCAGAAAAGTCCGCCCTGCTCCGGCTTTAGGGTGCGGTAGTTAATGGTCTCGGGCTTTGTAACCTCACCGTGCGACCAGCTTCTTATCTGTTCGGGAGACGCAAGTCCTATTTTTATTGATTCAAATTCAATTTCTGCCATATCTGCCCCTCCGTTTAATTTTCGTCGTCAAATTCGCCGTCTGATGCGAATTCGTCATATTCGTCCTCGGCTATCGCGTCGCCGTTTTCGTCTTCAAGCCCGAATCCGGTTAAATCGTCGGCAACCGAGTGACCGTCAAAGTCAACATCCTCGTTTTCGGGGATTGCCGGTGTTCCGAGGCCTATATCGTCGTCCTCAAAGCTCTGCTTCAGGTCGATTTCTTCGTTATTGCGGTCGAGCACCTTAACGTCAAGACCCAGGGACTGCAATTCCTTAATAAGAACCTTAAACGACTCGGGCACGCCCGGTTTCGGAATGTTCTGACCCTTAACGATTGACTCATAGGTCTTAACACGACCCACAACGTCATCCGACTTAACGGTGAGTATTTCCTGCAGGGTGTAAGCCGCGCCGTAAGCTTCAAGCGCCCAAACTTCCATTTCTCCGAAACGCTGACCGCCGAACTGAGCCTTACCGCCGAGCGGCTGCTGAGTAACGAGGGAGTACGGACCGGTGGAACGCGCGTGAATCTTATCGTCAACCAGGTGATGCAGCTTGAGGTAGTACATATAACCTACGGTTACAAGGTTATCAAACGGTTCGCCCGTACGTCCGTCATAAAGCTGGGTCTTAGCGTCAGCCGTAAGCGGAATACGCGAGAAGTCAAGTTTTGCACTGTTCTTATATTCATAATCGTCGGACTTGGTAAATTCCTCCGCCATTGCGAAGCACTTGCGTATGTCGTCCTCATGCGCGCCGTCAAATACAGGCGTGCAGATGTTCCAGCCGAGCGCACGCGCGGCGTAGCCTAAGTGAACCTCAAGCACCTGACCGATGTTCATTCGGGAAGGAACGCCCAACGGGTTCAGAACTATATCAAGCGGGGTGCCGTCCGGCAGGAAAGGCATATCCTCACTCGGAAGAATACGGGATACAACGCCCTTGTTACCGTGACGTCCCGCCATTTTATCACCGACCGAAATCTTACGCTTCTGCGCTATATAGCAACGAACAACAACGTTTACGCCGGGGCTTAATTCAGCCGAATTTTCTCTTGTAAATACCTTAACGTCAACTATAGTGCCATATTCGCCGTGCGGAACGCGGAGGGAGGTATCCCTTACCTCGCGCGCCTTTTCGCCGAATATTGCGCGGAGCAGTCTTTCCTCGGCGGTAAGCTCGGTTTCGCCCTTGGGCGTTACCTTACCTACAAGTATATCGCCCGCGGTAACCTCTGCGCCAACGCGGATAATGCCGCGGTCGTCAAGGTCTTTGAGCGCGTCTTCGCCTACGTTCGGTATATCCCTTGTTATTTCCTCGGGTCCGAGCTTTGTATCGCGCGCTTCAAGCTCGTATTCCTCTATGTGAATAGAGGTATAAACATCGTCGCGCACCAAACGCTCGTTTATAAGAACCGCGTCCTCGTAGTTGTAGCCTTCCCATGTCATAAAGCCTATAAGGGCGTTTCTGCCGAGGGATATTTCGCCGTTGCTCGTGGCCGGGCCGTCGGCAATAACCTCGTGCTCCTTAACCTTTTGACCGACTGCTACTATCGGGCGCTGGTTTATACAGGTGCCGTGGTTTGAACGCAGGAACTTTATAAGCTTATATTCGTCAATTTCGCCGTTTGTCGCGCGAATCTTAATGTAATCCGCGCTTACATAGGTAACCTCGCCGTCGCGCTTTGCAAGCACCACTACGCCCGAGTCTACCGCCGCCTTGTATTCCATACCGGTTGCGACTATCGGGTTTTCGGGGCGTAAAAGCGGCACTGCCTGCTTCTGCATGTTCGAGCCCATGAGCGCGCGGTTGGTATCGTCGTTTTCAAGGAACGGAATCATAGCCGTTGCAACCGAAACTACCATTTTCGGCGAAACGTCCATATAATCCGCGCGGGTAATTTCAACCTCGCGGAAACCGTCGCGGTAACGCGCGTTAACCTTTTTCTTTATAAAGTAACCGTTTTCGTCAAGCGGCTCGTTCGCCTGCGCTACAACATACTCGTCCTCTTCGTCGGCGGTCATGTAGCGAACCTCGTCAAGAACCCTGCCGTTTTCCTTATCAACCTTGCGGAACGGGGTTTCAATAAAGCCGTATTTATTGATTTTTGCGAATGTTGCAAGATAAGAGATAAGACCGATGTTAGGTCCTTCAGGCGTCTCTATCGGGCACATGCGGCCGTAATGGGTGTAGTGAACGTCGCGCACCTCAAACGACGCGCGGTCGCGGGAAAGTCCGCCGGGGCCCAGTGCCGACAGACGGCGCTTATGCGTAAGCTCCGAGAGCGGGTTGGTCTGATCCATAAACTGCGAAAGCGGGGAAGAACCGAAGAATTCCTTTATAGCCGCCACAACAGGACGTATATTTATAAGCGACTGGGGGGTAATGCTGTCGGGGTCCTGCGCCTGCAGGGTCATTTTTTCACGGACAACGCGCTCCATGCGGGAAATACCTATACGGAACTGGTTCTGCAAAAGCTCGCCTACCGAACGTATACGGCGGTTGCCTAAGTGGTCTATATCGTCCACATTGCCCACGTTGTGCGGCAGCCCCAGGAAATAGTTGACGGAAGCGAAAATATCATCGCACGTTATATGCTTGGGAATAAGGTTATCGGCGTTAGCCAGAACAGCCTCGCGCAGCTCTTCCTTGCCGTTTGTTTCCTCAAGCAGCTTTTTAAGCGCCTCAAAGGAAACATTCTCGTTAATTCCCAGCTCGTCAAGCTCGGCTAACTCTTCCGCAGTGAAATCGGTGAAATCGCAAAGCCTTACCATACCGTTTGAAAGCACCTTTACCTCGGTAACGTTGCCCTCAAAATCCATAACGTTTATATAGGCTTCCTTTACGCCCTTGCGCTCGATTGTATCGGCAAGCTCGCGGCTGACGGTAACATCCGCCTCGGCAAGAATTTCACCTGTCATGGGGTCTGCCACGGGGCGTGAAAGCACGGCGCCGCGGATTCTCGCGCCGATTGCCAGTTTTTTATTGTATTTATAGCGGCCCACGCGGGAAATATCATATCTGTGCGCGTCAAAGAAAAGCTGATCGAGATAAGCCTTGGCACCCTCAATGGTAACAGGCTCGCTCGGCCTTAACTTCTTATATACCTCTACAAGCGCGTCCTCAACCGATTTGGTATCGTCCGCCTCTAAGGTGGCGGCAAGACGCTCGTCCTCACCTAAAAGCGCCCTTATCTGATCGTTTGTACCGATGCCGAGCGCACGTATAAATGTAGTAATGGGCAGCTTACGGTTTTTATCAATACGGACATAAAGCACGTCGTTAGGTGACGTTTCGTATTCAAGCCACGCGCCGCGGTTAGGAATTATAGTGGAGGAAAAAAGCCGTTTACCGGTCTTTTCGTCGGTTTTCTCTGCGAAATAAACGCCCGGTGAGCGCACAAGCTGGGAAACAATGGCGCGTTCGGCACCGTTTATTACAAACGTGCCGGATTCGGTCATAAGCGGGAAATCGCCCATGGAAACTTCGCTTTCCTTAATTTCCCCTGTCTCGCTGTTTACAAGGTGCGCGGTAACGCGCAGCGGCGCGGCATATGTCGTATCGCGCGCTTTGCACTCGGTAACATCGTATTTCGGAGTATCGTCAAGGCGGTAGTCAACAAAGCTGAGTCTCAGGTTTCCGCTGTAATCCGTTATATCGGACATATCCCTGAATACTTCTTTCAGACCCTCCTCAACAAACCATTTGTACGAATCCTTCTGAATTTCAATGAGATTAGGCATATCGATAACTTCGTTGATCTTAGAAAAGGTCATTCGATCGTTATTACCCAACCGTACCGGTTTTACCATTGAAGTCGGCTCCATAGGTTTACAATCACTCCTCCGTATATTTTGCGGCGGCAAAGCCGCAAGAGCAAGCATTTACAACGGGTTTCGGCGCCGTAAAAAATTGCGTTCCGGCAAAATAGGCGCACAATCCCCCATCATCATTAGTAATTCATTATTATAAACCCATATTATAAAATAGTCAAGCATTATTTTTTTTGTTTAACCGAAAAAAATTTTAAACATTGTTGAAAATGACTATTGCAATTTCATGATTTTGTGGTATAATAATATTCGCACTAACAAGATATGGTATGAGAACGCCGCTTTTTCAGTTTGCGGCTACAAGGGGATGTTTGAATGAAAATCATTAAAAGAAGCGGAGCGGAAGTCGATTTTGACCCCAAAAAGATTGAAATTGCGGTAAAAAAAGCCAATGAAAGCGTAGTTCCGAGCGAGCGTATGTCGGATATTCAGATAAAGCGCATAGCCGAAGACGTTGAAAGCGCGGCCGCAAATGTCAACCGTTCTTTAAGCGTTGAAGAAATACAGGATATGGTAGAGGACCAGATTATGAACCAGCGCGCCTTTGACGTTGCACGCAGATACATAACCTACCGTTATCAGCGCGCGCTTGTAAGAAAGGCGAATACTACCGACGAGCAGATTTTAAGCCTTATTGAATGTAACAATGAGGAAGTAAAGCAGGAAAATTCAAATAAAAACCCCACTGTAAACAGCGTTCAGCGCGACTATATGGCGGGCGAGGTAAGTAAGGATATTACCAAAAGGCTTTTGCTTGATAACGATATAGTAGAAGCGCACGAGCAGGGAATAATCCATTTTCACGACGCAGACTATTTCGCCCAGCATATGCATAACTGCGACCTTGTAAACCTTGAGGATATGCTGCAAAACGGCACTGTTATAAGCGGCACCTTAATTGAAAAGCCGCACAGCTTTTCCACCGCCTGCAATATTGCAACGCAGATTATAGCGCAGGTGGCTTCCTGTCAGTACGGCGGGCAGAGCATAAGCCTGGCGCACTTAGCCCCCTTTGTTGATATAAGCCGCAAAAAAATATATACCGAGGTTTTAGAAGAATTCCGCGAGGCGGGAACGGATATTTCCCCCGAAAAGGCGCGCGAAATAACCGAAAAGCGCCTGCTTAACGAGGTAAGCAAGGGCGTACAGATGATTCAGTATCAAGTGGTTACGCTTATGACTACCAACGGTCAGGCGCCGTTTGTTACGGTATTTATGTACCTGAACGAGGCAAAAAACGAGCAGGAAAAGCGCGATTTGGCGCTTATTATAGAGGAAGTTTTAAAGCAGCGCTATCAGGGTGTTAAAAACGAAAAAGGCGTGTGGATAACGCCGGCTTTCCCCAAGCTTATTTATGTGCTTGAGGATGACAACATAACCGAGGACGGCGAGTACTGGTACTTAACAAAGCTTTCGGCAAAGTGCACCGCAAAGCGTATGGTGCCCGACTACATTTCCGAAAAGGTTATGCTTAAAAACAAGATCGATAAAAACGGCGAGGGTCACTGCTACACCTGCATGGGCTGCCGCAGCTTTTTAACCCCTTATGTGGATGAAAACGGCAAGCCTAAGTATTACGGGCGTTTCAACCAGGGCGTTGTCACCGTAAATTTGGTTGATATAGGTCTTTCGGCTCAGGGCGATATGGATAAATTCTGGAAGATATTTGATGAGCGTATGCAATTATGCCACAGGGCGTTGCAGGCGCGTCATGAAAGACTTACCGGCACCGTATCGGACGCGGCGCCTATCCTTTGGCAATACGGCGCGCTTTTGCGCCTTAAAAAGGGCGAGACTATCGATAAATATCTCCACGGCGGCTATTCTACGCTGTCTCTCGGTTATGCGGGGCTGTGGGAATGTGTTTACAGCATGATAGGTAAAAAGCTTACCGAACCCGAGGGCGAGGAATTCGGACTTGAAATAATGAAAAAGCTCAACGAGTACACAGCAAAGTGGAAAGAGGCTGAAAATATTGATTACTCGCTTTACGGCACGCCGCTTGAGAGCACTACATATAAGTTTGCAAAATGTCTGCAAAAGCGTTTCGGCATAATAAAGGGCGTTACCGATAAAAACTATATAACCAACAGCTACCACGTTCACGTTACCGAGAATATTGACGCGTTTGATAAGCTGGCGCTTGAGGCAAAGTTCCAGGCACTTTCTCCCGGCGGCGCTATCTCTTATGTAGAGGTGCCGGATATGCAGAACAATATCGACGCGGTAATAGCGGTTATGAAGTTTATTTACGATAATATAATGTATGCCGAGCTTAACACAAAGAGCGACTATTGCCAGGTTTGCGGGTATGACGGCGAGATTGAAATAAGCGAAAACGACGACGGCAAGCTGGTTTGGAAATGCCCGAATTGCGGCAATACCGACCAGGACAAAATGAACGTTGCCCGCAGAACCTGCGGATATATCGGCACACAGTTCTGGAATCAGGGCAGAACACAGGAAATTAAGGAAAGAGTTTTACATCTTTAATTTTCAATTCAAATTAAAAAAGGGCGGTGCTTTGCACCGTCCCTTAATACTGTCACAGGGGTTTTATAATGAATTACGCGGCGCTTAAAAAATTTGATATTGCAAACGGTCCGGGCGTCCGCGTTTCTCTTTTTGTGAGCGGTTGCCGCCACAGGTGCAAAAACTGCTTTAATAAAGAGGCGTGGGATTTTTCCTACGGCAAACCCTTTACAGAGAATACCGAGCAGGAAATACTGACCGCGCTTTCAGCCGACTATATAACCGGACTGTCGCTTTTGGGCGGCGAGCCGTTTGAGCCGGAAAACAAATCGGTGCTTGCCGGATTTTTAAAAAAAGTAAAAGAAAAATTCCCTGAAAAAACCATATGGTGCTATACGGGTTTTGAATTTGAAAAATTAAGCGACCCCGAATCTATGGAAATGCTCAAATATATAGACGTTTTGGTGGACGGCAGATTTATAGAAGAAAAGAAAAGCCCGGCGCTTATATTCCGCGGTTCTTCGAATCAGCGCATAATAGACGTTCAAAAAACACTTAAAAAAGGCGAAATTGTTTGGCTTGACGGCGTTTGGGAAAGAGCGGTCGGCAGCGGAAATATTTACGAATAAACATAAGGAATGATAAAAATGAAAGTAAATTTTAAAAAGCTTGATAAAAACGCGCACGCCCCCACCTACGGCTCGCTTTCAGCCGCGGGAGCGGATATTTACGCCCTGACCCACGGTGAGACCGTAAGCATTGCGCCGGGCGAAACGGTAATGATTCACACCGGCTTTGCGGTTGAAATTCCCGAGGGCTACGCGGGGCTTATATATGCCCGCAGCGGCATAGCCACAAAGCGCGGCTTAGCGCCCGCAAATAAGGTCGGCGTTATTGACAGCGACTACCGCGGCGAAATTATGGTATCACTCCATAATCACTCGGGGCAGACCCAAGAAATTGCCGACGGCGAAAGAATAGCGCAGCTTGTTATAACCCCGTTTTTAAGGGTTGAATTTACAGAGGCAGACGAGCTTTCCGATACCGTGCGCGGTGCGGGCGGATTCGGCTCGACCGGAAAAATTTGAAATTTATTATAATGAGATTTTGATATTTCAGTGGGGCAAGCCTTACGGCTTGCCCCTGCTGTTTTTTCGGATATTCAGTTGATTTTTATTTCAATATCGCCGGTATCTGTCTTGATTTCACATCTGCCGCCGACCGACGTTTCAGGAACGTCAATTCTGCCTGTACCCGTCTCGGTAATAAACACCTTATCCGTAAGCAGGCTGCCCGTTACATCGCCGGTGCTTGTTTTTACATACAGCTCGGCAGCGTCGCAGCCCTTGAATTTCACATTGCCCGTGCTCCTTTTAATTGAGAGTTTATTTTCGGCAATCACGCGATTCAGGAATATTCTTCCCGTAGTTCCGTCCGATATAATGTTTTTGCAGGAAACATCGGCTAAATCTGTCTCCCCGGTTGATACGCCTACGGTAATATCGCCTGTGCAGGTAACGCCCGAAACCGTAATTTTGCCCGTAGCAACCGCAAGGTCAAGGTCGCCTGCGGATGTATCCTTGGCACTGATATTCCCCGTGCTTGTTTTGATTTTGACTTCCTTACGCGCGGCGGCTGAAAAATCAACATCGCCCGTGCTCAAAGAAATATCGGCGCTTTCAAACGTAAAACCTCTCGGTATTTCAACATTACCCGTGCCGTCTTTAACTGAAAGCGTGCTATATTCCGTATTCGGCAAATAAACCGTTATTTTGGGAGAGCCGAAGTAAAAACCGATATAATCGTAAAGGGATTTTTGTTCGTTTACTTTAACGGTAAGCGTGCCGTTTTCAACGGTGACTGAGTGCTTTGCGTTCTCTTCCTCATAACATTCCACACTGCATTTTCCGTCATTCGAAAGGGCGAATACAATATTCGCGGTATCGGTTACCAAAGATATATTACCGAACGGCTCGGTTACATCATGCGTATTCGTTTCAAACCTGACCGTTGAAAGTTTTGCAAAATCCCACCCGAGCGTTGACATAACGCCCGCAAAAAGAATACAGCCTATAAGTATAAGCGAAGCCGCGGTTATAAGCCATGCTTTTGTTGACTTTTTCATCATGCTGTCTCCTTTCCTATAAAGCAATTCTTTATACATACCGCAAATTTCTTTGTAAGTATTAAAATGCCTTTCGTTACTTCCTTACAGCCGCAAAACATAAGGATTGAGAATCCCGCGCAAACAAGTCCTGCCGAGAGCGTGACCAAACCCTGCGCACCGCTGCCGCCCGCAATGAAAAAAATACACGTCGGCACGCTGACCACGGCACAAACCGCAAGCGATACAAAAACCGCCCACAAAGAAACGATTACCGCCCACAGCGAAATGTAAACTGCAAAAATTACGGAGGCTGCGGCAATTGCTAACGAAAGCCATATCGGTGAGCCGAGCGCTATGAGCACGATTTCCCACGCTTTCAGCCGTCTTTTGGGTCTTATTCTCTCTTTGGCGATTTTTGCAAGGGGAGTGTCAGCTACCGTTTGGGCTACAATTCCATTAACATCGCCGACTGCCGAAACCGCCTCCTCTTCCGAAAGCCCATCTTCTGTTCTGTCGTCAATCATTTCGCCGTAAAATGCCAAACGCTCCTCAATATCATCCTGCGGCAATCCGTGCAGACCTTTCCGCAGAGCGCCGAGAAATTCCGATTTATTCATTGCCGTCATCCTCCTTGGTTACAAATTTATAAATTGCTAAAATTTCTTTCCACTCGTCCTTAAACTCATTAATGCGCCTGAGCCCCGCTTCGGTAATATGGTAATATTTCCTGAGTCTGCCGCCGTGTTCCGCAGTGCGGACGGTCAGCATATCGGCTGTTTCAAGACGTTTCAGAATAGTATACAGGGTAGATTCGGAAAGCTCAATATACGGCTTCATGTCTTTTATTATCTTATAGCCGTATGAGTCCTCGCTCTTTATGGCCGCTAAAACGCAGACGTCCAAAAGCCCCCGCTTTAATTGAATATCCATACAATACCTCCCTTAACGTTATACATCATATCACGAAGTATTAATTTTGTCAATAGCCTTTTTAATTTTGTTACGCTTGTTATTGCAATTTGCCCTCAGCGGCAGTCATTGTAATTAAGATAACATTATATAAATATTAACAGTTGCGGCGGAGCGCAAAATGTGTTATTATAAACTGGAATATGAAATAAGGGGTTGATTGCATGGCGGACGGTCGTGCAATAGGGGTCTTCGATTCGGGTCTCGGCGGGCTTACCGTGGCGCGGGAGCTTATACGGGAACTGCCGCACGAGGATATTACCTACTTTGGCGATACCGCGAGGGTGCCTTACGGCAACCGCAGCCGCGAGACTATAAGAAAATACGCGGCGGAAGACGAAAACTTTTTACTGCGGCACAACGTAAAACTCATAGTAGCCGCCTGCGGAACGGTATCATCCGTTGCGGCGGACAGTGCGAAGAAACTTCCCGTGCCTTTTTTTGAAATGGTGACCTACGCGGCGGCGACAGCGGCGGCAGCTACGAAAAACGGCAAAATAGGGGTTATAGGCACGCCGGCTACCGTGAACAGCGGCAGCCACAAAAGGGAAATACTTAAATTAAAGCCTGACGCGGAAATAATCGCGTGCAGCTGCCCGCTTTTTGTGCCGCTTGTAGAGGAGGGCTGGTTTTCGCCCGATGACGAGGTGGTAAAGGGAACGGTTGCCCGCTACCTTGAGCCTGTAAAGGCGGCGGGGGTAGACACGCTGATACTCGGCTGCACCCACTACCCGGTGCTTGAAAGTGCCGTAAGAAACTTTATGGGCGCGGGCGTTACGCTTATAAACCCCGGCGTTGCGGTGGCGCAGGCGGTGGAAAGCTATCTTAAAAAAGCGGGCGCGGCAAACGAAACCGAGGAAAACGGAACGCACCGATTTTTTGTTACCGATAAGCCGGGTTCTTTCAAGAAAACCGCTTCGGTGCTTTTGGGTGAGGAAATAGACGACCGAAAGGTTGAACAGGTGGATTTGAACAGTTTATGTTAAAGGATGTTTTGATAAATATTAAAGGAACGCAAGGCGCTGAGAATGAAGAGGATGTTATTGAGCTTACTACGGACGGGCGCTTTGGCGAGAAAAACGGCGGGTTTTACATAACCTACGATGAAAGCGAAATGATAGGGATAGATAATGTTAAAACCAGCCTTTATATAAAGCCCGATAATTCGGTGATATTGCAGCGCAGCGGCGCGATAGACAGCCGCCTGATAGTGGAAAACGGCAAGCGCAGCGTTTGCTATTACAACACGCCGGCGGGCGAAATGCTTATAGGTATATTCGGTGAAAAGGTAGAGCATAATTTGAAAAAGAACGGCGGCAGCCTTTCGCTGAAATACACAATAGATCAGAATTTGAATTTTATAAGCCGTAACACGGTTAAAATAACAGTCAGAGAGGTTAAAAAATAATGTCGATTTTAGTAGCTGAGGCAAAGGAACAAATAAACGGCTGCATTACAGCCGCCGCAAACGCCGCAATGGCGGACGGCTCGCTTGAAAAGGCGGAGCTTACCGAATTTTCGGTATCCGCCCCGGCGGACAGAAGCCACGGCGACTACGCCGCAAACGCCGCAATGGTGTGGGCAAGGCTTTTTAAGAGCGCGCCGCGCGCCGTTGCCGAAAAACTTTGCGCGCATATGAGCTTTGAGGGCACTTATGTAGATAGGTGCGAAATAGCGGGACCCGGGTTTATAAACTTCTTTTTATCCGATATGTTTTATGCCGATATTCTGACCGATGTTGATAAAAAGGGCGTGGATTACGGCAAGAGCGACTACGGCAAGGGTAAAAAAATACTTGTGGAGTTTGTTTCGGCAAACCCCACCGGACCTATGCACATAGGCAACGCGCGCGGCGGCGCCTTGGGCGACTGCTTAGCCTCGGTTTTAGAGGCGGCGGGTTACTACACCGAGCGCGAGTTTTACATTAACGACGCGGGCAACCAGATAAATAAATTCGGGCTGTCGCTTGATTTACGCTACCGTCAGCTTTTTGAAGAGGGCGTTGAAATGCCCGAGGACTCATACCACGGCGAGGATATAATAAATCACGCAAAGGCGTTTGCCGAAATACACGGCGACAGCTTTATGAAAAAATCGGAAGAAGAGCGCCGCAAAGCGTTGGTGGATTTTGCGCTGCCGAAGAATATTCAGGGGCTTAAAGACGACCTTGCGAAATACCGTATACATTATAATACATGGTTTAAAGAGAGCAGTCTGCACGCAAACGGCGAGACCGCGCGCATTATAGAGCTGCTTAAAAACAGCGGTCACACCTATATGTCAGAGGACGCGCTGTGGTTTAAGGCTACCGATTTCGGCTGCGATAAGGACTTTGTGCTGGTGCGCGCAAACGGCGTACCGACCTATGTTGTGCCGGATATTGCCTACCACTATAACAAGCTTGAAATAAGAAAATTCGACCGCGCCATTGATATTTTGGGCGCAGACCACCACGGCTATGTGCCGCGCCTTAAAGCCGCGCTTACCGCACTTGGGGTGGACGCTACCCGCCTTGACGCGGTACTTATGCAGATGGTGCGCTTAGTGCGCGACGGCGAGGTTATAAAGGCTTCAAAGCGCTCGGGCAAGGCGATAACCCTTGTAACGCTGCTTGACGAAGTGCCGATTGACGCGGCGCGGTTCTTCTTTAACCTGCGCGAGCCGAACAGTCACTTTGATTTTGATTTGGATTTAGCGGTAAACGAGTCAAATTCAAACCCCGTTTACTATGTGCAGTACGCCTACGCGCGCATTTGCAGCATTTTCCGCAATTTGGCGGCAGAGGGCATAACCCGCCGCGAGTGCACCGCCGAGGAGCTTAGAGCGCTTAACACCCCCGAGGAACGCGAGCTTACCCTCCATATAGCGGCGCTGACAGATGAAATTATAACGTCGGCTAAAACCTACGACCCCGCAAGAATTACGCACTACGTTATGGAGCTTGCTACCAAATTCCATAAGTTCTACGCCGCCTGCCGCGTTAAGGGAATTGAAGAGCCGCTTATGCAGGCAAGGCTGACCCTCTGCGCGGATACAGCCACGGTTATTAAAAATGTTCTCACGCTTATGAAAATAAGCGCTCCCGAGAAAATGTAAAGAAAGGCGCTTTCAAAATGAATATGACCGAAAAAAACCTTACAATGATAATGGACCTTTACGAGCTGACCATGGCGAACGGTATTTTTACAAGTGATATGCGCGATACCGTGACGTATTTCGATATGTTCTTCCGCCGCGTGCCGGACGACGGCGGCTACGCCATTATGGCGGGGCTTGAGCAGCTTATAGAGTATATGAACAATTTAAGATTTGAAGAGGACGATATTGAGTACCTTAAAAATCTGCATTTGTTCTCGGATGAGTTTATAGATTATTTAAAGAATTTCAAATTCACCTGCGATGTCTGGGCGGTGCCCGAGGGCACGGTTATTTTCCCGCATGAGCCTATTGTTACCGTAAGAGGACCCGCAATGCAGGCGCTGATGTTAGAAACTATGCTGCTGCTTACAATAAACCACCAGTCGCTTATAGCGACCAAGGCTAACCGCATAGTAAGGGCGGCAAACGGCAGACCCGTTATGGAATTCGGCGCGCGCAGGGCGCACGGCTACGGCGCGGCTTATTACGGCGCGCGCGCGGCTATAATAGGCGGCTGCGCGGGTACATCCTGCTTACTTACCGCAAAGGATTTCGGCGTGGCGGCATCAGGCACAATGGCGCACAGCTGGGTACAGCTTTTTGACGATGAGTACACCGCCTTTAAGACCTACGCCGAGAAATACCCCGACAGCTGCATGCTGCTGGTAGATACCTACAACGTGCTGAAATCGGGCATACCGAATGCAATAAAGGTTTTTGACGATGTTTTAAAGCCGCTCGGCAAGCGCCCGCTGGGAATAAGAATAGACAGCGGCGATATAACCTACATTACCAAAAAGGCGCGCAAAATGCTTGACGACGCGGGTTACAGCGACTGCAAAATATGTATTTCCAACTCGCTTGACGAATATTTAATACGCGATATGATATTCCAGGGCGCGCAGGTTGACAGCTACGGCGTGGGCGAGCGCCTTATAACCGCTTCGAGCGAGGCGGTTTTCGGCGGCGTTTACAAGCTGGCGGCGGTTGAGAAAAATGGCGAGATAATTCCGAAAATAAAAATAAGCGAAAACGCGGCAAAAATAACCCTGCCGGGCGTTAAAATTCCGTGGAGACTGTACGACCGCGAGAGCGGCAAGGCGATAGCCGACGTTATAGCGCTTAATACCGAAAAAATAGATCAGAGCGAGCCTTACGAGATATTTGACCCCGAGCACACCTGGAAACGCAAGGTAGTGACCGACTTTATTGCAAAGAAATTACAAGTAAAGATTTTTGAAAACGGCAAGCAGGTTTATGTATCGCCGTCGGTAAAGGAAATAGCGAAATACCGTGCCGAGCAGGTGGATTCTTTGTGGGATGAGGTAAAGCGCTTTGAAAATCCGCATACATATTATGTGGATTTATCGGAAGAGCTTTGGGATTTACGCCACGAGCTTTTAAATCAGCTTTCATAATGTGGAAAGTAAAGGAGTAAAATTAAATGAAAAAGATATTCTCGTTTTTACTTGTGCTGACCGTTGCTTTCTCTTTTTCCGCCTGCGGGAAGAAAAAGGACAAAGCAGCCGAAAACAAGGTTGACCTTGAATATTACGCGGGGCTGGGTCAAATGCCCGAGTGCGATTATAAGCTGGGCGCGGATCCCGATGAAATGGTAGAAAAGCTGACCGCCGCGGAATCATCGGCAGAGGCGGCGGGTGACGAATACCCCTTTGCCGTGACCGAGGGCGAGAAGACCGTGCGGATAGATAACGGCGACTTTGTTTATTACTATGAAAAGGCAAAAAAGGATAAGGGTATATCCTACATTATAGCAACAAATAAGGGCTACGGATTTGAAAGCGGCGCTACGATACTTGAAATTAAAAACGCGCTGCCCGAGCTTGAATATACCGAAGAGGATGTAAACGATTCAAATTCCTTCTTCCTTATGGGCGCAATAGACGGCACGGTGCTTAAATATACCTTTGAAAACCGTGTTATAAGCTTCTTTTTCAGCGCAAACGAGCTTACCGCCGTTACCCTTTACGATACCGATAATTGGACCGAATAATTCAAACAGGAGTTTATATGTCTTTAGCAGTTGAAAACGCAATAAAAATGCCGCTCATAGCGCTTAGGGGGCTTGTTGTATTCCCGGGAATGTTAATATCCTTTGACGTGGGTAGGCAAAAATCCGCCGCGGCGCTTAAATACGCAATGGAGCACGACCAGCTTATTTTCGCCGTGACTCAAAAGGAAATTCACGTTGACGACCCTGCCGATAACGACGTTTACGAGGTGGGGTGCGTTTTAAGGGTGCGCCAACTTTTAAAGCTGCCCGATAACGCCGTAAAGGTATTTGTTGAGGGGCTTTACAGAGCCGAGCATACAGGGCTTGTAAACGCGGGCGATATGCTTGTATCAAATATTGTTAAAATTGAAGATAAGCCTATTAAAAACAGACCTGTTTACATTGAAACGCTGTTGAGGCGGGTCAAAACACAATTTGAAAAATATGCCGAGGTTTATACGAATGTTGCGGGCGATATGGCAATGCATATTGCCGAAAGCACCGATATAGGCAAATTGGCTGACTATATAGCCTCGAACGTGCCAGCACCCTATGACGATAAGCAGTATGTTTTAGAGCAGGCAGACCCCGTGCGCCGCGCGAAAATTCTTATTGAAATGCTCGATAAAGAGCGGGAAATAGGCGAAATTGACCGCCGTATAAACGAAAAAACCAAAGCGGCTATTGATGAGAACCAGAAAGACTATTACCTGCGCGAACAGATAAAAATTATAAGCAGCGAGCTTTACGGTGATGAAACGGCGGACGAGCTTGAAGAATACCGTGAGAAAATATTCCGCCTTAAAGCGGATGACAGCGTAAAGGACGCGCTGTTTACTCAGGTAAATAAGCTTGCAAAAATGCCCGCGGGCGCGCACGAGGCTACGGTTGTGAGGGGGTATCTTGATACCTGCCTTGAGCTGCCGTGGAATAAGGAAACGGCTGCGCGCGCCGATTTAAAGCGCGCGGCAAAAATACTCGACCGCGACATTTACGGCATGAAAAAGGTCAAGGAACGCATACTTGAAATGCTTTCGGTTTATAAATTGGCGCCCGATATAAAGGGGCAGATAATCTGCCTTGTGGGTCCGCCCGGAGTGGGTAAGACCTCAATAGGCAAGACCATTGCCGAATGTATGGGCAGAAAATTTGCGCGCGTTTCTTTGGGCGGCGTGCATGACGAGGCGGAAATCCGCGGTCACCGCAAGACCTACATAGGCGCAATGCCGGGTAAAATAATAAACGCGGTTAAAACCGCAGGGAGCGGAAACCCGCTTATACTGCTTGACGAGGTGGATAAGCTGGGCGGAGATTACAGGGGCGACCCGTCCTCTGCGCTGCTGGAGGTTTTAGACCCCGAGCAAAACGGAACTTTTGTTGACCACTTTATTGAAATACCTTACGATTTAAGCCGCGCCGTTTTCATAGCCACGGCGAACACCGCAGAGACTATTCCCGCACCGCTGCTTGACCGTATGGAGGTAATTGAGCTTGCGGGCTATACGCGCGAGGAAAAGTTCAATATTGCGAAGCGCCACCTTGTGCCTAAGGAGACCGCGCGGCACGGGCTTACGGCGAAAACCGTTAAAATAACCGACGGCGCCATATACTCACTTATTGATTTTTACACCCGCGAGGCGGGCGTGCGGCGGCTTGAACGCAACATAGCCGCGCTTTGCAGAAAATCGGCAAAGCTTATTGCGGGCGGCGAGCAGGGCAAGGTGACCGTGGACGAAAAAACCGTGCGCGAAATGCTCGGCAGACGCCGCTATAAACCCGAGGTCATTTTGGAAAATGACGAAGTAGGCATTATAAACGGGCTTGCGTGGACATCTGTCGGCGGGGAGATAATGCAGCTTGAAATTTCCTCAATGGCGGGAACGGGCAAGCTGGAATTAACAGGCTCGTTGGGCGACGTTATGAAGGAGTCAGCCGCGGCGGCGGTAAGCTATGTGCGCGCAAACGCGGTAAAACTGGGCATTGACCCCGAATTTTACAAAAAGCTGGATATTCATATTCACGCTACCGAGGCGGCAGTACCGAAGGACGGACCCTCCGCCGGCGTTACAATGACGGTGGGGCTGGTATCCGAGCTTACCAAAACGCCCGTAAGGCGTGATGTTGCAATGACGGGCGAGGTGACTATTCGCGGCAGGGTGCTGCCCATAGGCGGGCTTAAAGAAAAGTCTATGGCGGCGTATACAGGCGGGGTGAAAACCGTTTTCATACCCAAAGAGAACATTCCCGATTTAGAGGATGTGGACGAAATGGTGAAAGCAAACGTAGAGTTTGTGCCCGTATCGTATGTTGACGAGATAATAAACCGCGCGCTTGTAAAAAAGCCCGCAAAAAACGAAATGCCCGCGGTTTACAGCAAGGCGGAGCAGACCGCCGCAGTAATAAGCCAATAGGGGAATATGAGGTATGAATTATAACAACGCGGTTTTTGAAAAGGCGTTTGCAACGGCTAAGCAATTAGAAAGCTCTGATTTACCCGAGATATGCTTTTGCGGGCGGTCAAACGTGGGTAAATCCTCACTTATAAACGCGGTGCTCGGCAGAAAGTCCATTGCGCGCGTGAGCTCAAAGCCGGGCAAGACCGTAACGGTGAATTTTTACCGTGTAGACGGTATGCGGCTGGTCGATCTGCCGGGCTACGGCTATGCGAAGGTGCCGTTTTCCGAGCGCGACCGCTGGTCGGAGCTTATGGAGGGCTACTTTAATTCGGGGCGCGATATAAAAATGGCGTTTCAGCTTATAGATATGCGCCATAAGCCCACCGATTTTGATATGACAATGCTGCATTTTCTTTCCGAAATGCAGATTCCCTATACCGTTGTGCTTACAAAATCGGATAAGCTCAATAAAGCGCAGACCGCCGAAAGGCTCTCGCTAATACACGGCGAATTGGGCGAATATGCGGAAAATGTCGAAATAATTCCTTTTTCGTCGCAAAAAAGGGAAGACGCGGAGAAATTGCGCTCGGTAATAGAGAGTTGCCTGTGATTTTCTGTTGACAATTTAAAATGTGAGTGATATAATTTTTATGTTAAAGGCAAGGATGGAGAGAAGTAGTGCCGTTAAAGCATACAAAGAGAGCCGGCGGGGCTGGGATGCCGGCAATGCCGCGGTATGAATAACACTCCGGAGCCGCAAGCCGAAAGCATCAGTCAAGTAGGTGCGCCGCGCCGACGCGTTAAATCGGATTAAAAGCGACCGAATAATCGGTAAATTAGGTGGCACCGCGGATAGCGTCTATTCGTCCTGATAATATTAGGATGAATAGACGCTATTTTCAGTTAAAAGGGGACGAAAAAATGAAACATACTGACATTTCGGAAATTTTTAAAAACAGCAGTCTGCTTGAAACGCAGGTTACGGTATGCGGCTGGGTGCGAACCTCGCGCGATTCTAAGAGTATGGCGTTTATAGAGCTTAACGACGGCACAACGCTGAAACATTTACAGATAGTTATAAACAAAGCCGGTTTTGATGATATTTCGGATTATATGAAGCTCGGAACGGCGCTTAAAGTAACGGGTAAAGCGGTAAAATCCGCAGTTGCGGCGGATTCGGTGGAGATAAACGCCGAAAGCATTGCCGTTTTGGGCGAGTGCCCGCCCGATTACCCGCTGCAAAAAAAGCGCCACACGCTTGAATATCTCCGTACAATACCGCACCTGCGCGTGAGAACGAACACGTTCAACGCCGTTTTCAGGGTGCGCTCGGTGGTTTCCGCCTGTATTCACGAGTTTTTCCAAAGCCGCGGCTTTGTGTATGTGCATACCCCGCTTATCACCGCGAGTGACTGCGAGGGCGCGGGCGAAATGTTCAAGGTCACCACAATAGGCTACAGCAACGATTATAAATCGGAAGAGGAATATTACGCCGATGATTTCTTCGGCAGGCGCGCGTCTTTGAGCGTTTCGGGTCAGTTAGAGGGCGAGGTTGCCGCAATGGCGCTCGGTAAAATTTACACCTTCGGCCCGTCCTTCCGTGCCGAAAAGAGCAATACCCCGCGCCACGTGGCTGAGTTCTGGCACGTTGAGCCCGAGGTTGCCTTTGCAGAGCTGCCCGATATTATAGAAATTGCCGAGGCGCTTATAAAGCACATAATTAAAACCGTGCTTGAAAAATGCCCCGAGGAGCTTAAATTCTTTGATAAGCATTTTGAAAACGGGCTTGTTGAAAAGCTCACCGCCGTGGCAAACCACGATTTTGCAATTATGACCTACACCGAGGCTATAGAAAAGCTTAAGGCGTCGGGCAAGGAATTTAAGTACCCCGTGGAATGGGGCTTGGACCTTATGACCGAGCACGAGCGCTATATTTCCGAAGAGGTTTGCAAAAAGCCGGTATTTTTAACCGATTACCCCAAGGATATTAAATCTTTCTATATGAAGCAAAACCCCGACGGCAAAACCGTTGCCGCCACCGACCTTTTGGTTCCGGGCGTGGGCGAAATTATCGGGTGCAGCGAGAGAGAGGCTGACCTTGATAAGCTGCTTGCCGCTATGAAGGAGCGCAATATGTCGCTTGACGATTACGAGCATTATATAGCCCTGCGCCGTTTCGGCTCTGTTCCGCACAGCGGCTTCGGGCTTGGGCTTGAGCGCATTATTATGTATGTTACGGGCGTTCAGAACATTCGTGACGTTATTCTTTACCCGCGCACCGTCGGCAGCATTTCGTAATTAAAGGGGGATAAATGTATGGAAAAATATGTTTCTAAGCTCAGCGAGTTTGATACGCAGAACGCAATAGCGCTTGTTAAGGAAAAGTTTTCCTCTGAGCTTTGCGCCTCGCTTGATTTATCCCGCGTTTCAGCGCCGCTTTTCGTAAAGCGCGGCAGCGGAATAAACGACGATTTAAACGGCGTTGAGCGCCCCGTTGATTTTGATATTAAGGAAACGGGCGAAATAGCCGAGGTTGTTCACAGCCTTGCTAAGTGGAAGCGTATGGCGCTTATGCGCTACGGCTTTCCGATACATACGGGGCTTTACACCGATATGAACGCCATTCGCCGCGATGAAATATGCGATAATATTCATTCGATATACGTTGACCAGTGGGATTGGGAAAAGGTTATAACCGCGGAGGACAGAAACGAGGAATATTTAAAGGCGACAGTCAGGAGTATTTACGGCGCGATATTGCGCACGGCGGAGGCAGTTAAGGAAAAATATCCGGTGCTTGATACAAAGCTGCCCGATTTTATAAGCTTTGTATCAACCTACGAGCTTGAAGAAAAACACCCCGATATGACACCTAAGGAGCGCGAAAACGCCGCCGCAAAGGAATACGGCGCGGTTTTCGTTATGAAAATAGGCGGCAGGCTTAAAAACGGCGAAAAGCACGACGGCAGAGCGCCCGATTATGACGACTGGAGCTTAAACGGCGATATTATAGTTTACAACCCCGTGCTTGACAGTGCGTTTGAAATTTCCTCAATGGGCATACGCGTTGACAGGGAAAGTCTTATTTCTCAGCTGAAAGCCGAAAACGCCGAGGATAGGCTGAAATACGAGTTCCACACGCTTTTAATGAACGGCTCGCTGCCGCTCACAATAGGCGGCGGTATAGGGCAATCGCGGCTTTGTATGTACCTTTTGCAAAAGGCGCATATAGGCGAGGTTCAGGTTTCAATCTGGCCCGAAAGAGAAGTTAAAAAATGCAAAGCTGCGGGCATAGCCCTGCTTTAAAATACAAGAGGAGTGAAATTGAATGAAAAACAGATACCTGGTTTTTATAACCTCTGTTCTGTTTGACTTTTTTGCGGCTGTAGTTTCTATTTTTATTTCCTTTAAGCTTATAGGGGTTCCCGAAGTGCCCAAGGGCGGGAATATATTTGTTTTCTCGCTTTTAATATGGCCTATGTTAATGGTGCTTTCGTTTTACATTTTCAAAACCTACAGCGTTTTGTGGCGTTTTTCGCGAATTTCCGACCTTTTAAGAATATTTATCGGAATGGTGGTGGCATTGGGCGCTTTGTTCATTTGCCAGATGGCGGTTTACGGCAAGGCGATTTCCGCCCCGGCAATGCTGCTTACCTTTTTCCTTGCGTTCTTTCTTACCGTGGGTTTCAGGCTGTGCATGAAGGATATTATCCTGCGTGTAAGCAGTCGCGAAACCGATGAAAAAACCTCTGCCGATAAATTAGAGGGCAATATTATGATAATAGGCGCGGGCTGCGCCGCCTCTATGATTATAAACGAATTGCGGGATAATAAGGTCAATAGCTGCAAATTCAAGTGCGCAATAGACGATGACCCCGCAAAGAAAAACACCTATATATTAGGCATTAAGGTTTACGGCGACCGAAACAGCATAATAGAGGCTGCCGAAAAATTTCAGATTGATACAATTCTTTTTGCTATTCCCAGCTGCAACAATAAGGAAAAGGGAGAAATACTCAACATCTGCAAGGAAACGGGCTGCGAGCTTAAAATAGTGCCGTCCATTTATCAGATGATGAACAGCGACGAAAAGGGTATTTCCAAGAAAATACGCAAGGTTCAGATAGAAGACCTTTTGGGAAGAGAGCCCATAAGCCTTGATATTAACCGCATAATCGATTATGTTGCGGGGCGCACCGTTTTGATAACTGGTGGCGGCGGCACAATAGGCAGCGAGCTTTGCCGCCAGATAGCCGAGCACGACCCTAAGCGCCTTGTTATATTTGATATTTACGAAAACAACGCCTATGATATTCAGAATGAATTAAGGCGCAAATACCCCGAGCTTGACCTTGTAACGCTTATAGGCTCGGTGCGGGACAGCAAGCGCCTGGAAAGCGTATTTAAAACCTACCGCCCCGATATTGTGTACCACGCGGCGGCGCATAAGCACGTTCCGCTTATGGAGGACAGCCCCAACGAGGCTATTAAAAACAACGTTTTCGGAACGCTCAAAACCGCACAGTGCGCCGATAAATACGGCGTGAAAAAATTCGTGCTTATTTCAACCGATAAGGCGGTAAACCCCACCAATATTATGGGCGCGAGCAAGCGTATGTGCGAAATGATAATTCAATCCTACAACAAGCGCTCCGAAACCGAGTTTGTGGCGGTGCGTTTCGGCAATGTTTTGGGCAGCAACGGCAGCGTAATTCCGCTTTTCAAAAAGCAGATTGAGGCGGGCGGCCCCGTAACCGTTACCGACCCCGATATTATACGCTATTTTATGACTATTCCCGAGGCGGTCACCCTTGTTTTGCAGGCGGGTGCGTCGGCAAAGGGCGGCGAAATATTCGTGCTGGATATGGGCAAACCGGTTAAAATTTTAACCCTTGCAGAAAACCTTATAAGGCTTTCGGGCTTTACACCGCATAAGGATATTAAAATCGAGTTTATAGGTCTGCGCCCGGGAGAAAAGCTGTATGAGGAAATGCTTATGGCGGAAGAGGGGCTTAAAGAAACCGAAAATAAGCTGATACATATAGGTCAGCCGATAGAGTTTGACGAGAACGAGTTCTTTGCGGCGCTGGATAATCTGCGCAAGGCTATGTATGACGATTCGGTGGATATGCGCGCTATCGTTTCCGGAATAGTACCGACGTATCATTATAATAAGACTTAAAAGAAAAAATCCTGTCGAAAGGCCAATGTCATTAAGTTAAGAAAAATCGAACTTCACAAAATGTGAGGTTCGATTTT
>CAJJPG010000014.1 GCA_905193585.1 uncultured Oscillospiraceae bacterium
ATCCCGCCAGCCGCTACCGGGCCGAGTGCTTCTTCGACGATGACCACACCAAGCGGATCCGCAACGGCAAAAAAGCAATCAAATTCCGATTGCATTGCCGCCCAGTTTTTAAGCGCGCCGAGGTAATTACCGAGGGTTAAAAGCCCGCTCGGCTGTATGCAGCTTAGAACGCGTTTTTTAGCGTCAGCCTGATTATTTTCGCACATATTCATTCCGCCTTTAAGCATTAGATTATTCGTAATTTTTATTTTAACACATTTTAAGCAAAGTTACAAGTTTTTTATAAAGCGGTATTTTTTTCGTATTCTTGACAAAATGCCGAAAAAGGGGTATACTAATTTGCAAGTAAGTTGCAAATTGGAGATGAGATCAAAATGAAACTCCGTTTAAAATGCGCCGCGGCGGCAATACTTGCCGCTTTTATGCTTTTATCCGTCGGCTGCGGCGCTCCGAATGTGAAAAGGAGCGGTAAAATAAACGTACTTTGTACCGTTTTTCCGCTTTATGACTGGGCGCGGAATATTGCGGGCAATACCGCCGAGGTATCGCTGCTTAATGAAAACGGCGCGGATATGCACAGCTACCAGCCCACCGCTGCGGACATTGTGAGACTTCACAGCTGCGATATACTTATATACACGGGCGGCGAATCGGAAAAATGGGTAGCGGAAGT
Source organism: uncultured Oscillospiraceae bacterium (assembly GCA_905193585.1). Taxonomy (GTDB): domain Bacteria; phylum Bacillota; class Clostridia; order Oscillospirales; family Acutalibacteraceae; genus UBA737. The sequence goes on from CAJJPG010000014.1 coordinate 674, forward strand.
AATAAAGCAAACCGAAAATGAAAATTTAAGGATGCTCAATCTCATTGAGCTTTTGGGCGGTAAAGCGGTAACCGAGCGCGAAGAGGGGGCGGAACACCGCGAAAACGGCGACGAAACCGACGAGCATATATGGCTCTCCCTTAAAAACGCCGAAATACTGACCGATAAGATAGCCGCGGCACTGAGCGGCGCGGATAATAAAAATGCGGATATTTATAAAACCAATGCGGCGAAGTACGCAGAACGGCTCGCCGCTTTGGATAAAGAATATACCGAGGCTTTAAAAAACGCAAAGCACAAAGCCATGATTTTTGCCGACCGTTTTCCGTTCAGGTATTTTACCGAAGATTACGGACTTGATTACTACGCCGCATTTCCCGGCTGCTCGGCGGAAACCGAGGCAAGCTTTGAAACGGTAATATTTCTTGCAAAAAAAGCCGATGAAAACGGCGACTGTATTTTTATAACCGAGACTTCAAACGGCGATATTGCAAAGGCGGTAAACCGCAACACGGCAAAAAGGAATAAGAAAATTCTAACGCTTGACAGTATGCAATCCGTAAGTAAAAAGGATATAAAAAACGGCTTGACCTATATTTCGGTTATGCAAAAAAATCTTGAAACACTGAAAATCGGGGTGGAATGAATGACGCTTATAAGGGCTTGCGATTTAGCGCTTGGGTATGACGGAAAAACCGTTGCGGAAAATATAAACTTTACGGTAAGCGAGGGCGATTACCTTTGCGTTATAGGCGAAAACGGCTCGGGCAAAAGCACGCTTATAAAAACTCTTTTGGGGCTTAACAAGCCTGTATCGGGCGGTCTTGAAACAGCGCTTGACCTGAAAAAAATCGGCTATCTGCCGCAACAGACCGAGGTTCAGCGCGATTTCCCCGCAACCGTGGGCGAAATTGTTATGTCGGGCTTTGCGGGCAAATGCGGCTGCCGCCCGTTTTACAGCGCGGCGCAAAGGGCAGAGGCGCTTTTTAATATGCGCAAAATGGGAATTGAAAACCTTGTAAAGCGCGGCTATGCCACCCTTTCGGGCGGGCAGCAGCAGCGGGCGCTGCTTTGCCGCGCGCTTTGCGCCGCCGAAAGCCTTTTATTGCTTGACGAACCCACGGCGGGGCTTGACCCCGAGGCAGCGGAGGATATGTATAAACTTATATCACGACTTAACAGGGACGGTATGACGGTTATTATGATAACCCACGATATACCCGCCGTCATGCTCGGAACGCACATTCTGGAAATAGGTAAGCACGGCTTTTTCGGCACGGCAGACGAATACACGGAGGCGAGAAAAAATGGCTGAGGCATTAAAAAATTTGCAGCTTTATTTCAGCTATCCGTTTGTGCGGTACGCGCTTATTGTGGGGGTTTTAATTGCCGTTTGTTCTTCGCTGCTCGGCGTGACTCTTGTGCTTAAACGCTTTTCGTTTATAGGGGATGGGCTTTCCCATGTGGCATTCGGCGCAATGGCGATTGCGGCGGTGCTTAAATTTACAAACCAAACCGTAGTGATACTGCCTATAACCGTTATTTGCGCAATATTGCTTTTAAAGGGCGGCAATTCCTCAAAAATTCGGGGCGACGCCGCAATAGCAATGCTTTCCGTAGGGGCGCTGGCTCTCGGGTATTTGCTTATGAATATTTTCTCGCCCTCCGCCAATGTTTCGGGGGATGTTTGCAGCACACTTTTCGGCTCAACCTCAATTCTCACCCTGTCAAGGGGCGAGGTTATACTCTGCGCGGTGCTGTCGCTTATTGTAATAGCTCTGTTTATACTGCTTTACAACAAGCTTTTCGCCGTGACGTTCGATGAAAATTTTTCCCGCGCTACGGGGGTAAATACCGAGGCATACAATATGCTTATAGCCGTTATAACCGCGGTGGTAATAGTGCTGGCTATGAATCTTGTGGGCTCGCTGCTTATATCGGCGCTTATAGTTTTCCCCGCGCTTTCCGCCATGCGGCTTTACAAAAGCTTTTTTGCCGTTTCGGTTTTTTCGGCGGTTTTCGCCGCGGTGTGCACCGTCCTCGGTATGATAATTTCCGTGCTTGCGGGAACGCCTGTGGGGGCTACGGTTGTGGCGGTGGATATAGCGGGCTTTATTTTATCCTACGCGCTCGGCAGAGCGCTTAAAAGGGGTTGAAAATATGGTGCTGCACAATATTCCCCCGCTTTACTGCGAAAAATCGGAAACGCTTATTTTAGGCAGCTTTCCGTCGGTTAAATCGCGCGAGGCAGAATTTTTCTACGGGCACCCGCAAAATCGCTTTTGGCGCGTGCTTGCGGGCGTGTTTTCCGCGCCTGTTCCCGAAACGGTGGAGCAAAAGAAAAAACTGGTGCTCGAAAACGGGCTTGCGCTGTGGGACGTAATTGCAGAGTGTGAAATTACGGGCTCTGCCGATACAAGCATCAAAAACGTTAAACCGAATGATATTGCGGGCATAATTGAAAAAACCGCCGTAAGCCGTATATTCGTAAACGGCAAAACAGCGGAAAAATACTATATTCGTTATATTGAAAAAACGGTGGGGCAAAAGGCTGTTTGCCTGCCCTCAACCAGCCCCGCAAACGCGGCTTGGTCGCTTGACAGACTGATAAACGCGTGGCAGATAATAAAATAAGCTATCCTATTAAATACCCAACTCTTCATCCGAAACAATGTCTTCTTTCGGAATACCTGCGGTAATTACTTCATCCTCCCACTTCATCGCACGGCGCAACATAACAATCGGGAATGAGTGTATTTTTGCGTTATATTTCGCCGCCGCCTCGCTGTAGGTCATGCGGGCTTTGAGCTTTGCGTTTTCCGTCTGCTCAATCTGATTTAAAAGCTTTTGGGTATGCTCGTTTGATTTAAGCTCGGGGTATGCCTCCATAACCGCTTTGAAGTCATTTCCGCTGCGTATGCGCTTGCCGCTGCGGGCTTCGGCAAATTCCGAATACACATCGGTTTCGGATTTTCTGTATTTATCGGCAACGCGCTCCGCCTTGTCTATAAGGGCGGCGCCGGTTTCGGTTACCGCCGCTATATCCGATTTTGATTTTGCAATGGTGCTTTTAAGCCTTGCTATCGCGTTGAAATCTATTACCATATTAACCGCAAAAGCCAGCAGTATTGCAATAATAACCATAGGCAGATCGTATTTTTCGGGTATTTCATCGCCCGATACGGCAGCCGCGAATATAAAAACTATAAGCAGTTGCGAAACTATATACGCGCCGAAAAGCTTCAGTAGCTGGAGTAAAAGACTGTTTTTCGCGTTGTAATTCATAAAAAATCCCCCTTAACATATCAATATTATACTACCTATCGCCTTGTTTATCAAGACGGTTTTTGAAAGATTGTAAAAATCGCGGAGCGTTATACGCATACGCGGTTTATAGCCCTGATCGGACCCGACGGCAACGTTTAAACGGCAACCGTCGGGTTCGGTTTTGCGTATTACTGCCCCAATCGCCTTTTCTCGCGCCATTTTTCGGGCGAAATACCGTTTTTACGCACAAACAGCTTATAAAAATATGAGTAATTATTAAAACCGCTTGCCGCGGCAATGCTTTCAAGCGAATCTGAGGTCATCTCCATAAGATATTCGCATTGCCGCAGTCTTTGGTTTTGAAGATAAGCTATCGGGGTCATACCGTAAGTCTTTTTGAAAATATTTATTATATGGTTTTTACTGAAATGAAATTCCTCGCAAAGCACAGACAGAGTAATTTCACCGCCACGGTTTTTCGCAATATATGCCGAAATATCATCAGCAGGCGACGGGGCAGATCTTTTCGCGCCAAGTGCGGTTAAAATATTATAAAGCTTGCCCGCCTTTGCAATATACGGCGCGCCGCCGTGCGACAGACGGTTCATTTCCTCCATATCCGCTTTAAGGGCGGAATATTCAAATTTACCGCGTTTCGGAAGAATATCGCCCTTCGCCACCCAGTTTTCAGCCCGAAGATGTATATAAAGATATTTCGGCTTTTCACTCGCTGTTTCGCCGCCCTGGTACATACCGTGCCGCTGAATATAATATTCTCCCGCCGAAATTTCCTTCTGCTCCCCGTTTTCGGAAAAACGCAGAACGCCGCTGTAAACCAGCAGTAAAACGTCATCCTCACAAAAGCGCGTAACGTGGTGCTCGCCCTCCTTGAAAAAGCGCAATGACGCGTTTATATAACGTATCGGCTTATTCAAATCCACTCCCTGCATTTTTCATCACCGAAATTATTATATAATACACAGTGTGATATTGTCAATGTATTATGTGAAATTAGCTATGTTTTAATAAAAAACAGTGTGATAAAATAAATATAGAAAGGAGATAAGAATATGCGGAAATATAATTTTTATACGACAAATGAAATAAAGCCATCGGGGTGGCTCAAACGCCAGCTTGAAATTCAGGCGGCGGGACTTAGCGGAAATCTTGATAAAATGTGGCCCGATGTTGCAAACAGCGCCTGGATAGGCGGCACGCGCGAGGGGTGGGAGCGCGTACCCTACTGGCTCGACGGGTTTATCCCGCTTGCTTACCTTTTGGACGAAGAGGATATGAAGCGCCGCGCAAAAAAGTATATAGACGCAATTATTGCCGCACAAAGGGAGGACGGCTGGATATGCCCCTGCCCAGAAGACAAGCGTGCGGAATACGATACTTGGGCGGTACAGCTTATTACAAAGGTGCTTGTGGTTTATTATGAGTGCTCAAAGGACGAACGCATACCGGGTGTAATTTATAAAGCGCTTAAGAATTATTATGAATTGCTGCGTTGCGGTGAAATCAAGCTGTTTGACTGGGGAAAATTCAGGTGGTTTGAAACCTTTATAGCCATTAAATTTACATATGACCGTTTTAAAGAGGATTGGCTGCTCAAATTAGCGGAAATTTTGAAAAAACAGGGTGCAGATTACAACGAATTTACCGAGCTTTGGAAAACTCCGCTTAACCGCTGGAGATTTGATACTCATATCGTAAACATTGCAATGGCGCTTAAAGCGGAGGCTTTAACAGCCGACATTTTCAAAACGGATTATACCGATAACGCCGGCGCTTTATATGACATTTTGAAAAAATACAACGGCACGCCCGTAGGGACATTTACGGGCGACGAATGCCTTGCGGGGTTAAGTCCTATTCAGGGAACGGAGCTTTGTTCGGTCACGGAGCTTATGTATTCCTATGAATGGCTCTATGCCTACACGGGCGATAAAAAGTGGGCGAAATTACTGGAGCTTGCCGCCTTCAACGCTCTGCCCGCCGCAATAAGCGAAGATATGTGGACGCACCAGTACGACCAGCAGAGCAATCAAATAGCCTGTGAGATATTCCCCGGAAAGCCTGTTTTCAGAACAAACGGCAGCGAATCGCATATATTCGGCTTGGAGCCTAATTTCGGTTGCTGTACCGCAAACTTTAACCAGGGCTGGCCGAAATTCGCACTTTCGGCGTTTATGCACGGCGAAAACACCGTAATAAACGTATTGCCCGTGCCGTCAAGGCTTAAAACAGACGGCTTTAATATAAATATTGAAACCGAATATCCGTTTAAAAACAGCTTTAAATACACCGTAAATTCCGATATTGAGTTTGAATTTAAGATCCGTATTCCGTCCTTTGCGGAAAACGTTACCGTAAACGGTAAAAAAGCCGATATAGGTGAGCTCAGCTTTAAAATAACACCCTGCAAAAACAGGGCTATTGAAATTTCCTATGAAACAAGACCCGTGCTTATAAGCCGCCCTTACGGGCTTAATACCGCGCGCTGCGGTTCGCTTGTGTTTTCATTACCCATAAAATACGAAAAACGTATGCATGAATACACTCACGACGGCGTCGAAAGAAAATTCCCCTACTGCGATTATGAGCTTATACCGCAAAGCGACTGGAATTACGCTTTTTGCGGCGACGGGCTTGAAGCGGTGCGCCGCACGGTCGGCAATTCCCCGTTTTCTGAAAGCGAACCGCCCGCGGTGCTTAAAGCAAGCGTTTGCAAAATTGATTGGGGCTTTGCCGACGGTTATGAAACCGTATGCGGTAAGATACCGCATTCGGCAAAACCGCTGTCGGATACGGAAACGGCAGAGCTTTACCCATACGGCTGCGCAAAGCTGAGAATGACCGAAATGCCGCTTGTGAAAAATGCACCGAGATAACGCGGGATATTTATTTGCCGTCTTCAGCGCTGTGAATACTTTTACGGTATCCGCCGGGCGATACGCCGACAGACGTCTTGAAGACCTTTGAAAAATACAGCGAATCGGAAAATCCGCAGGAAAGCGCGGTTGATTTAACCGAAAACCCGCGTTCCAAAAATTCCTTGGCGCGGTCAAGCCTGTATTTCATAATATATGCGCCGGGCGGCGTTGCGCATACCCTCACAAAGCACCTGTGCAGAGTGGCGCGGCTTATACCGAGCACGCCGCACACCGCGGAAAGGTCAAAATCGGGTTTATGAAAATTATTTTCAATTAAAGACCGCGCGGAGTCAAAGCAATCGTTTTCGCCCGATTTCGCATGGTTCTCAAACGTATCCGCGTAAACTCCCAGTATCGCCGCCGTCACTCCGCTCACAGTGTTCTTTTGCGCTCCGTGGCTTATTCCGTTTATAATATCGAAAAGCGGCATGATACTCTCTTTATCTACCGCGCCGATTATGCAGTTATCCCTTGCAAAGTCTATCCTATTAAGCAAGGAAACATATTTTTCACCGTTAAACTCAATCCATGTGTATTCCCATGGCTCTTTTTCATCGGGGTAATACGCAATATTATCAAACGGGCGTATTACAAAGCTCTCCCCCGCCGATAAAGCATAGCTTTTACCGCCGTTTATAAACGTTCCCTTACCCCTTATTATATAATGCAATACATAGCAGGTCCTTATGCCGGGTCCCCATGAATGTAAATCATGGCAGTCCTGCCGCCCGTAGTAGACCGTTGCAGGCATAAAAAATCCCTCCGTGAAACAAAAATACATGTGTTTGCAATAAAATATTATAGAAAATGATATCATTATACCATATACTTAGTTTACAGTATTTTTTTACGGAGGTCAAGAAAAATGATTAAAAACACACCACCCATGGGCTGGAATTCATGGAACACTTTCGGCGCGGATATAAACGAGCAATTAATAAAGGACACTGCCGACAAAATGGTAGAAAGCGGGCTTTTGGAAGCAGGCTATACTTACCTTGTTATTGACGACTGCTGGTCGTTAAAGGAGCGCGACGAAAACGGCAGGCTTGCTGCCAACCCCGAAAAATTCCCGAACGGAATGAAAGCCGTTGCCGATTACGTGCACTCAAAAGGGCTTAAATTCGGTATGTATTCATGTGCGGGAAATCTCACCTGCGCGGGCTACCCCGGCAGCTTTGAGCATGAATTTACCGACGCCGAAACCTTCGCCTCATTGGGCGTGGATTTTCTTAAATACGATTACTGCTACCACAGCAACATAATTCACGGCAAGTATTTGTACCGCCGCATGGGCACAGCGCTCAAAAACTGCGGCAGAGATATACTTTTCAGCGCATGCTCCTGGGGGGCTGATAATACCGCCGAATGGATACGCGAAAGCGGCGCCGCTATGTGGCGCTCAACAGGCGATATTGTTGATTCGTGGGCGTCGATCAAAAGCCTTACCGAAGAGCAGGAGAGCATATTCGCCTACGGCGGCAAGGGCTGCTTTAACGATATGGATATGCTGGTAGTTGGCATGTACGGCAAGGGCAACGTAGGTCTTGAGGGGCTTAACGACACGCAGTATAAGACGCATTTTTCAATATGGGCATTGCTCGGTTCACCGCTTATGATAGGCTGCGATATTCGCAATATGAACGACGAAACGCTTAAAATACTCACAAACAAAGAGCTTATAAAAATAAATCAGGATGAGGACTGCCGTCAGATATTCAAGCTAAACCCGATCTGGAACGACAATATCAAAGCGTATGCGCGTTTTCTTGAAAACGGCGATATAGCGCTCGGAGTCTTTAATTTCAGCGGTGAAGAGGGTGCGGTCAGAATAAATATTGACGAAGTTGGGCTGCCCGAAAGCACAGGCAAAACCCTTTGCATGCATAACGTGTGGGAGGAAGAAACCGTGACGGTTACCAACGGCACGTTTATACATAACATTAAGCCGTATGACAGCTTGGTATACCGCTGCAAAGTGGTAAATAAATAATGACATACTGTATTCATTGCGGTAAAGAACTCTCGTTTAACGACATAGGCGCGCATAAAAAATTTATAAACCGCGGCAGCCGCGAATTTATGTGTATAAGCTGCCTGTCGGCGGAGCTTAAGGTTCCCGAAAAGCTGATTTACGAAAAGATAGAGCACTTTAAAAAACAGGGCTGCACACTTTTTGTTTAAAAAAAGTCTTGACAAATTAAAATTGCGGTGCTATAATGACCTCAAACTTAAGAAAAGCTGTGACGAAGACGGTCTGAAATTTAAGCTTTAAGAGAGTCGATGGTTGGTGTGAATCGGCAGTGATAAATTTCGTTTGACCCATCACTTCCGAGCCGGAAAGCTGAAATTTAAGTAGGTTTTCACGTGATTGCTGCGTAAAGGCATAGGAATTGTTTGATTCCGAAGAGCGGCGGTTTTATAACCGCAATTTGAGTGGTACCGCGAGTGTTAATTCAACACCCGTCTCAAAGAAATTTGAGACGGGTGTTTTTTTATTTTAATTTCATCAAGGAGGAAGTAAAAAATGGCAACAGTATCGACCGATAAATTAAAAGAGGTAGCAAAGCGAATTCGCGAAATGCGGGAGATATGCGACATTACCGAGGCGGATATGGCGAAAAAAACCGAAGTGAGCTTAGAAGATTACAAGGCTTACGAAAACGGCGAGCTTGATTTTCCGTTTACCTTTATTCATAAATGTTCCTTGGCTTTCGGAATAGGTATAACCGACCTGCTTGAAGGGCAGAGCGCCCACCTTTCCTCCTACACCGTTACCCGCAAGGGTCAGGGGCAGGAAACCGCTAAAGAGGACGGAATAGAAATTCAAAACTTAGCGCCGCTTTTCCGCAAAAAAATAGCCGAGCCTTACTGGGTGCGCTATGAATACAGCGAAGAGCTGCAAAGCAAGCCGATACATTTAACAAAGCACTCTGGTCAGGAATTTGACTTTGTTATGAGCGGCAGGCTTAAAGTGCAGATAGGCGAAAATGTGGAATATTTAAGCGAGGGCGACAGCATTTACTATAATTCCTCAACCCCCCACGGTATGATAGCGGTAGACGGCAGAGACTGCCTTTTCGTGGCGGTGGTGCTGCCCGGCGAGGACGTTAAGGAAAACGTTATACGCGATACCATAGTTTCGGCGCACTCTGGCAATAAAGAATATGTTTCCTCAAAATTTGTGGAATGTACAGAAGCCGAAAACGGCGCGCTGCAAAAAATAGAGTTTAAAAATGAGGATAAATTCAACTTCGCCTTTGATATTGTGGACGAAATAGCGAAGAAAGCCCCCGAAAAGCTCGCAATGCTGCATATTGATAAGCATAAGGTTGAGCGCCGCTTTACCTTTAACGATATGAAGCGCGCCTCTAATCAGTGCGCAAACTACTTTAAATCGCTCGGCATTAAAAAGGGCGACCGCGTAATGCTGGTGCTCAAGCGCCACTACCAGTTCTGGTACGCAATACTGGCGCTGCATAAATTGGGCGCGGTTGCAATTCCCGCGACCAACCTGTTGCAGGAGCACGATTTTGACTACCGCTTTAACGCAGCGGAGGTAAGCGCGATAGTATGTACCGCCGACGGCGACGTGGCGCACCAAGTCGATTTGGCAGCGCCCGCAAGCCCCACCCTTAAAACCAAGATACTGGTGGGCGGCGAGCGCGAGGGCTGGCATAATTTTGATGAGGAGTTCCCGCTTTTCTCGGCGCACTTCTACCGCACAGAGGATACCGCCTGCGGCAACGACTTAATGCTTATGTTCTTCACATCGGGCACAACGGGCTACCCGAAAATTGCGGCGCATAACTATAAATACGCGCTCGGTCACTATGTCACGGCGAAATACTGGCACGGCGTAGATGAAAACGGGCTGCACTTCACCATTTCCGAAACAGGCTGGGGCAAGGCGCTCTGGGGCAAACTTTACGGGCAGTGGCTGTGCGAGGGCGCGGTGTTTACATACGATTTCGACCGCTTTGACGCGGCGGATATACTGCCTATGTTTGCAAAGTACCATATAACCACCTTCTGCGCGCCGCCGACAATGCTCAGAATGATGATAAAGCAGGATATCTCGCAGTACGATTTATCCTCAATAAGGCATATGACCACGGCGGGCGAGGCGCTTAATCCCGAGGTTTACCGCCAGTTTGAAAAGGCTACGGGGCTGCAGATAATGGAAGGCTTCGGTCAAACAGAGCTTACCTTAATGATAGCAAACCTTATGGGCAACAGCCATAAATTAGGCTCAATGGGCAAGCCTACGCCGGCTTACGATGTTGATATATTAGACCCCGACGGCAACCCCGTACCCGACGGCGAAACAGGCGAGATTGTGGTTAAAACATCCGATAAAGTACCCTGCGGACTGTTTGCGGGATATTATAAAAATCAGGAAAAGACCGACGAGGTATGGCACGACGGCTACTACCACACTGGTGATACCGCGTGGAGAGATGAGGACGGCTTTTACTGGTATGTGGGCAGAGTGGACGACGTTATCAAGTCTTCGGGCTACCGCATAGGGCCGTTCGAGATAGAAAGCGTAATAATGGAGCTGCCCTATGTGCTTGAATGCGGCGTTTCCGCCGCGCCCGACGAGGTTCGCGGTCAGGTGGTAAAGGCAAGCATAGTGCTTGTAAAGGGTACAGAACCGACCGAGGAACTTAAAAAGGAAATTCAGGATTACGTTAAGCACCACACCGCGCCCTATAAATATCCTCGCATAGTGGTATTTAAGGACGAGCTGCCCAAGACCATAAGCGGTAAGATTCAGAGGAATAAGCTTTAATTCCGAATTGGCTCCCTACGGTGGTTCTTGGCACCCTCGTCAAGCCACATTGTGGAGTGTAGCCCTCCTCAGAGGGAGGCAAAAAATTAAATTATTGACAAATTTCCAAAACTGTGATAAAATACCAATATCAAATTAAAAAGGCGCCGACGAAGAGGGCGCAGACTATCTGTTTTTAAGAGAGGCAGCGGTTGGTGAAAGCTGCTGAATAGGGGTTTGCGTTTGTAGCTTCTGAGCCGGGAGGAAGAAAGCGTGTTTGCGAGTAGACCCTCTCCGTGATTGCTGCGTAAAGGCATAGGAATTGTTTGATTCCAAGAGGGGCGGTTTTAATACCGCAATTTGAGTGGTACCGCGGGTAACCGAAAAGCTTTTAAATTCGGCGCTCGTCTCAAAGTAACAGCTTTGGGGCGGGCGCTTTTTCCGTCCCTTGAAAGGGAGTAAGAAAATGGAACAAATGACAGGGCTTGATTTCAAATTAGGCGAAATTGCGGGCAGAATAAGGGAGCTGCGCGAAATCGAGGGGCTTACCGCCGCCGATATGGCTAAAAAGACCGCCGTAAGTGAAGAAGAATACCTTGCCTGCGAAAACGGCAGGAGCGATTTAAACTTTGCCTTTATTTACCGCTGCGCACTGGCTTTCGGCGTTGACGTTACCGATATTATTGAGGGGCAAAGCCCTAACCTTAAATCCTACACCGTGACCCGCCGCGGCGAGGGGCAGCGCATTGAAAAGGCGCACGGTATGACCTACTATAACCTTGCCGCGTCCTTCAAAAACCGCATAGCCGAGCCGCTTTATGTTAAAAGCGTGTTCAGCGAAGAAGCGCAGCACCGCGATATTGAGCTTACCACCCATACAGGGCAGGAGTGCGACCTTATAATTGAGGGCAAGCTAAAGGTTCAGGTGGGCGAGCATAAAGAGGTTTTAGGCCCCGGCGACAGCATTTATTACGACAGCTCAACCCCCCACGGAATGATTGCGGTGGACGGCAAGGACTGTATATTTTACGCAATCGTTTTAAACCCGACGGGCGAGCCGATACCGGAACTTACGGGAACAAAGCCGAATGAAGAAATAACGCCGATTTCGCGCGACGATAATAAGGACAGAATTTACAGGCAGTTTATTGATATTACCGAGAACGAAAACGGCACGCCGCTTTCAATTAAGTTTAAAAATACCGAGCGCTTTAATTTCGCCTTTGACCTTGTGGACGCACTGGCGGATAAAGACCCCGAAAAACTTGCAATGCTGCATATCTCACGGGATAAGACCGAGCGCCGCTTTACCTTTAAAGATCTAAAGAAAGCCTCTAACCAGTGTGCTAACTACTTTAAATCTTTAGGCATTAAAAAGGGCGACCGCGTAATGCTGGTGCTCAAGCGCCACTATCAGTTCTGGTTTGCAATGTTGGGGCTTAATAAGCTGGGTGCTGTTGCGATTCCCGCCACCAATCAGCTGCAGGAGCACGATTTCAGTTACCGCTTTAAGGCGGCGGGCGTTAAGGCGATTATCTGCACGGCGGACGGCGACACCGCCCACCAGGCCGATATTGCCGAAAAGGATTACGGCGAGCCGCTTATAAAGATGATTGTAAACGGCGAGCGAGAGGGCTGGCGCAGCTTTGACGAGGAATACAAGCTATACAGCACCCACTATGAAAGAACGGCGGACGCACCCTGCGGCGACGACCTTATGCTTATGTTCTTCACCTCCGGCACAAGCGGCTACCCGAAAATTGCGGCGCACAGCTATAAATACGCGCTCGGGCACTTCCACACCGCGAAATACTGGCACAATGTTGACCCCAACGGTCTGCACTTTACCATTTCCGATACGGGCTGGGCAAAGGCTATGTGGGGCAAGCTTTACGGGCAGTGGCTGTGCGAGGCGGCAACCTTTGTTTACGATTTCGACCGCTTTGATGCGGCAGACATACTGCCTATGTTTGCAAAATATCACATTACCACCTTCTGCGCGCCGCCCACAATGCTCAGAATGATGATAAAGCAGGATATTTCGCAGTATGATTTTTCGTCCGTTAAGCATATGACCACGGCGGGCGAGGCGCTTAACCCCGAGGTTTACCGCCAGTTTGAAAAGGCTACGGGGCTGCAAATATTAGAGGGCTTCGGGCAGAGCGAAAGCACCATGATAATAGGCAATATGACGGGCGAGCCGCACAAAATAGGCTCAATGGGCAAGCCCGCGCCGATATATGACGTTGATATTATTGACGCGGACGGTAAATCCGTTCCCGCAGGCGAGACGGGCGAAATAGTGATAAATATTAAAAACGGTTTGCCCTGCGGTCTTGCAACCTGTTACTACGGCGATAAGGAAAAGACTGACGAAACCTGGCACGACGGCTATTACCATACGGGCGACACCGCGTGGAGAGATGAGGACGGCTTTTACTGGTATGTCGGCAGAATTGACGACGTTATTAAGTCTTCGGGCTACCGCATAGGGCCGTTTGAGATTGAAAGCGTTATAATGGAGCTGCCCTATGTGCTTGAATGCGGCGTTTCAGCCGCTCCCGACCCCGTTCGCGGGCAGGTAGTAAAGGCAAGCATAGTGCTGGTTAATGGCACTGAAGGCTCGGAGGAGCTTAAAAAGGAAATTCAAACCTATGTTAAGGTGCACACCGCGCCCTATAAATATCCGCGAATTGTAGTATTTAAGGATAGCCTGCCGAAAACCACAAGCGGCAAAATTCAGCGAAATAAGCTGTAATTCCGCATTCCCAATTAAAAACGGTGGTGATTATATGAAATTTAAAAGACTGACCCTGCTTTGCGGGCACTACGGCAGCGGCAAAACAAATGTTGCGGTAAACTTTGCGTTTGACCTTAAAAAGCAGTATAATAGTGTTGCAATAGCTGATCTTGATATTGTAAACCCCTATTTCAGAACAAAGGACAGCGCAAAGGAGCTTGAAAGCGCGGGTATAGAGCTTATCTGCTCGGAATATGCGGGAACGAACATTGATATTCCCGCAATGCCGCAGCAAATGTATATGATAACTGACTGTAAGGACAAAAGGTTTATTCTCGATATAGGCGGCGACGACCGCGGCGCGCTGGCGCTCGGGCGGTTAGCCCCCGCAATAATCAAGGAAAACGACTACGATATGCTTATGGTTATAAACTGCTTTCGCCCCCTGACCCGCAAGGCGGCGGAAACAATAGAGGTTATGCGCGAAATAGAGTATGCGGGCGGCATTAAATTTACGGGGCTTGTGAATAACTCAAATTTAGGGGAGGAAACCACGCCCGAGGACGTTCTGTCCTCATTACCGTATGCGGAAGAGGTGTCAAAACTATCGGGTCTTCCGATAGCCTGCACCACGGTACATAACACCGTTTATGACGCTTTAAAGGGCAAAATAAACGGTTTATACCCTATAAAATTACAACCGAAAATCAACTGAAAGGAAGTAATACAATGGCAAAACTGACATTTAAAACCGACAACTGCAAGGGCTGCGGGCTTTGCGTGGACGTATGTCCCAAAAAGGTGCTGCGCCTTGCAACCGACAAGATCAACAAAAAGGGTCACCACCCCGTAGAGGCGGCGAACGAGGCTGATTGCATCGCCTGCGCTTTCTGCGCTACCATGTGCCCCGATTGCATTATAAAAATAGAAAGGTGAGTGAAAAATATGTCCGATAAGGTTCTTATGAAAGGCAACGAGGCTATTGCCGAGGCCGCGATAACAGCGGGCTGCCGCCATTATTTCGGCTACCCCATAACCCCGCAGACCGAAATTGCCGCGTATATGGCTAAAAGAATGCCGAAAATAGGCGGTACGTTTTTGCAGGCTGAAAGCGAAATTGCCGCAATAAATATGGTTTACGGCGTTTCTTCCACAGGTCACCGGGTTATGACATCATCCTCAAGCCCCGGTATATCTCTTAAGGGCGAGGGGCTTTCCTACCTTGCGGGAGCGGATTTGCCCGCGCTTGTTGTAAACGTTCAGCGCGGCGGACCGGGACTCGGCGGCATACAGCCCTCGCAGTCGGATTATTTTCAGGCTACAAAGGGCGGCGCGCACGGCGATTTTCATATGATAGTTTTAGCCCCCTCCTCCGTTCAGGAAATGGCGGATCTGACCGTTAAGGGCTTCGAGCTTGCCGATAAATACCGTATGACCTCTATGATTTTGGCAGACGGCACAATGGGGCAGATGATGGAGCCTGTATCGCTTAATTACGATATTAAGCCGCAACCCGATAAACCATGGACCACCACGGGCACCAAAATGGCAAGAAAGCATAACATAGTAAACTCGCTGTCGCTTGTGCCCGAGGAGCTTGAAAGGCTTAATTTTGAGCGCTACGAGCGTTATAAAACGGTAGAAGAAAACGAGACTATGTATGAAGAATATATGACCGAGGACGCCGAAATTGTAATAGCGGCGTTCGGCATAGCGGCGCGCGTTTCAAAAAACGCAATAACCGAAGCCCGCAAAACGGGCATAAGGGTGGGCATGATACGCCCCATAACCCTGTGGCCGTTCCCCGAAAAGCCGTTTAAAAAGGCGGCGCAAACCGCAAAGCAGTTTATTTCGGTTGAGCTTTCAATGGGTCAGATGATTGAGGACGTAAAGCTTGCTACGGAATGCAAGGTGCCCGTAACCCTTTGCAACCGCACGGGCGGTATGATACCCTCGCCCGATATGGTGTTAAAGGCTATAGAAAAAGCCGCAGAAAACGGAGGTGCAAAATAATGGTAGTATTCGATAAACCCCACGCGCTGACAGACGCGCCGTTCCATTATTGCCCCGGCTGCACTCACGGTATAGTACACCGTCTTGTAGCGGAGGTTATTGACGAATTAGGTATAGAGGGCAAAACCGTAGGCATAGCGCCCGTAGGCTGCTCTGTTTTGGCTTATAATTATTTTAACTGCGATATGATTGAGGCGTCTCACGGCAGAGCGCCCGCGGTTGCAACGGGCGTTAAGCGCGCCGAGCCCGACAATATAGTATTTACATATCAGGGCGACGGCGACCTAGCCTCAATAGGTATGGCTGAAACGGTGCACTCCGCCGCGAGAAACGAAAACATAACCGTTATATTTATAAACAACGCGATATACGGTATGACGGGCGGACAAATGGCGCCTACTTCCCTGCCCGGTCAGGTAACGCAGACCTCCCCCTACGGCAGAGACGTAACGCAGTGCGGCTACCCCGTTAAGGTGTGCGAGCTGCTGTCACAGCTGGACGGCGCGGAATATTTGGAGCGCGTTGCCGTAAACAACGTTAAAAATGTTAAAAACGCGAAAAAAGCGATTAAAAAGGCTTTCCAAAATCAGATAGACGGCAAGGGCTTTTCGCTTGTAGAGGTTATTTCAAGCTGCCCGACCAACTGGGGGCTTACCCCGCAGAACGCCCTTAAATGGATAGAGGAAAAAATGATACCCTACTATCCCCTCGGCGTTTATAAGGACAGGTCAGCCGCAAAGGAGGAAACAAAATGAGTACAACGCAGTATTTATTCGCCGGCTTCGGCGGTCAGGGCATACTTTTTGCGGGAAAATTTGCGGCGTATAAGGGGCTTATTGAGGAAAAGCAGGTAAGCTGGCTGCCCTCTTACGGGCCCGAAATGCGCGGCGGTACGGCAAGCTGTTCGGTTATTATAAGCGATAGCCCCGTAGGCTCGCCCATAGTTTCAAAGCCCGATGTTTTAATAGCCATGAACCTGCCCTCGCTTGACCGCTACGAAAGCGCCGTGGCAGCGGGCGGCACAATATTTGTTGACTCCACGCTGGTTGAGCGCAAGGTAAACCGCACCGACGTTACGGCCTATTATGTGCCCGCAACCCGCCTTGCAAACGAAAACGGCATACCCACCCTTGCGAATATGATACTTATGGGCAATATTTTAAAGGTTATGGGCGAGTTTAAAGAGGAAAGCGTTTCAGCGGCGCTTAAAAAGGTTATTTCCGCAAAGCACGCCGATATGCTGGACGTAAACCTAAAGGCGCTTAAAACAGGCGCAGAGCTTTGAAAGGAACGGTGTTAAAAATGGAAATTAAAATTACAAAGGCTCCCGTTTTAAAGGAAAAGCCCGACAGCAGTACCTTAGGCTTCGGCAGAATTTTCACCGACCATATGTTTATGATGGACTATTCACGCGAAGAGGGCTGGCATAATGCGAGAATTGTGCCGTTCGGCAATATTTCGCTGCACCCCGCTTCAACCGTGCTGCACTACGGCTCGGAAATATTCGAGGGGCTGAAGGCTTACCGCCGAAAGGACGGCAAGGTGCAGCTTTTCCGCCCGACCGAGAATATAAAGCGTATGAACAACTCTGCCGAGCGCCTATGCCTGCCGCAAATACCCGAAGACGACTTTATGCAGATATTGGATACCTTTATAAGCCTTGAGCAGGACTGGGTACCCTCGGCAGAGGGCACATCCCTTTACATTCGCCCCTTTATGTTCGGTAACGATGAAAACCTGGGCGTTCATGCGGTTCATCACGCAACATTTGTTATTATCCTCTCCCCTGTGGGCAGCTATTACAAAGAGGGCATTAACCCCGTTAAAATTATGATTGAGGATAAGGACGTGCGCGCGGTACGCGGCGGCACGGGCTATGCTAAGTGCGGCGGAAACTATGCCGCAAGCAACCGCGCGGGCGAAAAAGCCGAGGAAAAGGGCTATTCGCAGGTTTTGTGGCTTGACGGCGTAGAGCGCAAGTATATTGAAGAAGTGGGCGCTATGAACGTTATGTTTAAAATTGACGGCGAAATAGTAACCCCAGCGCTTACAGGCTCAATACTCCCGGGTATTACCCGCAAATCCTGCATAGAGGTTTTAAAAAGCGAGGGCTACACTGTAAACGAGCGGCTTTTGAGCGTGGATGAGCTGGGCGAGGCGCTTAAAAACGGCAAGCTTGAAGAGGCTTGGGGCTGCGGCACCGCGGCGGTAGTGTCCCCCATAGGCGAGCTGTGCTATAAGGACGTTAAGTACACCATTAACGGCGGCAAAATAGGCGAGGTCACGCAGCACCTTTACGATACCTTAACAGGTATTCAGTGGGGCAGGCTGCCCGATACAAAGGGCTGGACGCACCCGATAAAATAATGCGGAATTCGGAATTCGTAATGCGGAATAATTAAAAAATAAGCCCTGCGGTTATCAATTAAGATAGCGGCAGGGCTTATTTATCGGCGTTTATTATATTCCGACGGCGACATTCCGTAATGCTTTTTAAAGCAGCGCGCGAAATAGCCGGGGTCGGAAAAGCCGCAGCGGGTCGCCAGCTCCGAAATTTTAATATTTTTCTCGGTACGGAGCGTTTTTTTGGCAAATTCAAGCCGCAGTATTTGTATGTATATCATTGGGGTAAGACCCGTAATCGCCTTAAACCGACGGCAAAAATATGCCTCGTCATACCCGAAACGGCGGCTTAATTCCTTTGAGGAAATATCCTCGCGAAAATGCTTTTCTATATATTCGGTAACGTTGCGGAACCGCTCATCCGAAAGAGCGTGAATATTCCCGTCTGACAGGCAATACCGATAAAGCAGCCCCAAAAGTCTGTAAATTTCGCCTACAACCATAAGCGACGAGGCGCTTTCCTCCGCCAGTTGCTCATCGGCAATCGCCTTTGCCGCGGCAAAAACCTCGGGACGCGAGGAAACCGCGGAAAACGATATTCGCTGCTCGGCTATCGGCACAAGGTATTTTGCGGCGGCGTTGGCAGAATTGTAAAACGCCTGAACGTCAAACATAATGGTATGGTAAGAAACGCCGTCATGTCCCGCAATGCCGCGGTGCGGCTGCCCCGGCATAAAAACGGCGACCGATCCGGCGGGCGCGTATTCCTTAATATCCCCCAAATATATATCCAGCCCGCCGCTTAATATAACAAGAATTTCCATACGCTCATGCCAGTGTGTAGTAAAGCAAAGCTCAAAAGGCGTGCGGAAGATCGAATTATGAATTTTAACGGCGCTGTCGCCGTATATAACCGGAGCAAGCTCCTTTTGTCCGTCCAGCCGCATATAATCACCCAAGTCAAAAAAATACAGAATAAAATCAAAATAATCCTAACCGCCGAATTATATTTATGTTAACATAAAGACAGAGAAAAATCAATATTCAAGGGGGATTTTTTATGAAAATAGGTACCTGCGTACATTTTAACGAGATAAACGAAATGTCAAAAAAGTTTGACGAACTGCTCGCAAACGGGTTTGACAGTTGCCAGCTCATTTCCTGGAAACCCGGGCTTTGGACGGACGAAAACGCCGGAATACTCAAAAATCTCATTAATGATAAAAAAATAGATGTTTCCGCGTTTTGGTGCGGCTGGGAAGGACCTACCGTGTGGGATTTTTACGACGGTCAGATAACCTTAGGCCTTGTTCCGCCCGAATACCGCGCCGCGCGCATTAAAAACCTCTGCGACGGCGCGGATTTTGCGAAAAAGCTCGGTATTACCGACGTTGTAACCCACATGGGCTTTATACCCGAAAACCCGAACGACCCGCAGTTTGCGCCTTTCTGCGTTGCGGTAAGGCAGGTGGCGGAGCACTTAAAGCAGAACGGTCAGTACCTTTTGTTTGAAACGGGTCAGGAAACCCCGGTTACGATGCTTCGCTGCTTTGAAAAGGTGGGAACGGATAACCTCGGCGTTAATCTCGATACCGCAAACGTTATTCTTTACGGCAGGGCAAACCCGGTGGACGCGCTTGACGTTTTCGGCAAATATGTCCGCAATCTGCACGCAAAGGACGGCAAATACCCCACAAACGGCCATGACCTCGGTGAAGAGACGCGCATAGGCGACGGCAAGGTGGATTTTAACCGTCTGTTTGAAAAGCTGCACGAAATAGGCTACGATTCTTACGTTACAATAGAGCGTGAAATTGAGGGCGAGGAGCAGAACAAGGATATACTCCACGCCAAGGAATACCTAGGAAATATTATAGAAAGGGTTTACGGTGAGCTGAAATGAAAGGACTTATGGTAGACTGTTCAAGAAACGCGGTTATGAACCTTACCGCTCTTAAAAGGTTTGTAAAGGTAATATCGGCACTGGGCTACGATACGTTAATGCTTTACACAGAGGATACATATGAGGTTGACGGCGAGCCGTATTTCGGGCATCAGCGCGGAAGATTTTCAAAAGCCGAACTTAAAGAGGCAGACGCTTTCTGCCGTGAAAACGGTATAGAGCTTATACCCTGCATACAGACCCTTGCGCACCTTAACGCCATGTTCAAGTGGGTAAACCGCTACGGCGCAATAAACGACACGGCGGATATTCTGCTGGCAGACGACGACAGAACCTATGAGCTTATAGATAAAATTTTTGCCACGCTTTCCGAGTGCTTCACCACCCGCAAAATACATATCGGCATGGACGAGGCGTATATGGTGGGTCTGGGTAAATACCGCGATAAGCACGGCGATAACGACCGTTTTGAAATTATAAACCGCCACCTGCACAAGGTATGCGATATGGCTGATAAATACGGCTTTAAGCCGATGATATGGAGCGATATGTTCTGCAAGCTCGCCGTTTCCTCCTCCGATTATTACAGCACGGCGGACCTTGAAGCAATACGCAAAAAAGCAAACCTGCCCGAGAACCTGACCTTGGTTTACTGGGATTATTACAGCACGGATTATAACCGCTACTCAAATATGATAGAAAAGAACAAGGCGTTCGGCAGACCGGTCGCGTTTGCGGGCGGCGCATGGACATGGAAAGGCTTTGCGCCCGATAATCGGTTCAGCTTTGATACCACCATGCCCGCCGTTAAAGCGTGCCGCGAAAAGGGAATAAGCGACGTTTTCATAACAATGTGGGGCGATAACGGCGGCGAATGTTCGCGCTTTGCGGTTTTGCCCGCGCTTTGCTACACGGCGGAGCTTTTGGAGGGAAATGAAAATATGTCGGATGCAAAGGCGCGGCTTAAAGCGCTTACGGGCATGGAATTTGACGATTTTATGCTGCTTGATAAGCTGGATAACCCTACCGAAAAGCTTGATTACAACGCCTCGAAATATCTGCTTTACTCCGACCCGTTTATGGGCGTTTATGACAGCCGCGTAACCGAGGGCGTAAACGGTTACTACAAAGAGCTTTATAAAAAGCTTTCGGCGGTACAGGCGACGGACGACTACAAGCCGATGTTTGACTCGGCTGCGGCACTGGCGGACGTTCTGTCGGTAAAAGCCGAGCTTGGTGTTAAAACCCGCGCGGCATACCTCGCGGAGAATACCGAAACGCTTAAGAATATAGCCGAAAACGATTATACCGCCGCCATAGATAAGCTAAAAGCGTTTTACACCGCTTTCCGCAAATTCTGGTTTTTTGAAAACAAGCCCCATGGCTTCGACGTTCAGGATATACGTCTCGGCGGGCTTATAATGCGGCTTGAAAGCTGCCGCGAAAGAATTTTAAGCTATTGCGCGGATAAATCAAATACTATTCCCGAGCTTTCAGAGCCGGTGCTTGAAGACGAACGCTCAAAAAGCTGGGATAATATTGTAACCGCAAACGTTATTTAATTAAAGGAGATTTTTACTATGTTAAAGGTTGCGCTTGTAGGAGTAGGCGGAATAAGCGGCGCGCATATTCCGGCGTGGGAATCAATGGCGGATACCGAGCTTGTGGCGCTGTGCGATATTCGCCCCGGGCAAATGGAAAAATACACGGATAAACGCCGTTATACCGATTTTGACGAAATGCTTGCAAAAGAGGAAATAGATATTCTCGATATCTGCCTTCCTACATATTTGCATGCCGATTTCTCGGTTAAGGCTATGGAAAAAGGCATTAACGTTATTTGCGAAAAGCCTGTTTCGCTTAAAAAAGAGGACGTTGCGCGCGTTTACGGCACGGCAAAAAAGAATAACGTTAAATTTATGATAGCGCAGGTTCTGCGTTTTTGGCCCGAGTATGAAATAGTTAAAAAGATTTATGACGAAAAGACCTACGGTAATCTGCTTTCCGGCTCTATGACCCGTCTCGGCTGCCGCCCGAAATGGAGCTGGGATAACTGGATGACCGATAAAAACCGCAGCGGTCTGGTGCCGTTTGACCTGCACATTCACGATTTGGATTTCATGGTTTACACATTCGGCAAGCCGCAGGAGACCCATGCGTTTAAATCCACCACCGATACGCAGGATTACCTTAATACGGTTTATAACTACGACGGATTTTTCATAACCACCGAGGCTTCGTGGTATGCGTCGCCCTATCCGTTTAAGGCGGCTTTCCGTTTCCAGTTTGAGCACGCGGTTGTAGCGTGGGAAAACGGCGAAATGAAAATATACGAGGAAAACGGTAAAATATGGTCGCCTATATCCGGCGGCGACGGGCTTGATACCGGCAATATAGGTCTGCCCGCAAGCGACGCTTACGCCAACGAGATACGCTACTTCACCGATTGCGTTGAAAACGGCACATTCCCCGACAGGGTAAAGCCCGCAGAGCTTGAAACCGTGCTTGATATTCTGAATACCCTTTGATTATAACTTGAAAACGACCCATCTTTGTATTATTGTTAAGATGCAAATAGAGTTATCCCGTAATTTCGGGATAACTCTATTCTCATATATACCTTGGAAAATCACATTTTAAATGTTATATTTAATTTAAAAACAGGTGGTTGATCTGAGGCAGGCATATAATGCAAAGAAAGGTCGTTTTTTATGGATAAACTAACAGAATACGCAGCCGAGCTGCAAAGTCTTGCGCAGGCAGGGCTGTTTTACGGCAAGGATGTTTACGACAGAGAGCGCTATGCGCGCATACGCGACATAGCGGCGGAAATTATGGCGATGAAAACCGAACTGCCGCTGGGTACCGTAAAAGAGCTGTTTTGCTCCGATTACGGCTATCAGACCCCCAAAGTAGATACCCGCGCCGACGTAAATATACGAAAACTCAGTAAAGCCTATTTCATCTTTATTAAGCTCGCCTATACATATGCCGAGCCTTGCGTTTGCAACGTTTAAAAGATACCAGGCAATGCGCACCTCCAGCTTTCCGTTTTTAAAATAAAAATCCGCCTGCGAATCGTAATTGCCGCTCTCGGGGTTTGCGTTGCCGTATTTTAAAAGTCCGCTTTCGTAATACTGCGGCGGAATTGTCTTTTTATCGTCGGGTAAATACATTTCGTTTGAAACAAGGGTGTTTATTTTAACATATTCCCCGCTGTTTTTAACCGCCGCTTTACCCTCAACAACCTTTTTCAAAACCGAATATCTGTAATTGAACAGGTCGTAATACGCGTCGCACAAAAGGCGCGTATTTTCTTTTCCGTTTATTTTAAGCAGAAAATCGCAGCTTTTATCAAACGTAAGCCCGCCACTGCGGCTCATAGCGCTGCCCGTGCCCAAAACCGAAACAGGAACGTAATAAACGTCCTTTTCAAAATCAAAGCCCGCGGGCAGGTCTATATAAATGTGCATATACTCGGCGTCATACTGCACCTTAAGGCTCGTGCCGTTTACGGTGCTTACGTTATCCCATTCGGTAAAATCACCGTCGGGGTAAGCAACCGAGGTCTCAAAGCTCAACATGCCGTAGCCCTGCTCGGCAGAGGAAAGGTTGCGCGTTCTGTCGGTCGGGTTATCGGGGTAATACATAACCGTGTTCCAGGTGCGCTTAAACCATTCATCCTGCCAGGAGAAAAGCAAGCCGCCGCAATAGCCCTCAAGCGCTATGCTGCGGGTCATATCGGCGCAGTATTTTCCCTGCTCTTCCTCTGTCAGTCCGCCCTGATTATAGCCCATAACCGATTTATGCGCCACCCCGCGCGGTAGGTCGCCGCTATAACAGGCGTTCCTTCAAGCGCTTCTATAATAGGATTTACGCATTTTTCTCCTCTCCGATAAACCCGCAAAAACCTTTATTATTAAAAAAATCATCGTTTAAATCTTTTCATAATAAATCCAACTGCAAAATCAATCGGCACAGACAGCACCAAAGCAATTCCCGCTGAACAGACAACTGTCAAAGGATAATATTTAAATCGATCGGTTATAATCGGAATCATACTGTTAAAATGAGAATATACGATTTTGTCCGAAAGCCATGAAAGCAAGTATGCCGAAAATGTCAATGAAGATAAGTAAGCCAAAAAGTGTGAAAACGATTTATTTACTTCGGATTTAAAAAGCGAGTTGATAAGCACAAAAATCAAAACAGAATTCACAGTGTTCTCAACTCCGCCCCATTCATTCCACGTTCCCCACACAAAAGCCACAGAATGCGAACGCCATATATTGTAAGCGCCGGTCAAAAGCACAGAAAACAAAAAGATCGGCGCAATCTTAATCGGATTGATCTTCTTAAAATCAATATATTTTTTTAAATAAGCCCCAATATAATAATATGTTATAGGATAAATTCCCACCCACCAATCAGGTATTAAAGCAGTATTTTCCTTATTCAGCTGCGGGTTCAAAAAAGCCCCTCGAGTTGAAAAATCGTAAACATTAAACAACGAAGGAAGAAGAGTGAGAATAATAAAAACCAAAACCAAAATAATATGCATTTTCTTTTCGCTTATTGAGTTCCAAATCAAATTTAAAAAAGAAGTCAACAAGTAATATCCTATATACATATTGAAATAGCATGAATACTTTGAAAAGCCTGTTATCACTAAAACAATACTT
>CAJJPG010000015.1 GCA_905193585.1 uncultured Oscillospiraceae bacterium
TTTTTTCCAGGCAGACCGGTCAGAGCATTAAGGAATATTTCGATGAGAAAAGAATTTCGCTTGCATGCGAGCTGCTTTCCAACGGATACAGCATTACCGATACCGCATACGAACTTAATTTTGAGTCGGTTCAGAGCTTCAACCGCGCCTTTAAAAGAATTATGGGGGTATCCCCAGGTAATTTCAACCCCGAAGCAAGCCGCGGTTAAATTTTTACTCCTCCACCGCAAAAACTATATTTTCAACAGACGAAAGAACCGATACGTCCATATCTATCCGTTTATCTATTACCACATTAAGCCCCACGCTGCCCTGATTTCCGCTTTTCGGCGCGAATATCTGGTAGGTAAAGCTTTCGGGAATTTCCCTTTCCAGCTCTTTTAATACTGCGTTCACCTTATATGCGTTATCTATTTCAATATAAATAACCTCTGCCGATTTGCGCTTGCGCTCAAACCTTGCAAACAAAACTATTGTGGATAAAAACAGCACCGTAACCGCTACCGCGCCCACATAATAGCCGTAGCCAAGCGCCACGCCTATTGTCGCCGTTGTCCACACGCCCGCGGCGGTGGTAAGCCCGGTTATCATATTGTTGTTTTTAAGTATTATCATACCCGCGCCCAAAAAGCCTATACCCGATACCACTTGAGCCGGTATTCTGAAAACATCGCCGTTATTGCCCAAAACATCCGATACAAACATACTTGTCATGCTCGTCATACAAGCGCCGAGGCATACTAAAATATGCGTTCGCATACCCGCCGCTCTGCCGTGCCGCGCGCGTTCGCTGCCTATAAGCCCGCCTATTACCACGGCGGCAAGCGCCCTTAAAACCGTATTTAAAATCATCTGCTGCATAATTTCCCCTCCGAATTAAAATATCAGACAGTAAAACCCGAAACTGCAAATCAAGCGCGGACAATACAATCAAAGCAGATCCGTGCTTTAATATGTTTTTCCCGATATAAAAAGAACAACCGACCGTGTAATAAGATTGGTTGTTCTTAATTTTTCTCTATCCTTTATCCTTTAAAGGGTAAATCAAGATATCGGCATATACGCTCCGCAATTATTCGGTGTCCCTCCACCGTCGGGTGAGAGCCATCCTGTATAATGCCCGGATTTTCGCTGATTATGTCCGAAAAATCTATGTATGTTCCGTTAAGGTGATCCGTTATCTTTTTAAGCTCATCGCGGTAGCGTACCTTTTCAGATGTACAGTTCCATATTGTGTTAACCACCGCAACCTGCGCGCCGGTTTCCCGGCAGGTTTTTATTATAAGCTCAACCTTTTCCTTAAACGTATTAAAATCGCTTTGCATTCCGGCGTCGTTATGCCCGATTGCAAGCAAAACAACAGGAGCCTTGCAAACCGAGCGGATAACCTCACCCTTTATATCCACCAAACACTGACCGCTGTTGGAATAGTTCTGAACCGCCGCAGCGGATGGGTTTTCATAATAAGCTATTCCGTTTACGGTAACTTCCGCTCCGGGCTTCTTTTTTATTTTAAATTCCGAATTATCCGAAATTCCGGGCAGCGGAATATACATACTGCGGGCGCAAAGGTCTGCTTTTTCTTCGGTACATACCACGGTGGCAACGGTATTTTCGCCGACAGCCACATCAAAGCTGCCCTCGTTCGGTCCCGCCTGATAGTAAACATACATTCCGTTAATGCGCCCGGAATATTCCCTTCCTACGGTAACCGTAAGCTCCGCCGTATCGCCGCAGGATCGGTAATAATTAAACCCGAGCTGTGTACCGACTCCGCTCTGCCATGCTCCCGAGGAAACCGCTATACTGTGTAATTCATTATATGTTCCGAAATAGTTCTGCATACTGAACCGCATTGAGGTATAGCCGTAATTCCATGCGCCGAATTTTTCCGCAACGGAATTTTTAAGCAGCGCCGTATATGCCTGCTTAGGTATTTCGGGCGCATTCGCCCCGTGGGATATGCTGTCCCCGAGTATGTTTATACTCGGGCAGCCGTAGCTATCCTTTACCCTTTCAAGGAGCTCTGCCGAAACGGAAAACGCCGCGGTGTTTTCCCCGCCAGATAAAAGGAATTTCTTATATGCGGAAAGGTCAATAGCGTCTGTGCTCCCGTCACGGTTGAAGTCCGCGGTTCCGGTTTTCGGCGTATTAAACGAAATCATTTTTTTCAAAGCAACCAGGTCTTTAATATCGCGCTTGCCGTCTTCGTTTGAATCTCCGTATTTGAAAAGAAATTCACGGAAAAGGTCTTCGGTTCCATCCTCAGTTTTTAAAATATTTTTCTGCAAAACGGTCAACGGATCACTGAGCGTAACGGCAGGCGGAGTAAAATATACCGCTCCGTCGGTCCCGCCGTAGCGCCCGAACTGATAAACAAATCTGTAAATCGAGTCGCTGCTCCAGTCGGTACCGTCATTGCTTGAAAGGGTCGATTTCGGAATAAACACATACCCCCTGAAGCCCTTTTGCGGAAGGTCTATCAGTTCATTATCCCCGCCGTAAGATATTTTCCAATCGCTGTCGCCCTCGGCAAAGGTGTAATAAGGCAGATTTGTTTTCGCGCACATTTTCCATGACGCCGATTTCTTGGGGATAAAATATGCCGCCATTTGCTTTGACTCCGCCGCCATTCTCACATAGAAAATTATCCCTGTACCGTTTTTCAGCGAAACTGCGTTTTCCGCCGACAGCGCCGCGTCAAATATAAGCCCGCGCCGCGCATAGTCTTCAAGATTATTAACGCGGTCATATTCAGTCACGGTACTGTCGAGCTTAAAATTACAGCCGTATAAGGGTGAAAAGTTCGGAGCAGCGGAAAGCGTTACTTTACCCACAGGATTGTTTTCGTTGCTCGCCAGCTCCCACCAAGCGCCGCCGAAATAGCCCCCGTCGCCCGCCGACAGCGGATCGACCGTGATAAGCGTTTTTCCCATGTCTGCCGTTTCCGTCGGCAAAGTAATACTGCGGACATTCAGATATTTGTCATTATTATAAAACAGCGGGCTTTTTTCGCCGTTTTCAAGCTCTGCCACCGCTATGCTTGAATTAAGCGGATCGCCGAGTACAATAATCGGCTGTGAAAAATAAGCCGCGCCCTCTTCGCCGCCGTAGCGCCCGAACTGAATTTGAAGTCGGGCGAGCTTTAACGAATCCCAATTATCAGCCATAACCGACTCCCGCGGGAAATAAACATATCCCTCAAAGCCGCTTTCGGGCAGGGCGGCAACATCGCCGTTTTCACCCGTAAGCCTCTGCCATTCGGCTCCGCCTTTTGAGAGTATGTAATAGGCGTTGCCGGTTTTAAGGCACATATCATACCGCGTTCCCGATGTTACGAAATACGGAACAAACTGTTTTGCATTTTCGGGCATCCTGACATAAAGCATAATGCCCTCGGCGCCGTTTAAGGACTGCTGCTTTTCGGCGGGAAACAGAGCGCTGACAACCACGCCCCACCGCGCGTAATCGTAATTTCCGTTTACCCTGTCGGTTTCGGTTTCTGTGCTGTCAAGCCTTAATCCGAGCGGCAGGTACGGCAGCAGCGACTCGGCTGCGGAAAACGTTACCGTTCCGAGCGGCGTGTTTGTATATCCCACCGCACTGTAAGCCGCCATACCCCACCATTGCTGATCCGCGCCGTAATAAGCCTCGCTTGCATTTGGTTTACCGGCATTCCAAACCGATATTACCGTATCGGGAGCGCTTAATTCATCGGGCAATTGCATTGGTCTTATTTTCAGCGCGGAGGTATTTTCCGAAAGCGCCGATATACCGACGGGTATAACAAGCAAAACGGAAAGCAATAAAGCCGCCGCTTTTTTAAAGTATTTATTCATCGTTTATTTTCTCCCGATTCGTTTTAATCCAAAGTATAAAGTACGTTATATCCGTTAATAAAATCAAGATTATTCGCAAGACGCGCGTACTGACCGGCGCTGTTTTTCAAATAAAACGCAACCGAGCAGCGCATATCGGTATCGGGCAGCATAAGCTCACCCTCGACGGTATATTCGGGACTTTCGGTATTTGAATAATTCAGCGGGTCGCGGTTATACCATTTTTCAGGTTCGCCGCATTCGATTTCGTCTATAACATTGCCGTCTCCGTCCAGCAGGACAAACCCGCTTTTCATATTAAACGCCGCCGAAAAGCCGTAATTTTTAAGTCTGAGTTTGATTTTCAGGGGTGTGCCCGTAACGCCCAAGCCTCTTATTTCCGTTTTTACGGCGGAAATTCTGTAGCCCAAATGATCCCTTATAAACTCAAATACATTGCGCGGCACCGTTTCGCCGTTTGCGTTTTTAAGCCAATTCGGGTCGTATATTATGCCGTGCTCCACGAGAAACTCGGGCGTTATTAGCAGATTTTTCCATTTACCTATTTCCGACTTTGTTCGGTCAGCCATATCAAGGTACGAATGGTGTATGCTGAGCGTTGTAAACCGATGCTCGGAAAGTTGCTCGATCACCTTATAACCGTCAACCGTAACGCCGTTGTTTATAAGCCAGTTATTCCAATAAAGTTCGCCCTCCTGCGGGGTATACGGTGCTTCCTTTATAAGCTGCTCCCATTGCCCGCTGCCGTCGTCAAGCCCGCCCGTGCCCGAAACTCCGGGTGTGTTTGCGGGCACCTTGCCGAAAACCGAATCGTTTTCAATGCCTATACGGTTATAATAGCTTTTATCTTTAAGCAGATTTTTATATGCCGGCAGGCGAATAAGTGCATAAAGCCCGTTCGGAACAACCAGCTTTTCCATTACCGTACTTGCCATCTCGGTAAGGTCATGCTCGTAATAGTCGCTGTGCCACTCGCCCCACGCCCCCGCAAAGCAAATCGGGAACGCCTGTATGCACTGCTTTATTTCAGGCATTATTTCGGATATTTGCGCTATATGCCGCAATGTCATTTCCTGCGTTGCGTCCTCATTTTCACCGTTCGACGGCTCAAAAATATAGCAAAACCTCGGTTGCCCCTTTACACCCATTTCAAGCTGAACGGTGTAAAATAACCTTATCGCTTCAAGCCCCGCAGGCGTTATTTCGCGGTCGTGAAAGCCTGTAAGATAAAAATAGTTCTGCATAACAAGAGTGGTATCCCCCGGGTCGGCGGCAAACTGCCCCATACGCGCTTTTATTATGTTATACGCATGCTCGCGCATTTTTTCCGCGCTCATCTGCGACATTTCGTAAACGTCTATATTCGTTGAGCCGCGAAAACCTCTGTCCGGGTTGTAAGCCGTGGCGAGATCCCCGGCGGAATACAAAGGTTCGGAATCTACCGAAAGCATACCCTTACTGTATAATTTACTGTCCATAATTTCCCTTCATAAATCGGGCAGCCCCGTAAGTATCAGCTTACGGAGTCCCGCCAAATCGGCTGCTTCAACTCTGCCGTTTTTATCAATATCCGCCCTGTCCGTCGCTATTGTATAGCCGCAAAGCATTTTTTTAAGAACTATAACATCCAAAACATCAACGCATCCGTCAAGGTTAAGGTCCCCGTCGGCGTAGCTTACTTCGGCAAAAAGATCTGTCGGCTCGCTTGCGCCCTCAGCCAGCGCGAGGGTCGTGTTCTCCACAGAAAGCGGATCGTCAAGAGTTACAACGGGAAGTGAGAAATAGACCGCTCCGTCTTCGCCGCCGTAACGCCCGAACTGATACTGTATGCGGGTTATGCTTTCCGTATCCCAATCGGTGCCGTCGCCGTTTGCAAGGGTGGATTTCGGAATAAACAGGTATCCCTCAAAGCCGTTTTCGGGCAGCATAACAAGCTCGCCGTCGGGTCCGGCGGCACTCTGCCACGCGGTTTCGCCCTTTTTGAGCGTATAATACGGAAGTTCTGTTTTGACCCTGAAATTCCACGAGCCGCCGCTAGTTATAAAGTACGGCGCAAACCATTTGGAATTCTGCGGCATTTTAAGGTAAACCATAACCCCCGTGCCGCCGTTTAACGGTACGGCGTTTTCCTCTGTAACCATTACGTTGACCGAAGCGTTTCTGCGCGGGTAATCGGGCGCTTCGTTTACACGGTCATATTCAAGAGCGGTACTGTCAAGTTTAAGATTATAGGCGGTAAACGGCATGTAATTCGGGCAGGATGATAAAGTGACGCGCCCTGCCGACGGGTTATCAAGACCCATAACCAAGCCCCACCATTTGCCGTCGACCGTTGCGTCGCCGCCTGCCGCACCGGGGTTCATAGCGGCTATCGTCATGCGCGATCTGTTAATATCGCTCGGCATTTTCATTGCCCTGACTCCGAGATATTTACTTGTGAAAAGACGCTGAATTTCAGAATTACCCTCAACCTCTATGGTTGAAAAATCGGTCATTTCAAGCGGGTCGGAAAGCGTTACTATCGGCGCGGAAAAATAAACCGCTCCCTCTTCGCCGCCGTAGCGCCCAAACTGATACTGTATGCGGGTTATGCTTTCGGTATCCCAATCGGTGCCGTCGCCGTTTGCAAGGGTGGATTTCGGAATGAACAGGTACCCCTCAAAGCCGTTTTCGGGCAGCGAGACAATCTCGCCGTCGGAGCCCTCGGCGCTCTGCCATGCAGCCTCGCCCTTTTTGAGCGTGTAATACGGAAGTCCCGTTTTAACCCTGAAGCTCCACGAACCGCCGCTCGTTATAAAATACGGCGCAAACTCTTTTGAATTTTGCGACATTTTAAGGTAGACCATAACCCCCGTGCCGCCTTTCAACGTTACGGCGTTTTTACTCGTAACCATAACATTGACCGAGGCATTTCTGCGAGGGTAATCGGGCGCTTCGTTTACGCGGTCATACTCAATCGACGTACTGTCCAGTTTAAGATTATAGGCAGTAAACGGCGTGTAGTTATGACAGGTTGATAAAGTAACGCGCCCTGCCGACGGATTTTCAGAACCCCTAACCAAGCCCCACCATTGACCGTCAACCGTTGCGTCGCCGCCTGCCGCGCCCGGATTCATGGCGGCTATTTCCGTATCGGAAGCGCTCAACTCATCGGGTAAGTACATCGGGCGGATTTTCAGAACCCCCGCGTTTTCAGCGGCAACCGCCGCACCGAGTAAAGAGACAAGAAGTGCAGACGCTGAGAAAAAAGATAAAACAGATTTTAATAGCTTTTTCATGGTACACTCTCCTTTAATTTATAATGTGCCGTCCGGCACGGGGCATTATAATACGGCGTCAGCCGGTAGTGCGCTTTATTGTGCTTTCAAGCACGCTCTTCATTGAATCAACCGCCTCTGCCGGAGCTTTGCCCTCGGTTATAATGCTGCCCCAGAATTTATCGCGGTAGCCGCCGTCCCACCAGCCCGAAAGCGACTCCATATAGGAAAGCACGGGCACAGCCTTTTTGCTGTAATCAAGATACAGCTTGAGATCATCGTCGGAAATGGTCATTCTGCGCTCCTTAACATCGTTTTCAACCGTACTGTCAAAGAAACGCGTGCTGTCGAACTTTGAATATTCATAGCCATAAGCCACGCCGCCGAGCGGGTTTTTGGCGTTTTTCGCCACCATTACGCTTACGGTGGATTTCGGGAAGTAGTATTTTCCGTCGTTCGCCTTTGGCAGCGGCACAATGCCTATTTCGTCCTTCATGTTCTTATGGTAATCATACGCGCCCACCGCGTTCCAGGGCTGCTCTATGTGCATTGCTATCTGGCGTTTGCCGAAGCCCGTATAAGAGTCGCCGGTGTAAAGCGCCTTTGCCTTAACAAGGTCATACAAAAGCTGCAAGCCTTCCATTTCCCTTTTCTGATCTATGGTGGCTTTGATTTTCATATTTCCCGCCTCGGCAATTCCCAGGCCGCCGTTTGCAAACAGAAACATACCGTAGTGGCAGGTACCTACGCCGTAGGTTTTAACGGTTTTCCCGTCCGCCTGGTACAGAGTCATCTTTTTGGCTGTATCAAGAAACGTTTCCCAATTCCACTTATCCGCTTTGTAAAGCTCGGTCGGGGTTTTAACGTTATTTTCCTTAAAAAGGGTCTTGTTGTACGCTATCATATAGCCCGGTATACCCCATTTATGAGTTATGGCATACTGCTTGCCGCCCCATTTCGTATCGTTAAGGTTAACCGTTTTCCAAAGCGGGTCGGAAGTATCTATATACTTATCCAGCGGTTGGGCTAAATTCGCGTATATATACCTTAAATATGTAACCTCGTCGCATATAAAGGCGTCGGGTCCGCTGCCGCTCGCAACCATCTGCGCTATTTGGTTCTGACCCGCAACGCCGCCCTTTACGGAAACAAATTTCAGCTTAACACCGTATTTCTTTTCAACTATCTGCCTGAAAACCTTGGTGTTCGCGTTTGTGGTTTTTTCTTCACCCGTTACGGTTACGGTAGTACCTTTAAGCGAGGTGAATTTCTTTTCCTGCGGGGATGTCAACTCGTAGCTGTCCTTAACCTGCTCAACCTCTACGCTTTCGGTTTTGGAAGAACCTGTTTTCCCGCTGCCGCCCGATGTGCCGCTTTCGCCGCCGGACGCGGTATTCCCCGGCTTCAGAACCTCTCCGCCGTCGCTTTCGTCATAATACTCGTATACTACGTCATAGTCCGATGAGGCGCTGTCGGCAGGCTTCTTTTTGCACGCCGCAAGACCTGCCGTTACGCAAAGCGCGAGCACAAGGCTTAAAATTCTTTTGGTTTTCATAATGCCACTCCTTTTCCGTTACTGAATATCAAATGTGTGCAGAACATTGTAACCGTTTATAAATAACACATGATTTGCAAGATGCGCATACTGACCGCCGTCGTTTTTAAGGAAGAACGCCACTCTGTAACGTCCGCTTTTTTCCGGCAGCTTCAAATTACATGAAAGACTGTATTCGGGGGATGAGTAATCCGAATAGTCATCGGGGTTTCGGTTGTACCACTTTTCGGGCTCTCCGCATAAAACCTCGCTTACAACCGCGCCCTGATCGTCAAGCAAAGCAAACCCGCTTTTCATATTAAACGCCGCGGAAAAACCGTAATTTTTAAGGGACATTTCAATTTGCAGGTCGCTTTTCGGCTTTCCCGAGCCCGAAACGTTTATTTTTTGCGCGGCAATTCTGTAGCCCAAATGGTCGCGTATAAATTCAAAAACATTGCGGGAAACATTCTTTCCGTCGGCGTTTTTAAACCAATTCGGGTCATATGTTATTCCCTTTGCTTTCAGCCAGCCCGCCATTATGCTGAGCTTTTTCCAGCTGCCTATCTGCGATTCGTCGCGGTTAGCCATATCAAGGTATGAATGATGTATGCTGAGCGTGGTAAACCTATGTTCGGAAAGCTGCTCGATTGTTTTGTAGCCGTCAACATTGACCTTGTTCTGTATAAGCCAGCTGTTCCAGTAAAGCTCGCCCTCCTGCGGGGTGTAAGCGGCTTCCTTCACAAGCTGTTTCCATTGCTCGCTGCCGTCGTCAAGTCCGCCCGTTCCCGAAATTCCGGGCGTATTTGCCGGAACCTTTCCGAATATCGAATCGTTTTCAATTCCTATGCGGTCATAATAGGTTTTGGTTTTCAGCTGATTCTTGTATTTCGGCAGCCTCATCAGCGCGTAAAGCCCGTTAGGAACAACCAGTTTTTCCATTACCGCCCCCGCAATCTCGGTGGTATCGTGCTTGTAATAATCGCTGTGCCATTCGCCCCATGCCCCCACAAAGCAGATGGGAAACGCCTGTATGCACTGTTTTATGCTCGGAATTACCTCGGCTATCTGTTCAATATGTCTCAGCGTAATTTCCTGAGTGGCGTCTTCAACAGACGCATTTTTCGCGTCGAATATGTAGCAGAATCTCGGCTGACCCTTAATTCCCATTTCAAGCTGCGTTTTAAAGAAAATTTTTATAGCTTTCAGCCCGTTTTCGGTTATGTCACGGTCGTTAAAACCGTTTAAATAAAGATAATTCTGCATTACAAGCGTGGTATCCCCCGGGTTTTGGTCGTCCTCGCCCACGCTTTCGCTTATAATTTCCTTGGCGTACTCCTCCATGTCCTCTTCGCTTTTGAGCGACATTACAAAAACATCAAGGTTTGTAGAGCCGCGAAAACCGCGGTCGGGATTGCGGCGCGTGGCTGAATCCATTCCCGCGTAAAGCGGCGTTACGGTGCCAGAAAACTGCGCGGGAATTTTATCGGTATAAACAAACACTCTGCGTCCGTTTTGCCCGCCGCCGTTTCCCGTATCGGGCGTGTTCACGCTGTCGTTATTCTGCCCGTCCTCTTCACTGTCTGCTGGGGAAACATCCGAGCTTGCGGGACTTTCGCGTTTTATTCTTATTACCTTTTTCTTTCTCGTTGATGCGGTTTCGCTGTCGGCGCCGCAGCCCGCAGCCAAAATTACCGTGCATATGCTCACTATAACTGCAATAGCTTTTTTCAAAATTGACAGCCGTTTCATTAATGCTTTCCCCCTTTCAAATGCTTACGTCCGTCGGCAGCCAGCCAAACAAATGCCGCCGATAGGAGCGATATTATAACGGCATTGAGCATAAAAGCGTCTCTGTCGCCGGTTTGCGGAACATATCCGCCCGAACCGTCGTCAACATAAACATACTCTCCGGCTCCCGTGTTGTTATTGAAATATTCAAGCTCCGTGGGTTCTTCTTTTTGGGTCGTATAAAACGAATCGTAAGCGTATGTTCCTATAAATCGGTCGTTTTTAAGCGCCTTTACAAGAACCGCGTATCTGGTTTCACTCTCAAGCCCGCCGATAACGGCGAACGGCTCCGCGCAATCCGTCTTTGAAATAAAAGTGTAGGTGTAAGCGCCGTCATTCATACCGTATTTGAAAAGGTACAGAGCGTATTTTTCCGCCTGCGGGTGCTTGTACCAACTTACAAACGCGCTGTCCGAAGTTAAATTTTCATCATCCACGGCGTCAATAACCATCTCCGCCGCGGTTGCCGCTTCAAGCTCCGTCAGCACATCCCCGGGATTAAGATCCACGTTTTTATCCTCGTATTCCTGAATTTGCGGATTTTCGGGCAGGGTCGATTCGTCAACGGTAGCTCCCGTGAAAATATTAAAAATTCCGCCGAGGTTCACCTGCTTTGCCGCCGCTCCGCTCATTATTTCGTTGCGCGCCTCGTATATTCCGTTTATTAAAGCTTCACCGTTTCCGATACCCGAAAGTCCCAAAGTGATTTCGCTTACTACCTCGCCGCTTTTAATCGACTGATTAAGCTTTTTGAGCGATTGCCACGGTATTCTTATTATTCCGTTAAAGCCTGACGGCAGCTCCAGCTTTCCGTCTGCGGCTTTTTTGCGTATCCATTCATCCGCTCCGTTTTCAAGCGTATAAAAGCCCATATCGTCATAAACCGAGGCGGAAACATACGCGCCCTCTGCGGCGCCGTTGGTTGTTATAAGCGGCTCGGCTGTAATCGCCTTGCCGTCCTTTGCCGCAGGCAGCGTGACCCGCAGGCACAGCGCGCCGTTTTCGGCGTCGCTTACCGCAAAACGCTCAAACGCCCTGACTTTATATGAAAACTCCTCGGCACCCGAGACAGAAAGACTTTTACCGTTATTAAGCGGCTGCGGGTCGTTTACGGCTTTCAGTACGATTCCGCTTTCGGGACTTATAACCCTTATGCCGCTTGCGGATTTATCGCTTTTTATTTCCGTGTCCGCCCCGAAATTTTCGAGGAACGCCACTTTTTTAATATACGAGAGCTTGGGATTATCGGTCGGCTCGTCTGCCGTAAATTCATTACCCGTGAATATGTCGCGGTCAGCCGTTTCGCCCTCAATTCTGACCCTGCGGGCATTTTCGGCATCTGTCGGGTCGGAAACCGCTATTATCGGCGCCGAAAAGCTCACAGCGCCCTCGTCCCCGCCGTAGCGCCCGAACTGAATCTGCATTTTGTAGATACTGTCTGTGTTCCAGTCGGTATTATCGCCTACGGTAAGCGTTTTCCGCGGGATGAATATATATCCCTCAAAGCCCTTGCCCGGCAGGTCTATAAGCTCGCCGTCGCCAGGAAGCTCTTTCTTTATCCACTTTTCTGAGCCGCGTTCAAGCGTATAAAGCTCCCCTGTCGATCTTGAATGCAGGTTCCACGAGCCGGAATTTTTGGGTATAAAGTACGGTGCGAATTGCAAAGAAGTGGTAGGCATTTTAACATACATCATAATGCCCGACGCGTCTTTGAGGGAGCGCATATCCTTTGTTGAAAACGTCAGGCTTACCGCTATTCCCTTTCTTGCGTAATCCTCGGCGTTTGTAACCCTGTCAATCTCATTCTCGGTGCTGTCAAGCTGAAGATTTACCTTTGTGAACGGCATATACGCCTTGCATGTGGAAAGCGTTACCTTTCCCGCGGGGTTATTTGCCGCCACGGGGTACATTCCCCACCATGCGCCGTCATACACGGTGCCGCTGCCGCCCGACGCTCCGGGATTCATGGAATCGATAACCGTTCCCGGCGCGCTTAGTGCCGACGGAAGACCCAGCGGGCGCAGTACGGTTGCCGCAGGGTCGGGCGCCGCGTTTGTAAACACGACCGGACACATAGCCGAAAGCAACACGGTAAGCGCCAAAATCAGACCAGTGATTTTTTTCATAGAATTTCACCCTTTGTTAAAATTAGGCGTTCAGCCCAGATATTTAAACCGCACGGTTTCAAATCCGGCGCGATATACCTTTAAATTTCTGAATTTAATTGCCGAAGCATATGTTCCGAAGCCCACCCTGCCGTACGGCAGGAGCGTTTTATATTCGGGGTCGGTAACCTCAACTATCAGCTCGCCATCGGCGTAAATAAAGCAATGCCCTTCTATGCTGCCGGCTGTTATGCGGTAGATTTTTCCCGATTTTAGCGGGTAAGAGCCCGTTGAGCAGTAAAGTTTAAAATCAGGATATTTTTCTATGCCCGCGCGGTTGAGCCACCAACCGCCGAGCCCCGCTATATACCCGCGTGACGCGTCGTTTTTTTCATAATTCCAGCCGTCGGCGTGCCATGTGAAGTTAAGGTCGTTATCGCACGGGGGTATAGCCATAGCCTCAAAATCAATAATAACGTCGCAATCAAACGACCTATTTGAATAAATAAGCCCGCCGCGGTCCTCATTAATGCTGCCTATAAGCCAGCCGTCCTCAACCCGCCATTCCCCGCCGGTCACTTCAAAGTCGTCAAGATCGGAGCTTTCGGAAAACTCCGCGCTGTAAAGCAATTCAAGACCGTTTAAATCTATTTTTTTGCCGGTAATATAGCAAACTCCGTTTTTCTTTTCCGTAACATTATGCATATTCTCTATCCATTCTGTACCGGAACAACTTCTCCGGGTTGTACGGTAATTCGGCTGTACTCTGTCGGCTCGGAGCCTCTGTTTGAAACCGTAATATATCCGTTTTCGTATTCGGTTATCCGTAAGTCGCCGTGTATTTCGTATGAACGTATCATTTTATTTCCTATTTTTGAAAGCAGCTCGCCGTATTTTTTTGCCGCGGCGGATATTTCATTCATATATTCCTCGGTAGCCTCGGTATTATATAAAAACTCAAGCGAAGTACCGCTAAGCTCATAAAAATCGCACCCCGTAATTTCATAGGACGGAACGGTTCCCGTTTCAAGCAGCGCCTGAAGCGCCGCGGCGCGGTCGGCGCAGCGGTTAAGCGGAATTGATACAAGCTCCGTAATTCCGCCGAACACCATTTGATAGAACGGAACCGAGGCGGTAAATATATCATGTTCCCCGCCGCTGTGCGGAACAAAGGTTACGGCGTTCGAGTAGGTCACCGCATAGGCGTTTGCTCCCTCTGTAAGCACAGCGCCCTTTTTCCCTGCCTTTTTGAGGATACTCAGGTAGCTTTTTTCGGTAATGTTGCGGTCGGTGGGAGCATACGGGTCGCGGTTTCCGTAAATTTCGCTGCCTATCTGCGAAAAGCCCAATCCCGTATTTCCGTTTTTTCCGAGCGATGAAATATATTTATCCGCCGCCGCACGCGCAGAGTCGGGCGTTAAATAATTCCAGCTGTCATCCTCCGCCGCCCAGTCGCCTGTTGATAAACGCGGCTGCTGCCGCTTAACGTTAACTCGGTTCATCGCCTTTATATATTTCGTGCGGTTAAATAAACCGAAACCCGCGTTGTAATCCCTTACCGGGTCGTACATGCCGTACAGTATATCCGCCGCGCCGCTGAGCTCTTTAAAACCGCTTTTGCCGCCGAGCGCAGCGGGAAAGCTCTGCTTTTTAGCTCTCCCGACGGCATAGCTCGCGTCTGAAAAACCGTAAAGCTGCACAGCCGTTTTTTCCACGCCGTTCTTTTTAAGATTTTTTACGGTTTCGGCTGCCGTTTTGTATGTTGTCGCCGCGGTTTTCTTATAATACGGTATTCCGAGAAACGAGGTCTTTTTGCGGGTCATTCCGTAGAATGATAAATAAACCTCGCTGCCTGCCGCCTTATTTTCCTTAACGGAATACATAGCTCTCAGCTTTTCGGCAAAGCCCGAATAATTCGCCTTTTCGCCGTTCAGCACATAGTAATTTACCGTGGGTGAAACGCTTACTGCCTTTTTCTCGGTCATGGTAACCGTGCGCTGATTTGCCTGTCGGTCACGTATGCCTGTCAGATCCTTCTGATGATAAATAAACGACGCGCAAACCGAAGAATACGGCGAATAAAGACTGTTTGACTCGGCGTCTGTAAACGCCTCGGCAGCGCAATCGGTTATTACGCCGAGCAATGCCGAGTCATTGCGTTTTATGCCGAATACGGGTATATGAATTTCGCTTTTGTCACCAGAGGATTTAAGCAGAAGATCAACCGACGGGTCGTCGCCGTAAACGCGCTTTCTGTAATGCGCGGGATGGCGCGCGGCGCCGTCGAACGAAACAAGCGCCCCGCAGCCGTCGGGTATAAAAAGATACCCGTTTTCGTCCATGTTTCCCGCTCCGAAATACGGCAGCATATCGATCGTATAAATAACCGCGTCGCCGTTTTCCTTTATTCCGTCGTATAATATTTTTGCCTCGATGTAATCTTCCTTTAACATGATTCGCAGAGGTATTGAAAAATCCATTTCCGCCTTTTTAAAGAAATATGTGGTGCAAAAGCCGTCTCCGGTTTTGCGTATTTCAAAGTTGCCAGTTGATACCGACTCCTCAAAACTTGTAACCGAAACGGCGTTCAGGTCCGAATCGATATATGTAACCGAAAGGCAGGAGCGCAGGCGGCTTAGCACCGTATCGTCAACAGTCGTACCGTTCGGTATGCGCGGCGTGCTGTACCAAACAAAGCCCTTTTCCTTATCCTTTACCGAAAAATCCGAGGTTTCAAGGTCTACCGCCAGCGAAAGGCGACTGTTTTCCGCTATCTTCGTCCAACCGTCGGCGTTTGTATCGGTCTGCTCCGCCGCGCCGCAGTGTAAAAAGCAAAAGCTCATCACCGCGGCGCAAAAAAGAATCATAATTCTTTTTTTCATATTTCAAGACCTCCTAACGGTAAAGAATTTCCCTGTAAAGACTTGATACAAAGCCCTGTATCTGTTGAATTATGCTGAAGCACAGCAGCAGCAAAAAGCAAAGCGCAAGCATTGCAAGTAAGGTGTATATTACCGCCGCAACGGTTTTTTTAACCGTATACTGGTGCACCGTAAGTATTCCCAAAAACACCAGCAAAAGCGTCCACCCCACCTTTATTACGGCAACGGTGGAATAAATTATCGCCTCGTCCGATGAAAACACCGCCGACAGCAGTATATTGAGCGCCCCAAGCAAAATCGAAGGCATAAGCGAATATGCAGTTGCGGTCCAAATATCCTTTACGGTGCCCTCGCCGCCTGTGAGGGTGCACATTGCCCAATTACATACTGTCCATAAAAGAACTATACCCACGCTGCCCGCAAGCACCACCCAAAG
This sequence comes from uncultured Oscillospiraceae bacterium, assembly GCA_905193585.1. Classification (GTDB taxonomy): domain Bacteria; phylum Bacillota; class Clostridia; order Oscillospirales; family Acutalibacteraceae; genus UBA737. Next base: position 15,845 of record CAJJPG010000015.1, read on the forward strand.
CGAAAAATTTTCATCGGGGTCGGGGTTGAAAAGATATGCCGTTTTTACCCGTTCAAGCAGCCTTACTGCAAAAAAAAGAAAGACCAAAAGAAAGGTGAGCGGAAAGGACGCCTTGTTTTCGTATTTCAAATCGTTGAAAACCTCTATCGGGTGTATAAGCAGCCTGAAAGGATATATAAGCTTTTCCCTGTCAGGTCGGAATTTTTTCCCGCCCGCCTGTCGGCTGCGGTAAAACAGTACATACCAGCCCTGGAGCATATGTTTTAAGTTAGTCATTTATCCGCCTCCGAAAAAACCTTATCGGCCGCTTTAATATCCAGCAGTGAACGGCATGCACTGCAAAACCCGCGCCCGCCGCAAACAGAACCGCTCCCGCGGCAAGCGCCGCAAAATTATTTCTGACAAATTCCTTGCGGTAATCCTTAAACGCCATTGAGTAAAAGTATCGGTCGTCGCCCTTTTTCAGCATATCCATGGCTTCGCGGCTTTTCCCCTCTTGAAAATACGCCCTGCCTATGCTTTTGTAAGCCAGGGTGAAATTACCGTTTTGCGCAAGAATACTTTTCCAAAGCTCTACCGATTCCGAGTAACGCCCCTCGCCGTAAAACGCAAGCGCGCTGCGAACCTCATTCATATACGGAGTGGGTCCAAACACCGTAATGCTGCATTTTTCGCTGTCGAGCGCCAGGTATTTGCCGTTTAAATTATCAACCGCGCAAAGTCCTCTGAATTTGCCCGCTTCATCGCCCGCTCCGCCGAAAACACCTATAAAATCGCAGTCCTTACTGTAAAGGAACATACGTCCCTGCGTCTCGTCCGCGGCGCATATAATATCGTCGCCGTCAACGTTTATATCAACAAATCTTGTTTTTATTTCCTTATAGTTTTCGTAAGCGGTTTCAAGGTCTCCGAAGCCCTTTCCCTGCTTTTCCTTTTCAGCCGTGCGCAGCATATTTACGCCCAAATTGTTCAGCTTTTTAATTTCCTGTCCTGCGGGCGTATTGTAAGCGCAGGTATAAAGAAAACTTTCGCTGTCCGTAAAAAGGTTATTGTAAGCCGAGGGTAGGGTGCGCTCCATTGCGTTTACCTGTTCCGAGGTCATAACCTTTTTCCAAAACTGCATAAACGCGACGTCTAAGGTTATTTCCACCTCGTTAGGGGCGAAAAAACGCACGAATTTATCATTTTTATCGTACTGAATTATACCCTGATAAACAGAGGGGTCGGTAACAAACACATTTCCGTAGCCGTCTGCCGCGACCTTTTGCGGCGTGAATGAAATACGGCTGTTGACAGCTATGAGCTGTTCGTTTGTAAATATTCTTTTAAGTCGGCACGCGCCGTCAATCGCCACAACGCGCGCATTGCCCGTATCGCATATATAAAGCAAGCCGTCGCCGCCCTTAAACACGCCCTTTGGGGAAGAAAAGGTATTCCTTTTCCCGTCGGAAATAAATGACTCTATTACCGCGTCGGGCGTAAAGTCGCCTTTCAGAACAACTATGCGGTCGTTGCCCGTATCGGCAATATATATTTTCCCGTCCGCTCCCACGCAAAGATCCTGCGGGCTGTAAAGCGCGGTACCGAAATCGTCGCCGTACAGCACTTTTTCGGCGCTGTAAACCTCCGCCGCGGGAACGGCTTTGCCCTCTTTATTATAAAGATACTGTGCGTTCACCCCGAGTGAGAATGTCACAAGCAGGGTGGGTATAAAAACCGCGCATGCCATATATTTTAGCTTTTTCGGCACCCTGAGCTCTCCTTTCTTACCGTTTCTTAACCCTTGATTCCCGAATGTGCCATGGTTTCAACCACGGAGTTTTCGCAAATAAGAAACAGAATTACGGGCGGGAGCATTAACAGCACGGAAACCGCCGCCGTAACGCCGCTTCTTATAATTCCGCCGGTATTTATCTGCTGCATCATTGTAGGCAGCAGCTTCATAGACTCGCTGTATGTAAACTGCGCCCCGGTTGACGCCCAACCGCTTATAAAGGTAAATATCATAAGCGTCAGCCAAGCGGGCTTTACGCTCGGCAGCACTATTTTGAAGAACAGATACTTTTCACCCGCACCGTCTATTCTCGCCGCCTCAAGTATTTCATCGGGAATTGCCTCCATAAACTGCGCCATGAGAAAAACTCCGAACGAGGTTCCCATAAGCGGCAGTATGAGCGCCCAAAAGGTATCGAGCATACCCACCTTTGCCATAAGTATATACTGTGGCAGAGAGGTAACCTCCGGTCTGAAAAGAATAGCGAAAACAATAACCGTATTTACCGCTTTTTTGCCCGGAAAAGAAATTTTAGCCATTGCATAGCCCGCCATTGAGGCTAACAGTATGTATCCCGCGGTAGAGCAAACGGTAACCAAAATGCTGTTGAAGACATAGCGCTCTGTCGGAATAAGCGACTGCGACTGAACCTTTATTATGTTTTTAAAATTTTCAAGCGTGGGGTGATACACCACAAAGCGCGGCGGAAAAAGAAACAGTTCGCTCACGGGCTTGAAAGCGTTTATAACCGAATAATACATCGGCAGCGCCACAAACACGCCGAATATAAGCAAAAACAGCATTGCGGTAATATTTCCGAATACAGAGCGGTTAAGTTTTTCGCTTTTCATTTTTCCACCTATCCTTCTGACGGAGAAACCGCCGAAATCGCCTTGTTAATTAAAACCCAGCTTACCGTCATTATTACAAAAAGAACCACCGCCACGCTTGAAGCATATCCCATTTCAAGCCTTGTGTTCCCGTAATCCTGAATGTGGAGCACCAGGGTATGGGTAGAATAGTCCGTACTGGGCATTCCCGTAAGAACCGCGTTCTGCGCGCCCACGGCAAACGCGCCCGATATAGAGAGCACCGCGCCTATAAGCAGCTGCGGCCGCATTTGCGGCAGGGTAATGTACCAAAGCTCCTGCCATCTGTTTTTAAGACCGTCTATCGCCGCCGCCTCATAATAGCTTTTGTTAAGCTGCTTGAAGCCTGCCACAAACGATAAAAAGCCGTTACCCATTCCCATCCAAAGTATTACAACCACTACCACGAAAAAGTTATATTCGGGGTCGTACAGCCACTGTATGGGCGCCTTTATGATTCCCCAATTAAGAAGAAAGCTGTTAAGAATTCCGTATGAGTCGTTGCTGAAGAGATACATCCACATCATATAAGAGCTACCGATCAGCGAGGGAGAGTAAAAAAGAAATGTAAGTATATTTTTTACCTGCCTGCTCATATCGTTTATAAGCCACGCGACCGTAAAGCTCAGAATATAACCCACGGGGCCGGTAATAAGCGCAAAAAGCATTGTGTTGGCAAACGCCTTAACGAAGATATCGTCGTCCAAAAACATTCTTATATAGTTTGAAAATCCCACAAACTCGGGCGCGTTAACCATGTCAAAACTTGTAAAACTTATGCCTATTGCGGTAATAATGGGCAAAAGCGTGAAGAAAAAGAAGATTACAAACCAAAAGCCGAGAAAAAACCAGGCATTGGCATAGGTTCTAAGTTTCTTCATTTTTCCTCCTCCATTCCGAGCTCAATGCGTTTACGCCGTAATTCGTCGTCAATATTCTTGCAGTAGCGGAAAATCACGTCGCGCGGATTTTCAAGCTGATAAATCACCCTGCGGTAAGCGTTGCTCAAATTGCGCGTTACATAATATGCCGCCGGCGATTGCGGATTATCGCTCATTTCCCCGCACTGAGCCGTAAGCACTCTGTACTCCTCAGCAGTCCATGAAAGCGTAGGCAAAACAGAGGAATTCGCCGAAAAATACCTGGCCGACGCGCCCAGTTGCGTTTCGCTTGTGGTTCCGAATTTCTGCTGAACCTCATCGGAAGTCCACCAATCTATAAAGCGCATTGCGTTTTCCTTGCGTTTTGAAGCTTCCAAAACCGCCGCGCCGCTTATATTGCAGGTTTCCCCGCGGTTCACGCCGCCGTTTTGCTTTATGCCGGGAACACACGCCATAGCCCAAAGACCGCTGATTTCGGGCGCGCCTACCGCCAACTGCCCGTAGAAAGAGGCGGAAGAGAATATTATGGGCATCTGACCTGTTCTAAACCTGTTCAGCGCGTCGAACGTATAGGGAAGTCCGTACTTTGTGTAAAACTCTGTCCACCTTGTAAAGGCGCGTATTGCGGGTTGCTCCGTCAGCATGCTTTTGCTTATATCGGAATTGTAAAGCGTGCCGCCTTCCTGCAAAAGCATCATTTCAAACACCTGCGTTGACTCGGCTATTCCCGCCTGCATGCCCGCGTTTTGCAGCACCGCCAGCATTCCGTAAAAGTCATCCCATGTTTCGGGACTTTCTATGCCGTACCGCTCGAATATATCGGTTCGGTAAAACATCATATTGTAGCTCATTACCTCGGGCAGCGCATAAACGCTCTCCCCTACGGAAAGCGATATAAGCGATGCAGGGTAAAATCTTTTGCTGACGCTTTCGTAATTTTGCATTTTTGCCCGCAAATCTACCAGCGCACCGCGGTAATAAAGATTCATAAGCACCGTTTTGGGTATAAAAAGCGCCGCGTCGGGTCCCTTGCCCGAAACCAGTGCGGGCAAAAGGGTATCGGAGCTGTTTATAAGCGAAAGTTTAACCGAAACCCCGCTGTTCGGCGTAAAGCCGTTTGAAATAAGTCGGTCCAGTATCTGCGCCTGGTCTCGCCCTGTGGAATACCCGAAAATGCTTATATCGTTTGAGCTTACCCAAACGTTAACCGAGTCGTTTCCGCTTTTGCTTACCGCCGTATAATCGGATATAAACGAGCCTATAAAGGCGCTAAAGCGGAATTTAATATAATCCGCAAAATCGGTTTTTCTGCTTTCGGGCTCTTTACCCGGCGGTGTCAGCGTTATGTAGTCAAGCTCCAGCGGTTGCGAGCGGATACTGCCCAAAAGGTCGGCAAGCGTGTTTATCTGCGAGCGGAAATTATCAAGCTGCTGCGGTATTTCCCTTGCGTTCCCGCTCATTTTTTCAAAGGTTCTCGCCGCTTCGTACACTCTTGCGGTGTTGCCGTTCTGCTCTTTGCCGTCGTCAAGCATGTTACCCAATTCATTAAGCTCTTCGGCGTATTTTTTAAGCGAGTCTTTAAGCTCGGGTATGCTTTCGTCAAGGTTATAATCCCTGTAAACGTCGGGCGTTTCGCCCACAATTATCATCATTTCGCTGTAAAGCGCGTTAAGACCCGAAATAGCGGTATTCATGCGCTTTATCAGTTCTTTTTGCCCCTTTAACGTAACCTCCAGCCTTACGGTATGACTGCCCTTTGTCAAATATATTTTATATGGCTCCTTACCGTCCGCGAGGGTATGTATTTTGAAGTCCTCGCTGTACGGAAATTCAATAAGCCCGCACTCCTCAAACGGTATCTCGCCGTCAATATAAAGTATACGGCGGCTGGAAAGCCCGTTGTTTATATTTTGCCTGTAACAGAAATTCAGGTTGTAAAAGCCGCTTTCGGGCACTTCAAAGTGCCACTGAGCCCATTGCCCCTCAACCGAATAAGCGCTGCCGCCTAAAATGTTATAGTATATTTTCACCGGGTCGTTAGGGCTTACCGACGGCGAGGTTCTATCGTAATTAAGCCCTATTTCAAGGTGTGATTTGGCGTCGGTCAGCTCTGCCTCGCAAAAAACGGTTTCCCCCGCGCTGCCGCCGTTTATTTTGCTTATATATTCCTCGTAAGAGTCGGCTGTTTTATTTTTTTCAAGGTATACCCGGTAAAGCCTTACCGATTGCCGCAGCATGGTAATTCTCAGCCGCACCGTGCCCGCGGTAAGCTCTAAAACGCCGCTGTCGGTCATTTCCGGAAAAATGCTTTCCTTTTCGGTAATCTGCCTTTGATCGGGCAAAAGCTCGTTTTCCATTGCGTCGCGCTCAAAGCGCCCGCCGCTCTCACCCGATATGTCGTTTTTCCATATCCGCGGAAAATCCACGTTTTTTTCAATATTTCCGAGTCCCTCCGCCGTAATTTCAATGCCCGCCTGCGGGGTAACGTTGCTTTCGTCCGCCGCCGAATAGCAGAACCCGAGTCTGTAAAAATCCTTTTCCTTTACGGAAACCTCAAATTCAAGCGTTTCGCTTTCCTTAACCGCCGCTCCCGCGTCGGATGAGAAAAATACGCAGCTGTCACCGTTTCCCGAATCGGCAGGCGCGGCAGCGCAATATGTCTGCACCGCTAAAGCAGCGGCTGTTAAAAGGCATATCAGCTTTAATTTACTGTGTTTTTTCATAGTTTTACCCCCGTCAGCCCACTATTCCGCTGCGGTCTATTCCGCGGACAAAGTATTTCTGACAAACCGCGAAAAGCACGACCGGCGGCAGCAGGCTGAATACGCACGCCGCCTGTTCAATAGGGATTATATAGTAAGCGGTCAGCTTCTCTCTCGGAAGTATTTCTTCAAGCAGATACCTTAAATCGGATATTCGGGTCGAAAGCGTTTGAACCGATGAGAGATTGATCGACGCTAAGTAGTAATCTCCCCAATACCACACAAAGGAAAAAATGAAAAATACCAAAACCGAGGTGAGCGCGTTCGGCAGCATTATTTTAAAAAATGTTCCGAAATGACCGCAGCCGTCTATAAGCGAAGCCTCTTCAAGCTCTTTCGGCAGCGCCGCAAAGGTTTGGCGGAACATAAGCACAAACACACCCGCGCGCAGACCCTGACCCAGCATTGCCGGCAGATAGAAAGACCACAGTGTATCGCATAAATTAAGCGGCGACGCATGCCCCGTTATAAGCGAATAAATACCGAAAGCATCAAAATTCTTCATAAGCAGATAATTCGGCATGCTAAGTATTTGCGGCGGCACTATTATTGTGAAAACCGCCGCGGCGAAGAGTATTCCGCTGAACTTAAAATGATAACGCGCAAATCCGTAACCCGCAAGGCAGGTTGTAAGCAGCTGCAAAACCGAGCTTACAAAGGCTATTGAAAACGAATTACCCATAGCCTGCAAAAGCTTGACATCGAAAATCGCTGTCTTGAAATTATCGAGCGTCGGAGTTTTGGGCAGCCATATTACCGTAACGTCCAAAAAATCCTTCGGCGAACGGAACGCCATGCTCAGCATGTATACAAGCGGATACATAATGATAAACGTAATAAGAATAAGGAAAAATGTTCTGAATAGCGTTACCGCCACCCTGCCGGTATAATAAAGCGGAGAAACGGCTATTTTGTTATAATCAGTGTATGCTTTTTTCATTTGCCTTTCCGCCCCGTTCTTTCCGAATTCATCATAAGCCCCCTGCGGCAAACAAGAAAAATTATTCCGAGGGTCAAAATAACCAGCAGAAAATATATAAACGACATAGCCGCGGCATAAGAGTATTTCATATCTTTCATAAAGTAATCGCGTATATGCCGCATTGCATTGTTGCCGTAGCTTGTAAAGCTGTCTATCACGGTGTAGATAACCGTTGCAACAACAAACGGGAAAACCGCTGGGAAGGTTACCATCCAAAAGGTTTCCCAATCGCTCGCTCCCTCAACGCGGGCAACCTCGAAATACGACGGCGGAATTGCAAGCAGCGCCGCCAAAAATATAAGTATCTGCACGCTACTTTGCCAAACAAGGTCGGCAACATTCGCTATAAGCCCCGTAACCGCGCTTACAACGCCTGTGGGAAATCCGCTTTCCTGCAAATACTGCGTAAGCGCGGAAACGTCAAAAATATTTTGCGAGCCCGAGGATGACATCATGGTAACCGAGGTCATATCGCTCCGAATAATATCGGCTACTATTCCCGAGGTTATTATAAGCGGCAGGAAAAACACCGTGCGCATAACCATTCTTCCTTTAAAATCGCCGCTGAGTATTATTGCCGAAAAAAGGCTGAAAAACACTATTACCGGAGCCTGATACAGCAAATTTTTAAATGCCTCGAAAATATATTTCGGAAATTCCGC
>CAJJPG010000016.1 GCA_905193585.1 uncultured Oscillospiraceae bacterium
ATACCATATTTACGTAAAAAAGCCCAGCTTTTGCTGGACTTTTTCGACAGACTGATGGGCTGTTGCAGTGCAACAGCCCATTTCAGTCTGTCGATAAACCCCAAGTTTTATTTTTGCGGCGTTTACGCCGCATTTACGTTTTTTCGCTGACACGTGCGGCGAAAAAACACCTTGTAAGCGAAAAACCGCTTATTCAGCGGTTTTTCAAGGGCACTGAGGTGGTATTGGCGGGGATAGAGTGCAGTCCGAAAATCTCTGATTTTCGAGCGAACGGCATTCCCGTCCAAGAGCGTGTCGACTTTTTCGACACGCTCAAAATGGGCTGTTGCAGTGCAACAGCCCATTTTTTAACTTAGATTATGCGTTTTGCCGATTAAGCAAGCTCAACAGTAGCGCCAACCTCGGTGAGTTTAGCCTTCATAGCTTCAGCCTCATCCTTAGCTACAGCCTCTTTGAGGGTCTTCGGAGCGCCGTCAACAATAGCCTTAGCTTCAGCAAGGCCGAGACCGGTTATCTCGCGAACAGCCTTAATAACCTTAATCTTCTCAGCGCCTACTTCCTTAAGAACAACGTCAAACTCGGTCTTCTCTTCAGCCGCTGCTGCGCCGCCTGCTGCCGGAGCCGCTACTGCTACTGCCGCTGCTGCGGATACGCCGAATTCCTCTTCTACTGCTTTAACGAGCTCAGAAAGCTCAAGAACGGTAAGAGCTTTGATTTCTTCAATCATAGCTGCAATTTTCTCAGATGCCATTTTATTTTCCTCCGATTTTAAATTATTTTTTTAAAAATTATTCCGCGTCTGCGGATCCGTCTTTATCGACGATTGCCTGCAATGCGCGTGCAAAGGCTGCGATAGGAGCCTGGAACGCACTGCAAACGGTTGCAAGAAGAACTTCCTTTGTGGGAAGCTTTGCAAGAGATTCAATAGTAGCAATATCTACTACCTCGCCGTCAAGGAAGCCCGATTTAACCCTGAAGTTTTCGTGACCCTCGGCAAATTTGCAGAGTATGCGTGCCGCTGCGGTGTAATCCTCCTTAGAAAGGGCAAGGGCGGTTGTTCCCTCAAGAACAGACTTCATACCCTCAACGGAAGTACCCTCGATAGCGCGGCCTAAAATAGTGTTTTTAACAACGAAGTACTCAACCCCGTTTTCGCGAAGCTCTTTACGGAGCGCCGTATCGTCGGCAACGGTAATACCCTTATAATCAACGATAACGCCGGTAACTGCGCCGCTTATTTTTTCGGCAAGCTCTGCCACCTGCTGCTGCTTTTTTTTAAGAACTGAAGCGTTTGGCATTTAATTTTCACCTCCGAAAGTATAAATAATGCCCGTCCAAAGACATCAGGACGGGCATAAATAAACATAATTATTTAAGCGCACACCTCGGCAGGCGAAAAACTTACGACCTGTGCGGTCACCTGCTGTCTTTGGATTGCAACACTGCAATTATAATACATAGCCGAACATTTGTCAAGTATTTTTTTATAAACAGAATATGTGGATTATATCCCCTTAATATTAAAGATTATAACCCCCATAATAAGAATTGTTAAGGAGAGGGTTATATGATTAAATTTGACCGACTGTGGAAGACTATGGAAAAAAGAAATATATCCACTTATTATTTAAGAGAGAAAAGCGGTATTGACAGCAAAACCGTAAGACGCCTTAAAAATAACGAAAATATTGAAACAAAGACGATTGATAAGCTATGTAAAGCGCTTGACTGCGATATAAACGATATACTTGAATACATTAAAGATTAAAGGATTAAAAAATGTCGGTATCGGGAAAATCCGATACCGACATTTTGTTTAGACAATACAATTAAAGTACAATACTTCCCATAGCGGAAAATTTGTCGAGTGTTTTTATTTGAAGATTACATACAAATAAGAATCAATCGGTATTATTGACCGATAAGATAAATTCATTAAGAACTTCAGCATCGCAAAAGAAGGGAGTCTTGGTGGGCGGCAAAATTGTTAATCGGGGAAATACCAAAATCGATTTTAAGCACTTACCGAAATTTTTTCCCCGTCCGTCGGGGCTTTTTTATTGCCCTTTGAAATAACAAGCTTTAAAAGCACCGGCGTTATAAGCGCGGCTATTACCACGCAAAGCACTATTGCGGGGAATACCTTGGGGTCAATATTCCCGCTTTCAATGCCCTTTTGCGCCACCATAAGCGCAACCTCACCGCGCGCCACCATTCCCACGCCTACGGTTAAGGACTCGTGCGGGGTCATTTTGCAGATTTTAGCGCCCAGCCCGCAGCCGATAATTTTGGTTATTACCGCCATTACCGCCAGCACCAGCGCGAAAACTATTATATTCGGCGTTATGCCGTTAAGCTCGGTTTTAAGGCCTATGCCCGCAAAGAATACAGGCGAAAAAACAAGGTACGAGGCGGCGGTCACCTTTTTTGCCACATACTGGCGCGAATCGGTAACGTTGCAGAGTATCACGCCCGCAAAATATGCGCCGGTAATATCCGCCACGCCGAAAAATTTTTCGGCGCAAAACGCCATAATAAAACAGAAAGCCATTGCCCACACCGCCACGCGGCGGCTTGTTGCGTGGTTTATCGCTATGCGCTTGAACACCTTATATACTATGAATCCGACCACGGCGGTAAATACAAAGAACCCGAATATTTTAAGGGTTACAATAGCGGGGCTGACCGAGCTGTCGCTCATAGCCGATAAGATACTCAATACCACTATACCTATAATATCATCAATTATAGCGGCGGAAAGCAGCGTTGCCCCCACCTTTGTTTTAAGCTTGCCCATTTCGTTTAGCGTTTCAACAGTTATGCTTACAGAGGTCGCCGCAAAAACAATGCCCACAAACGCCGATTTCATAAAACTTGCATATGAAAGGCTGCGCGAGAAGAAAAGCCAGTAAACGCCGCCGCACCCGATTATAGGCACCGCAACGCCCAAAACGGCTATTAAGCAGGCGGCGGGACCCGTGTGCTTAAGCTCGTTTATATCCGTATCGATTCCCGCAATGAAAAGCAGCATTATAACGCCTATTTCGGCGGTTTTTGTAAGGAAATCCGATTCGTGGAGTATTCCTATTCCGCTCGGCCCCAAAAGTATGCCCGCAATAAGCGCGCCCACCACCTGCGGCAGATGAACGTGCGCGGTTGCAAGCCCGAAAATTTTCGTAAAAAGCAATATAAGCGCCAATGCAAGTAAATATCCGTATGCACCCAAAATAAACAACCCCTTAAAGTATTTTTAAAACTATTATATTATACAACTTTCGGCATTTTTTGCAAGATGATAAAATTCATAAATTTTTTATTGACAAACGGCGCGTTACAGTGTATTATTTAACTGTACTATAAAGACTAATACAGTTTCGGGGAGGTGCGTTATGCTCAAGCTTAGTTATAAAAGCGGTGTTCCTATTTGCGACCAGATAGTGAACGGCTTTGTGCGTATGAAAGCGCTGGGACTCGTTGAAAGCGGCGAGCAGCTGCCGAGCGTGCGCGCCCTCGCGGTGGAACTGGGCGTAAACCCGAATACTATACAGAAAGCCTACCAAATACTTGAAAGTAACGGCATTATATACTCGGTAAAGGGCAAGGGGTCGTTTATATCGGACGACGTCGCGGCGGATACCGCGGTTATAATGTCGGCAAAAAGAGATTTCCGCGCGGCGGTATCCGCCGCGGCAGAGTTGGGGCTAAAGGAAAAGGAGCTTTTGGAAATAGTTTCCGAAATGTTTGAAAAAGAGGAGGGCGCAAAATGATAAAGGCTGAAAACCTCACTAAAATATTCGGCGGCAAAAAGGCGCTCGACTCTGTAAACGTCACGATCGGCGAGGGCTCTATATACGGGCTTGTCGGCTCAAACGGCTCGGGGAAATCAACCCTTTTAAGGCTTGCATCTGGCGTGTATATGCCCGACGGCGGCAGCATTACGGCAAACGGTGAAAAAATATTTGATAACCCGCAAATAAAAGCGCGCATTGCATACCTCGGCGATACGCCGTATTTTATGCCGAACGCCTCAATAAAAGAAACGGCGGATTTTTACCGCAGGCTTTACCCCCGCTTTGATAACACGCTTTACAACCGCCTGCTCGAAATTTTTCCGCTTGATTATAAAGCTAAAATATCCACCATGTCAAAGGGTATGCAGCGGCAGGCGGCGCTTATAACCGCAATAGCTTCTTCCCCGGATTATTTACTGCTCGACGAAGCGTTCGACGGGCTTGACGTGGTTATCCGCAAGGCGCTCAAGGGCATATTGGTAGAGGGCGTTACGGGGCGGAATATGACTACGGTTATCGCCTCGCACAATTTGCGCGAGCTTGAAGATTTGTGCGACAGCGTAGGGCTTGTGCATAACGGGCATATGGTATTGAGCGACGAGGTTGACAGCCTTAAAAGCAGCCTGCATAAGGTTCAGGCGGCTTTTCGCGGTGTGCCCGACGTAACGGCGTTTTCGGGGCTGGACGTTATCAAAGCCGAGCGCAGCGGGTCACTTTTGCAAATGATAGTGCGCGGTGACGAGGATGAAATTATGAATTATATAAATCGGCTCTCCCCCATTTTTTCGGAGTGTATTGAGCCGTCGCTTGAAGAAACGTTTGTATATGAGCTGGAGGTGAACGGATATGACGTCAAAAGCATTGCCGAATAGCTTTCACCCCGCAAGGCGGTTGTTTGCCTATTCGCTCAAACGCACCTCGGGGCTTACCGTGCTTATGACGGTTGTAGCCCTGCTTGCCTGCCCCGTTTACACGCTGCTTAAAATTGAGCGGATCTATGAAAACACGGCTAAGGCTTATAATCTGAACTCCGTAGCCCCCCTGCTTATGATGATAACGGCTATCGCCTCGGTCGCGGCGGCGCTTGTTTATATGTTTATAAACTTTGCGTTTCTTTACAGTCGCAGCTCAAGCGACTTTTTCCATTCATTACCCACCACCCGCACAGGGCTCTTGTTTGCGCGGCTTATCTCAAGCATTTTGCCTATAATTATTCCCGTAACGCTGGTTTACGGCGCAATGTGCGGGCTGAAACTTTCAAAATATGTTGAGTGCAGCATAAAACCGATTTTAAAGGGCTACGCCTTTAACCTGCTTATACTGTTTTCGCTGGCGGCGTTTTCGCTTATATTTATGATATGCGCCGGCAGTATTTTCGACCTTATTATCTCGTTCTTTACCTTTAATGTGGGTATAGTGCTGGTTCAGCTTATAAATTCCTCGCTTTGCCAAAATTTTCTTTTCGGCTATCCCTACAATTATACCGAAAATATTCTAGACGCGTCGTCTCCGTTTTGGTTTGCGTTTACTAAGTTCTCAAGTATTTCGGAGGGCGAATTACCCGCCCGCACGGAGGTGCTTTTCGCCGTAAAACTGCTTATAATCACCTTTTTCTCGCTTGCGGTAAGCGTTGCGCTTTATCGCGGCAGAAAGAGCGAAAAAAGCGGCATTTCCTATGCGTATAATTTCATATATATAGTGTGCGGGCTTATAGTCGGCGCTCTCGGCGCGTTCGGTGTGGGTTCTATATTCGCCGAGGGCGATATAAACCTTGTCTTCTGGGTATTTGCGGTTGTCGGCGGCGTGCTTGCGGCAATAACTTTCGGTGCAATTAACGACCGCGGGTTTAAAACAATTAAAAAATCCGCAATTATGGGCGCGGTATCCGTAGCATTGCTCGGCACGTTCTCGGTGATACTTGTAACAGGCTGTTTCGGTTACAGCAAGCGCGTCCCTGCCGCAAATAAAATAGAAAGCATAACCGTAGAGTTTACCGGCATGCAAATGACTGTGAAGGAGCCCGAAACGGTGCTGCAGCTCCATGGGAAAATAGTAAATAATGAAGACAACGGCGGGGATTACCTGAATATTGACTACACCCTTAAAAACGGCAGGCATTTTGTACGGACCTATAACAGAATAAATTATTCAAATTATATGCCGCTGCTGCTTGAGCTTTACAAAAGCCCCGAGCATATAAACAGCATACGCAGCGAAATATTGGGCGATATAACAAACAACCGCTCTGTTTACACCACGGGCTATGTTTCGGCAGACGGCGACGAAGACTCAACCGAAGAGGTAGGAACAGAAGAAATTGCCGTAACCGAGGCGCAGCTGAAAGAGCTTGTAGAGGCGTATATTTCCGATTTACCCAAAGCAACCTACAGAAGCATCACCAATGAGTGTCTGCTGACTCTTCAGATAAGCGGCGTAGATAAGGATTTCAGATATACCTATATCTCGCTGAATGTTGAGGATACCTTTGAAAACACGCAGCGCATTATAAAGAAGCTCGGTTTATCGTCACCGTAAAAAACGGCTGTAAAATCATATTTTCCGCCCTTGTTTATACCAAAAAATCATCCCGACGGCAAAACCGTCGGGATGATTTTTTAATGAATATCAATTATCAATTTTAATGGAAAGCTCTTTAAGCTGCGCGTTATCCACCTCTGCCGGAGCGCCCGACATTAACTCGCTTGAATTTGAGACCTTCGGGAACGCGATAACATCACGCAAATTATCGCAGCCGCAAAGCAGCATTGTAAGGCGGTCAAGCCCTATGCCCATACCTCCGTGCGGCGGCGCGCCGAAACGGAACGCGTCGGTTAAGAAGCCGAACTTCGCGTATGCCTCTTCATCGGAAAGCCCCAGCGCCTCAAACATATGCTTTTGCAGCTCGGGGTCGGTTATTCGTATAGAGCCGCTCGAAAGCTCAATGCCGTTGAGCACCAAATCGTATGCGTCGGCAAAAACCTTTTCGGGGGCGGAATCAAGGTACTGTATGCACTCATCAAGCGGTTTTGTGAACGGGTGGTGCATAGCGTCCCAGTTGCCGTTTTCTTCGTTATACTCAAAGAACGGGAACTCGGTTATCCAAAGCAGGTTGTATTTATCGGGGATAATTTCAAGCCGCTTTGCAACGGTAAGGCGCAAAGCGCCCAGCACTGAAAGCACGGTCTTCTTGCGGTCGGCTACTATCAGCACAACGTCGCCCTTTTCGGCGCCCGTGCGCTCGTATATGGCTTTCATTTCGTCCGCCGACATAAACTTTGCGAAAGAGCAGTTGGGCTCATCTTCCACCCAGCGGATAAAGGCAAGACCCTTAGCGCCTATGCCCTTTGCTTCCTCGGTCAGCTTATCAATTTCCTTGCGCGTGTAAACGCCCGCGGCATTTTTGGCGGTTATGGCTCTTACCGTGCCGCCGTTTTTAACCGTATCGGCAAATACGCCGAAGCCGCAGTTTTCAACTATATCGGAAATATCCTTAATTTTCATATCAAAGCGGGTGTCGGGCTTATCAGACCCGTAGCTTTCCATAGCCTCGGTATATGTAAGCCTCGGCAGCGGGGTTTCAATATCCACGCCCAGTATTTCCTTAAACAGGCGTTTCATATAGCCCTCGGCAACCGCGAAAACGTCCTCTTTTTCCACAAATGACATTTCAAGGTCTATCTGTGTAAATTCGGGCTGTCGGTCGGCGCGCAGGTCTTCATCGCGGTAACAGCGGGCAAGCTGAATGTAGCGGTCAAAGCCCGAAAGCATAAGCAGCTGCTTGTAAAGCTGCGGCGACTGCGGCAGGGCAAAAAAGCTGCCCTTATGAACGCGGGACGGCACAAGATAATCGCGCGCGCCCTCGGGAGTGGATTTAATAAGGGTGGGGGTTTCAATTTCAATAAACCCGTTTTCATCAAAATAATCGCGCGTTACCTTAGCTATTTTGTGGCGCAGCATAATGTTGCGCTGAAGCGGCGCGCGGCGCAAGTCAAGATAGCGGTATTTAAGCCTTAAATCCTCTTTAACGCCGGTTTCGGGCAAAATTTCAAAGGGTGGGGTTTCGCTCGCACCCAAAATTTTAAGCTCGGTTACTTCAATTTCAATATCCCCCGTGGGAATTTCGGTATTAACCGAGGAGCGCATACGCACCTTGCCCTTTGCCATAACCACAAACTCGCTGCGCAGTGCGGTCGCCTTTTCAAAAACCGCCTTGTCGGTTGTATCGTCAAACGCAAGCTGCACTATTCCGCTGCGGTCGCGAAGGTCAACAAATATAAGTCCGCCGAGGTCGCGCTGCCGCTGCACCCAGCCTGCAACCACTACCTCTGCGCCTACTCTTTCCTTTGTGAGCGTGCCGCAATAGTCGGTGCGTTTCATACCGTTCATTCTGTCAAGTTTCAACCTTAAACACCTCTTAGGCAACCGAAAGATTGCCTGAAAAATTTATTGCTTTAAAATACTGTCCGCAAGATCATCAAGTGCGGAGGAATGTATAGCGGAAAGCAGCTCGTCCGCAAGGTTTTCAAGCCTTACCTCGGTTTCGCTGCCGCTTGCCATATTTTTAAGGCGGGCTTTACCTGTTTCAAGCTCGTTATCGCCCAAAACCATAGTAAATTCCGCGCCCGTTTTATCGGCGTATTTCATCTGCGCTTTAAGCCCTCTGCCGCAAATATCGGTTTGCGCCGAGAACCCGTCCTGCCGCAGCTGCGCGCAAATTTCGGCGGCTTTAAGCGCCGCGTTATCCCCCATAGCGGCAATATAAATATCACACGGGGCAGGTCTCGGCAGCTCGGTTTTTTGTGCCTCAAGCAGCAGCATTATGCGCTCAATGCCCATAGCAAACCCGAGCGACGGAACGGAGGGTCCGCCCATTTGGGCAATAAGCCCATCGTATCTGCCGCCGCCGCAAACCGTTGCCTGCGCGCCTATATCACCCGAAACAAATTCAAACACCGTGCGGGTGTAATAATCAAGCCCGCGCACTATATGCGGATTAACGGTAAACTCCACGCCTTCGGCGGTAAGATATTTCTGCACCGCCTCAAAGTGCGCGCGGCAATCATCGCATAAATAATCGGTCACAACCGGTGCGTTTGCCGCAATTTTTTTGCATACGGGCGATTTGCAGTCAAGTATTCTCATGGGGTTGCGCTCTAACCTGTCGCGGCAGGTATCGCACAATTCGTCAATATGCTGCCTGAAATAGTCTTTAAGCGCCGCAACGTAATTCTTGCGGCACTCGGGGCAGCCTATAGAGTTTATTTCAAGCGAAATTTTTTCAATACCTACGGCGGTAAGCACCTGACGCGCCAAGGCTATAACCTCGGCGTCAGCCGCAGGAGACGCCGCGCCTATGCACTCAACGCCGAACTGGTGGAACTCGCGCAGTCTGCCTGCCTGCGGCTTTTCGTAGCGGTAGCAGCCGCCCACATACGCCGCCTTAACGGGCAGCGCGCCGTTTACAAGCCCCTTTTCAATGGCGCTTCTTATAACTCCGGCGGTAAACTCGGGGCGCAGTGTAACAGAGCGCCCGCCCTTATCGTCAAATGTATACATTTCTTTTTGCACAACGTCGGTAGTATCCCCCACGCTGCGGCGGAAGACCTCGGTGTGTTCAAAAACCGGTATTCTTATCTCGTTAAAGCCGTAAAGACGGGCGGTTTCAAGCATTTTACCCTCAACAAACTGCCATTTATAGCTGTCTGCCGGTAAAACATCGCCCGTGCCTTTAACGGCGCGGTTAATTTCTGCCATAAATATATGCTCCGAAAATTACTTATTATTCTTTACTATTTCGCGCCAGTCAAGGTCGCCGCGCTCAAGTCCGTGAATAAGCATTTCGGCAGTGGCAATATTGGTGGCAACCGGAATATTGTGCACATCGCAAAGTCTTAAAAGGGCGCGCTCGTCAGGCTCGTTCGGCTTGGGGTTCAGCGGATCGCGAAACATGAGTAATAAATCAATTTCATCACAGCCGATGCGCGAGGCTATCTGCTGCGCGCCGCCCTGCGAACCGCCTAAAAATTTAACTATGTTAAGCCCCGTAGCCTCGGAAACGGTTTTACCCGTAGCCCCCGTAGCCACAAGGTTATATCTGCTTAAAATTCCGCAATACGCTATGCAGAACTGAACCATAAGCTCCTTTTTCGCGTCGTGTGCTATCAGTGCAATCGTCATTTTTTATACCCCTTTTTAATTATATTTTTTTCGGCTGCGGCAATAAAATATTTTCACCGCAAAGCCGTTCGGCTATTCTTTTAAATGCCCGCATAGGCTTGCCGTTCGGTTTCAGCCTGTGCGTGACCGATAGGAACGCCAACTCCTCGCTTGACGGCACAACGCCTAAAAGTCTCAGACCCGCGCTGTCAATAATATCGTCGATATTGCGGAAAATTCCGCGCTTTACAAGGCGGTACTTAAAGTTGTTTACAATAAGCCTTGATGCGCAGGATATTTCCGAAAGCCTTTCGCTTACCGCCGCCGCGTCCCGCACCGAAACGGGGTCGGGTACCGCAACCGTAAGAAAAAGCGTGCCGTTCGGCAGGCAGGTGTAAAGCGAAAAATCCATACCGGCGGGAAAATCAAATATAATAATGTCATATTCCTTTTCCGCCTCGCGCACAAAGCCCGAAAAGGCAAATGCGTCAATTTTCCCCACCTCAGCAGGTGCGGGCACTAAAAATAAATTACCGCTTTCGCCCACGTTATAAACCGCGTCAGCCATATCCTTACCCATAAGTATATCGGAAAGGTCGAACACCGCCGATTTATCAACACCCAGCATAATATCGAGGCAGCGAAGCCCCTCGTCCATATCGACAAGCAGAGTTTTTTTTGAAAGCCCCGCAAAGGCAAATGCAAGCCCCGCCGAAACGGTGGATTTACCTACGCCGCCCTTACCCGAGGTAACGGCAAAAATCTGACTCATTAAAAAACCTCGCTTTTCCTATATTTTATCACAATCGGATATTTTTGTCAATCAGTTAAGCACGGTAAAAGGCACAGTATTTTTATCAGCCGAGCCGCTGCCGTAAAAGTAGGCATCCAGTATATCCTTAACTATTCCGCCCGCCGAAAAGCCCGAAGCGCCGTTTTCCAAAACCACCGATATTGCAATTTCGGGGTTTTCAAAGGGTGCAAAGGCTATAAACAGGCTGTGGTCCGCCTTGCCGTTCACCTGTGCCGTACCGGTTTTACCGCCCACCTTTATGGGGTAGTTGCCTAGTGCGGCGCGGCCGGTACCGTCCTCCGTAACAGAGAGCATACCCTCTTTAACGGCGTTAAGCGTGGTATCGGATATTTTGATTTTATTCATAACCTCGGGCGCGCTTTCGTCAAAGGTTTCAGACATATCATAGGATACTATTTTACTTATAAGGCTTGCGCGGTAGTGCGTGCCGCCGTTTGAAAGGGTGGCAACGTAATTGCAAAGCTGCAGCGGCGTAAATGCGTTTAACTGCCCTATTGCAAACTGTAGTGTATCGCCGCCGCCGTTTGCGTCGGCTTTCTTTAAAATGCCCTTACTGTCGTCCACCTCAACGCCGGTAGCAACGCCCAAGCCGAACTGCTTGAAATAATCGGTAAGGCGGGTTGCGCCTATACGCTTGCCCATTTCAAAAAAGAAGTAGTTGCAGCTTTTTGCCAGCGCGTTTTTAAGGGTTATGGGTCCGTCATAGTGCAGGCAGCTCGGTTGGTAATCGTCAAAATAGGTGTATTTTCTTACGCAGTTTACCGTTTCTCCCACATGGTAAAGCCCGTTTTCCATTGCAGCCACGGCAACCGCCGGCTTTGCGGTTGAGCCTATGGGGTAAACGCCCTGAAAAGCACGGTCGGTAAGCGGCTTTGCGGGGTTTTTAGTGAGCGCCTCGTAATTTTCGCCTATTGTGGCTGAATCGTAGGTCGGGTAATTCGCGGCGCATATTATTTTGCCCGAGTCAATGTGTATTGCAACCGCCGCCCCCGCAACCGCGGTGCCGCCCTCGCTTTGCAGCTTTTTAACGGTGTTTGCTATTGAATCCTGCACGCGGCGCTGCATTTTTTTATCAAGCGTGAGCATAACGGTCTTGCCCGAAACCGGCTCCTTTGTTACCTCGCTTGAAATAATGTTGCCGTTCTGGTCTATGCGGTAGGTTATTTCGCCATCGGTTCCGCGGAGATATTCCTCTCCCCACTTTTCAATGCCGCTTTTGCCCACCTTATCATCATATGAGTAGCCCTTTTTCTTGTATTCCTCCCAATCCTCGGCGAATATGGGACCCACCGTGCCTATAAGATTAACGGCGAGGGATGTATCGGGGTATTCACGGAACGGAACCACCTCAACCGATACGCCCGAAAGCATAAAGCCCGCCTCGGAAACCTTGCGCATAAGCTCTGTGGGTATATCCTCCGCAAAGGTATAAGGGTAAGAAATTGAAAAATCGGCTATATCCATTCCGTAGCGCACGCCGGCTATTTTGCGCTGCTCATCCGGCGTATAATTTTTAAGGTCGTATTTTTCTATTGCGGCGTCAAGGCAGTTTTTTGCCGTGGCGTAGTGCGCCAGCTTCAGCTTTGAAATCAGCTTGTCCGTGCTCTCGCCCTCCTTAAAGCCGTAGGGGGCGGTCATATTAAGCGGCATTTCGTCCTTCCACTCAACGCCCTGCTTTTCAAAAAGCCTTATAAGGGTTAAAATAACGTCATTCAGGCTGTCGTTTTTAACATAGGCGCGGTTGAAAACCACATTGTAGCCATCGCGGTTTACGGCTATCTGCCTGCCGTAGCAATCAAGAATTTCGCCGCGGCGCGCCTTTAAAACCGCCTTTCTGACAGATGCGGCGCCGTCGTTTTTATCGGTATACTCCGCCGCGTGGATAATCTGCACCGAATACATACGCGCGGCATAAAGCAGCAGCACGAAAACCATAAATACCGCTATAACGGTAAGCCTTGTCTGACTTCTTTTCTGAAACGGCATTAAAAGCTGCCTCCTTTCTTAGGCAATAATCAGCCTAACTTTTTATAAAGAAAGTAAAACGGGAATATAAATACATTGGTATAAATAACGCTGGGGAACGCGTAGTGCAAAAGGTAGGTAAGATTATCCTGCGCGCTCACGGTAAACGCGTAAAAAATAAGCCAGCGCAGAACAAAATAAAAAAGGGTTAAAAGAAACGAAAGCAGCACCGCCGAAGGCAGGTTGCGGTTGAAAAGGCGTGAGGAGGAAGCCGAAACCAGCGCCGCCGAAAGCATTAAAACAATCGCGTTAAAGCAAAGCGTACCGCTGGCGGCGGAGTCCATACAAACGCCTAAAACAAGCCCCGTTGCGGCGGCTGCCGCAGGGGTTGAAAAAATGGAAAATGCGCACAAAAGCGGCAAAAGAATTATTGGCGTGGCGGTTTTAATGCTAATGCTTATTACATCGGAATAATGCAGCAAAAAAAGGAGTGCAAACAGAAAAAAGCTTATAACAGCCGTTTTAACGCTGTGTTTTTCGTTCATAACCATTCCTCCTTTTTTAATGAAGCTTATTACTGTATAATTCCGCATTCATAATTCCGCATTCTGAATTACTTCCCGATTTCCCCCTGCCCGCTGAACTCGGTTATAACCATAACGTTTTTAAGGTTATCAATATCCGCAAAGGGCTTTATATCGGCATAAATCGAAGTGTTGTATTTATCGCTGCCTATTGACTGTATAGTGCCTATTAAAAGCCCCGCGGGAAATACCCCCTCGCCCGAGGTTACGGCATAATCGCCCACGGCGATATTGCAGGAGCGCGAAAGGTTGAAAAATTTGGTCTCGCCTTTTTTTGCAAGCTCCACCGTGCCCGATACTATGCCCGAATCGTTGGTGCGGTTATCAAGCGCGCCGGCGGTTAATTCCGCGCTTAAAATGGTTACTACCTTTGAGGAGGTAAGCCCCACCTCGCCTATGTAACCCACCAGCCCCTCCTCGGTTATAACCGGGTCATGCGCCGCAACGCCGTTAACAGAGCCCTTGTTTATTACAAAGCCCTTGTAGGGGTCCTCGCGGTCGCGCGAAATAAGGGTTGCGGGGGTGAACTTAAAGTCTTTGTGATCGTCTTTTATTTCAAGGTAGTTTTTATAAAACTCGTTTTGCTCCACCGCCTGCTCGTACTCGGCAAGCTTCTTTTTAAGCTCTGCCGCCTCGCTTTTAAGCTCGGCGTTTTCAAGCGCTAATTGCTCGCCCTTTGAGTAGGCGTTAATAAAATCGGAAACCGCGCCGGTCACCTTTTCCGCCGCCGAGCGGAAGGGCGCGGTAACAGTGCCCATAATATCCGCCTGCGGCGACATTCTGCTGCCGAAAAAGGCGCATATTACCGAAACGGCTATAAGCGCCGCCGCAACGGCAACAATTATTTTAAACCCACGGCTGCGAAAGAAAAATCGCATTTTTCGCCCTCCAAAATTATTTTATCTGAAACGTTTACCGCGGCGGAAAACGTAGTTATCAAAGCCGCTGTCAGCCTCAAGCCGCTTTGCGGTGCCCAAAACCACGCAGTCAAGCGGGTTTGCCGCAACAGATACCGGCATGCCCGTTTCCTCGGCGATAAGCTCGGCAAAGCCGCGCAGCAGCGCGCCGCCGCCCGTAAGGGTTATGCCGCGGTCTATAATATCGGCGGCAAGCTCCGGCGGGGTTTTTTCAAGGGTCAGCCGCACGGTGTCAATTATCTGCGAAATCGGGTCAGCCATGGCGTTTCGCACCTCTTCCGACGTTATAATAACGTTTTTCGGAAGCCCGTCCACCTGGTTGCGCCCCTTAATTTCAACCGACGTCTCGTTATCGTAGGGCTTAGCGGAGCCTATATCTATTTTAATCTGCTCGGCGGTGCGCTCGCCTATAAGCAAATTGTGCTTTTTCCGCACATAGGCTATAATTGCCTCGTCAAGGTCGTCCCCCGCAATACGCACCGATTGCGCCGTTACAATATCCCCAAGGGAAATAACCGCAACCTCGCTTGTGCCGCCGCCTACATCTACTACCATACTGCCGGCTGCGTCCCACACGGGAAGACCCGCGCCTACCGCCGCCGCCATAGGCTCCTCTACCAAATCAACATCGGTAGCTCCCGCCTGCTTTGCCGCGTCGTAAACCGCGCGGCTTTCAACCTCGGTAACGCCTGCGGGAATACACACAACCATTCTGACTCTTGAGAAGACAGAGCCTTTGAGCGCCTGGCGAATAAATCTTTTAAGCATTGCGGCGGTAACGTCGAAATCGGCTATAACCCCGTCCTTCAAGGGGCGCACGGCTACTATTGACCCCGGCGTTCTGCCTATCATTTCCTTAGCCTCGGTGCCCACGGCGCGCACTGCGTCGTTTCTTATATCGTAAGCCACAACGGATGGCTCACGCATTATAATTCCCTTGCCCTTTACGCAAACAAGAGTATTGGCGGTGCCTAAGTCTACCCCTATATCTCTGGTGAACATATCAAAACTCCCTTAAAAACTTTTTATTATTGCGGAACTATAAGCTCTATTGCGTTGTGCAGGTTGGTAATGCTTACTTCCTCGCTGCCCGCGGCGTACTCGCCGTCAAGCGTCCAGGACATTCCCGCGCCGCCCGTTACCGTAATGCTTTTTGCGGTGAAGAACTCTATGCCCTCGCGGTTTAAGTCCTTTTTCAAAATACCGTCTATTATGGGCTGCAGCTTTAAAATATTTTCGGGGTTGCGTATAAGCAGCACCTCAAACTCGCCGTCGTTCAGCTTTACGGCGGACTGATCGAACTTAACTATGCCGCCCACCGACATTGAGTTTGAAACCGCGCCGAAAAGAAAATCGCCCTCAGTCTCATATGTGTCGGTTTTGAATTTCAGGTGAATGGGCTTTATATTGCCGAGACTTTTTATTCCCTCAAAGAAGTACGCCGCCTGACCCAGCACGTTTTTAACATCCTGCGGGGCGGAATACGAAGCGTCGGTAAACGCGCCGAAGGACGCGGTGTAGGAGAAATATTTATCCCCGAATTTGCCTATGTCAAGGCGTATTTTTTTACCGGTGGTAATATCCTCCGCCGCTCTTTTTATGCTGCGGGCAATGTGCAGCCCCGAGGACCACTCGTTAAGCGTGCCCGATGGAATATAACCGAGCGTGCAGGCAATACCCGACCGCATAATTCCCGTTATAACCTCGTTTAAGGTGCCGTCGCCGCCGCAGACCACTATTTTTTCATACTCGTTTTCTTTTACGCCGGCTGCAAACTCGGTAGCGTCGCCCCGCGCCTTTGTGGGGTAAACGGTGACAAGCGAGCCGTCAGCCGAGAGTATGTTCACAACGTTTAAAAGCTCGGTTTTCATTTTAGCCTTGCCCGAGCAGGGGTTGACTATAAGAAGTGTTTTTCCCATAAATAAACAAAGCTCCTTTTATCTGTAATTTATCGGCATAGTAGCGGCGGCGTTCAGTTCCGCTCCCGCTGTGTTGCCGTCCTTAAATTCGTAATACGCCTGCACGCCTACCATTGCCGCATTATCGCCGCAATATTTAAGCTCTGGGTAATAAAGTGTAAGCCCCTTTTTTTCGCACTCCGCTTTAAGCCTTGCGCGCAGCTCACTGTTTGCCGAAACGCCGCCCGCAACCGCTATGGTTTTAAAGCCTGTTTTTTCGGCCGCGGCAAGCGTTGCCGATATCAGCATATCGCACACCCGCTGCCTTACCGTGGCGCAAAGCACGGGAACATCTATTCCCCCGCCCTTTTGCGATGTGTTGTTTACAAGGTTCATAACCGCGGTTTTAAGCCCCGAAAAGCTGAAATCAAACTCGCCCGTGGAAACGTGGGGGTGGGGCAGGGGGTATTTATCGGTATCCGCTACGGTTGCGGTTTTATCAAGATTTACGCCGCCGGGGTAAGAAAGCCCTAAGCAGCGCGCCGCTTTATCCATGCACTCGCCCGCCGCGTCATCCTGCGTTTCGCCTATTATTTTGAACTTCGTATAATCGGTAACCTCCGCTAAAACCGTGTTCCCGCCCGATACTAAAAGACAGAGAAACGGGGGTTTCAGCTCGGGGTGAGTAATATAATTCGCCGCAATGTGCGAGCGCAAATGGTGCACGGGTATAAGCGGTTTATTAAGCGACATTGCAAGCCCTTTTGCAAAATTCACGCCTACAAGCAGCGCCCCTATAAGCCCGGGGGCAAAGGTGACCGCTACCGCGTCAATATCATTATACCCGATATTCGCCGCTTTCAGCGCCTCGTCTACCACGGCGGATATAGCCTCGGTATGCCGTCTTGACGCGATTTCGGGCACAACGCCGCCGTAAATCTTATGCTCGGCTATTTGCGTAGCTACTATATTTGAAAGTACTTCCCGCCCCTCGGTGACCGCCGCGGCGGTTTCATCACAGGAGCTTTCAATAGCTAATATCTTCATAAAAGAATTAAAACCTCTTCGTCATAATAAGCGCGTCCTCGCGCGGGTCGCGGTAAAAGTTTTTCCGCCGCCCCTCTTCTTTAAAGCCCGCTTTTTTATAAAGGGCTATTGCATTGCCGTTTGATACCCGCACCTCAAGGCTTACAAAGGTAAGCTTTTTTTCCTGCGCCAGCTCAAACACCCGCTTTATAAGCGCGGTGGCAACGCCCTTTTTGCGGTATTGCGGAAAAACCGCCACATTGGTAATATACCCCTCGTCAAGCACCGGCTTTATGCCTATGTAGCCGAGCAGGTGCTCCGCGTTTTCGGCAACGAAAAATTCCGTACCGTGCTCTGCCGCCTCGCGTATGCTCTCATTACTCCAAGGCTCTGAAAAGCAGTCCTTTTCAAGCTTTGCCACAGCCGCCGTGTGGCGCTGCTCCATAGGTAATATTTTAAAATCGGCAAAAAAGCCGTCGGCTATCAGCTTATCTATCGCCGCGAATATTTCATCTCGGCACTTTCTGTAAATTTCAATATCCCCGCCGTATGGGTCGGAAATGCCGCCGCCCAGTAAAAACAGCTTGCTGCCCTGCACACCCGCGCTTAAAAGCGCCGCCTTGTGCGAGGGGGAAAGGCATATAATTTTATCTGCCGCAGCTACGTCCTCCGCGGTTATCTGCCTTGATATATGCCCGCTTATATCTATTCCCTTTTCCGCGCAGGCAATGCGTGAATTAACGCTCACTACCGCGCCATTCGCCGCAAGACCGCGGCTCTCCACCGTAACGCCGGGCAGCTGCTTTGAGCGGAGATACCCCTCTGCCATAGGGCTGCGGCAGGTGTTGCCGGTGCAAACGAATAAAATCTTCATTTAAGCCTTCGCCTCTAACCAGGTTTTTCCGAAATGCGCCTCGGCGGTAAGCCTTACCGCTAAATCGGCGGCGCTTTCCATTTCTCTTTCAAGCAGCGCGCACACGCCCTCGGCGTCCTTTTCATCGCACTCCACAATCAATTCGTCGTGTACCTGCAAAATAAGCCTTGCCGTGGGAAATTCGTCTTTTAAGCTGCGAGATACCTTTATCATAGCTATTTTTATAATATCCGCCGCCGTGCCCTGTATAGGCGCGTTTCTTGCAACCCGCTCCCCGAAAGCCCGCATATTTCCGTTTGAGTTTGAAAGCTCGGGTATATAGCGCCGCCTGCCGTAAAGCGTGGTAACGTAGCCGTTTTTCTTTGCGTCCTCAATCGCTTTTTCCATATACGCCGCAACGCCGGGGTACGCCGCCAAATAGCTTTTAATGTATCTGTCCGCCTCAGCCCTTGTAACGCCTATATCCTTTGAAAGCGAAAACGCGCCTATTCCGTACACAATGCCGAAATTAACCGCCTTTGCGCGGCTGCGAAGCTCGGGTGTTATCATATCCTGCGGCAGCCCGAAAACCTGCGAGGCGGTAACGGTGTGAATATCCGTTCCGCTGCCGAAAGCGTTTATCATATTCGCGTCCCCCGACATACTTGCAAGCACTCTCAGCTCAATTTGCGAATAGTCAGCGTCGCAAAGAACTCTGCCTGCGGGCGCGTTGAAATACTCGCGCAGCCGCCTGCCCTCCGCCGTTCTTACGGGAATGTTCTGTAAATTCGGCTCAAGCGAGCTTATTCTGCCCGTGCGCGCCTCTGTTTGATTAAAGGTGGAGTGTATTCTGCCGTCCTCTGCTATGCAGTCCTGCAAGCCGTCGGCATAGGTGGATTTAAGTTTTGCAAGCTGGCGGTAGTTAAGCAGCAGCGATACCGCGGGGTGCTCGTTTTTGAGCCCCTCCAGCACCTCGGCTCCCGTGCTGTAGCCGCTTTTGGTCTTCTTTTTAGCGGGCAGCCCCAGCTTTTCAAAAAGCGCCACGCCCAGCTGCTTTGGTGAATTTAAGTTAAACTCATACCCCACAAGCGAATATATTTCGCTTTCAAGCGCTTTTATGCGGGTATCAAGCTCACTTGATAAGGCTTTAAGCCCGTTTACGTCCGCCGAAAAGCCGCAAAGCTCCATTTCGCCGAGCACCCTTGCCAGCGGCAGCTCAATTTCATCAAAAAGCCTTTTTTGCCCTGTTTTTTCAAGCTCGTTTTCCAGCGTATCGCAGGCAAGCGAGAAAAGGCAGGCGTTTTTAATAAATTCGTCCGTTTCGCCCTCAATTTCGGGCTCATAGGGCGCGTATTCGGCAATTATTCTGTCGGTCGCATAGGAGGATGCGGAAGGATTGCAAAGATACGCCGCCAGCATTGTATCAAAGCGCACGCCCGCAATATCGGAGTATTTCTTGCTTAAATTTTTAAAATCGTGCACACGCTTTTTTATGCCGCCGTCTTTAAGCAGCTCTTCAAGCTTACCGTCGGAAATTACCGTGACCGTATCGCCCGATACCGCCGCGATTTTTTCGTCCGCAATATATATATCCGCCTTATTCTTAATATCGGCGGTTTTTATGAATTTAAAGCTCTTTTTATCCGACATATCAAGACATAGCTGCATACCCGAATTATCGGGCTTCAGCCCCATTTTTTCCATAAGCTTGAAAAATTCAAGTCGGGTCATAAGGCGCGCTAATTCCGCATCGTTCCGCGGTTTTATTTTGTAGTGCGAAATGTCGGTATTTATGGGAGCCTCGCGGCAAATAGTGCCGAGCTCGCGGCTTAAATACGCGCTTTCGCGCCCCGCCTCCAGCTTTTTGCGCACGCTTTCCTTAATATCAAGCGTTTCAAGGCTTTCGTAAATATTATCTATGCTGTGAAAACGGGTTATAAGGTCGGTCGCGGTCTTTTCGCCCACGCCCGCCACACCGGGAATATTATCCGATAAGTCTCCCATAAGGCTTTTAAGCTCTATCATCTCGGGCGGGGTTAGCCCATAGCGCTCAAAAAGCGCCGCTTTATCGTAATTTATAATTTCGGGCTTGCCCATTTTGGTTGCGGCAAGCAAAACCCTTGTGGTATCAGAAACAAGCTGTAATGAATCGCGGTCGCCCGTGGCTATAACGCACTCGTTCCCGCTCTTTTCGCAAAGAGCGGCAAGCGTGCCCAAAATATCGTCCGCCTCGTAGGTCTCGCACTCTACGCAGGTGTAGCCCGCTAAGGTCAGCCACTCTTTCATAACCGGCATTTGCTGCGCCAGTTCTTCGGGCATACCTTTTCTGCCCGCTTTATACTCCGCATATTTTTTATGGCGGAAGGTAGGCGCTTTAAGGTCGAAAGCAACCGCAACGCCCTCGGGCTTTTCAAGCTCTGTCAGTCGGTTCAATATATTTATAAAGCCGTAAACCGCGTTTGTGTAGGTGCCGTCCTTTGCGGTGAGCAGCTTTATCCCGTAAAACGCGCGGTTTATAATACTGTTGCCGTCAATCGCAAGCAGCTTCAAGGCTTACTTCCCCCTTTTACATATATGGAATTATTATACCATTATTTAATTGCCATGTCATCACTTTTTTAAAAAATTCATTTTTTCTTAAAAAATCAAAATTTTAAAATTAACAGTCGGTTCAAATTTATTTCGGCATTTTATGGTAGAATATAAAGGTGAAATTTAATTAAGGAAGTGATTATATGAGCGGAAATAACGGCTACGCAGGTAACGATATAACTCTCGAAATACTTAAATATTCGTCCCTCTGCACCGATAACTGCCGCATTGAGCCGCAGTTGTATATTGAACATAAAGTAAACAGAGGACTAAGAGACTTAAACGGTAAAGGCGTGCTTACGGGACTTACCGAAATATCCGAAATAGTCTCCAAAAAAATTGTAAACGGCGAGGAAATACCCTGCCGCGGCAAGCTTTATTACAGGGGCTACGACGTTGAGCAGCTGGTCGCGGGATTTATAAAGGACGGCCGCTTCGGCTTTGAGGAAATAGTGTATCTTCTGCTTTTCGCAAAACTGCCAAATGCGGAACAGCTGAAAGACTTCTGTTCCCTGCTATCCTCATACCGCACCCTGCCCGGCTCGTTTGTAAGGGATATTATTATGAAAGCACCCTCTGCCAATATGATGAATTCACTGGCGCGCAGCGTTCTGACCCTTTACTCTTATGATACCAACGCAGAAGATACTTCAATTCCCAATGTTTTGCGCCAGTGCTTACAGCTTATTGCGAGATTTCCGCTGCTTTCGGTATACGGCTACCACTCTTACGACTATTATCTGCGCGGCAGCAACAGCTTTTTTATTCACGAGCCGCGCGCGGAGCTTTCAACCGCCGAAAACATTTTATATATGCTCAGAATCGACGGTAAATACACCCCGCTTGAGGCAAAGGTGCTTGACGCTGCATTAGTGCTGCACGCAGAGCACGGCGGCGGTAACAACTCCACCTTTACAACCCATGTTGTGTCCTCCTCGGGAACAGACACCTACTCCGCAATCGCCGCGGCACTCGGCTCGCTTAAAGGACCTAAGCACGGCGGAGCGAATATAAAGGTGTGCGCCATGTTTAACGATATAAAGGAAAATGTGCGCGACTGGAACGACGAAGAGGAAATATCCGCTTACCTAAAAAAGATACTCCACAAAGAGGCGTTTGATAAAGCAGGGCTTATCTACGGCGTGGGTCACGCGGTATATTCGGTTTCCGACCCGCGTGCCGAGGTCTTTAAGGGCTTTGTAAAATCCCTTTCCGAAGAAAAGGGGCTTGACCGCGAATACGCGCTTTACTCAGCTGTTGAAAGGCTCGCCCCCGAAATAATAGCGGGAGAGAGAAAAATGTATAAGGGCGTCAGCGTAAACGTGGACTTTTACAGCGGCTTTGTTTACGATATGCTGGGGCTGCCGCACGAGCTTTACACCCCGCTTTTCGCAATAGCGCGCATTGCGGGCTGGAGCGCCCACAGAATAGAAGAGCTGCTGAATGCCGGAAAGATTATCCGCCCGGCTTATATGAGCGTTCAGCCGCACCGCGAATATTTACCCTTAAGCGAGCGGAAAAACGGGCTTTAATACTTGACAAATCGCACAATTTGCTATATTATTATTTGAGGCAAATACTTATTTGGAGGTAACCGTTATGTCAATCTTAATAACCGGCGGCGCCGGGTTTATCGGCAGCCATACATGCGTTGAAATGCTTAACGCCGGATATGACGTTGTTGTTGTGGATAATCTTGATAACAGCAGCAGCGAATCCCTTTCCCGCGTTGAAAAAATTACAGGAAAAAAAGTAAAATTCTATAAGGAAGACGTTCGCAACAGGGAAGCCCTCCGCAAAATCTTCACCGAAAACGATATTGAGGCGGTAATCCATTTCGCCGGGCTTAAAGCCGTGGGTGAATCGGTGCGCGAGCCGATTATGTATTACGATAACAACCTTATAAACACCATCGTTTTGCTTGAAACCATGAACGAGTTCGGCGTAAAGAAAATTGTATTTTCTTCCTCCGCCACCGTTTACGGCGTTGCTACAGAGATGCCGCTGGTTGAGGGTATGCCGCTCGGCGCTATAAACCCCTACGGCAGAACGAAGCTGTTTATAGAGCATATTCTTTCCGACCTCTATGTTGCCGATAAGGACTGGTGCGTGGCGCTGCTGCGTTACTTTAACCCCATAGGCGCACACAAGAGCGGGCTTATAGGCGAAGACCCCAAGGGTATACCGAATAACCTTATGCCCTACATATCGCAGGTTGCTGTAGGCAAGCTCGAAAAGCTGCACGTTTTCGGCAACGATTATAAAACGGTGGACGGCACTGGCGTTCGCGATTATATACATGTTGTCGATTTGGCGGTAGGCCACGTTAAGGCTATAGACTGGGCGCTTAAAAATAAGGGCTGCGAGGCGTTCAACCTCGGCACCGGAAACGGCACGAGCGTTTTGCAGCTGCGTGACGCGTTTGTAAAAGCAACAGGTGTTGACGTGCCTTACGTTATAGACCCGCGCCGCCCCGGCGACCCCGACGAGGTTTACGCAAACGCCGATAAGGCTAAAAAGGTTCTCGGCTGGACCGCGAAGTACGGCATTGAAGAGATGTGCGAGGACACTTGGCGTTGGCAGAAAAATAACCCCAACGGCTTTGAAAAATAAAAATAAAGGACGGTTTCGCCGTCCTTTTATATCCGCCTGTGGCGCAGCTGGATAACGCAGCAGATTCCGATTCTGAAGAACGGGGGTTCGAATCCCTTCGGGCGGGCCATAAGAGGGCACTAAAAAAGATGCCTAAGCGAAAAACCTCGATTTTATCGAGG
>CAJJPG010000017.1 GCA_905193585.1 uncultured Oscillospiraceae bacterium
CTCCTGCCGATTATTTGTATTCCTTTTTTTCCTTCGGCGAAGTTTTCTGATTTTTTTAACACATCATTGACAAACCTACACCGTTATAATGCAAAAAAACAGCCCTGCAGTTATCCTTTTAGATAACCGCAGGGCTGCGCGTTATTTAATTCCGAATTACGCATTCCGAATTACGCATTCCGAATTCCGAATTATTAAGTGCGAGGAGGAACGAGCGCTTACCGCGTCCGTCCCCCCTCGGTTTAGCACACACATCATCGGCGCATATAACTGCGCGTAAAAAATGTGAGTACTAAAGTTCAGGCTTTAAAGCCTTAAAATCATATTAACTCGATAATTGCCATTTCGGCAGCGTCGCCGCGGCGCGGTCCGGTTTTAACAATGCGGGTGTAGCCGCCGTTAACATCCGAATACTTAGGAGCGATTTCGTTGAAGAGCTTTGCAACAACGTCCTCCTTAGTAATAAACGCCAATGCCTGACGCTTGCTGTTCAGGTTATTATCCTTAGCGAGTGTAATATACTTCTCTGCCATTGCTCTTACTTCCTTAGCGCGGGTAACGGTGGTCTCAATTCTGCCGTTTTCGAGCAGGTAAGTAACCATTGCCCTGAGCATAGCAGTTCTGTGATCGCTGGTTCTTCCGAGTTTACGGGTACCTGGCATTTCCATTCACTCCTTATTGCAGCAAAAATTGCTGCGGTTTTGCTTTATTCGTCGTCGTTTTTAAGGGTGAAGCCGAAAGAATTCAGCTTTGCAATGACCTCTTCAAGCGACTTGCGGCCGAGGTTTCTCACCTTCATCATATCCTCCTCGGACTTGTTGATAAGATCCTCTACCGTATTTATACCTGCGCGCTTCAGGCAGTTGAAGCTGCGAACAGATAAATCCAGCTCGTCGATTGTTAAATCGAGAACCTTTTCCTTCTCGTTGTCGTTCTTTTCCGCCATAATGCTCTCGGTTTCGCTTACGCCCTCGGTTAAATCGAGGAAAAGCTCAAAGTGCTCAATAAGCACCTTAGCCGACATAGAAATAGCCTCGTTAGCTCTTATAGAGCCGTCGGTCCATATTTCCATTGTAAGCTTGCCCTTATCGGTAACATTACCCACGCGGGTATTATCAACCTTAAAGTTAGCCTTGAGTACAGGCGTGTAGATAGAGTCAACGGGAATAACGCCGATAACGTTCTGCGCCGGTCTGTTTTGCTCGGCGGAAACATAACCTCTGCCCTTATCAAGAGTCATCTCCATATTGAGCTTGGCTCCCGCGTCAAGAGTGGCTATATACATATCGGGATTTAAAATCTCGACCTCGGAATCGGCTTTTATCGAAGCGGCGGTAACCACGCAGGGACCCTCTGCCTCAATATAAATCTTCTTCGCCGTATCGGCATGGAGCTTTGCAATCAGTCCCTTTATGTTGAGGATAATTTCGGTAACATCCTCTTTCACACCGGGAATGGTGGAAAACTCATGCACAACACCGTCGATCTTGACCGATGTAACGGCAACGCCGGGAAGGATTGAAAGCAGCACGCGCCTCATGCTGTTGCCGAGGGTTGTGGCGTAGCCTCTCTCCAGCGGCTCCATAACGAACCTACCGTAAGTGCCGTCGCTTGTCAATTCAGCGGTATCTATTCTGGGCTTTTCAATTTCTATCATTTAAAAGCTCCGTTTCTCCGTACCGTAATTTTATGTTCCGCAGTGCCCGGCACGGTGAACGCTGCGTTATTTCGGGTCTATTACTTAGAATAGAACTCGACGATGAGCTGCTCGTCAACAGGAGCTTCAATCTGTTCTCTTGTCGGGAGAGCTATAACCTTTGCCGAAAGGTTGTTGCGGTCAACGTCAATCCACTCCGGAACGGGTCTTGCGCTGTTAGCCTCTACAACTGCTTTGATCTTCTCGCTTGCGCGGCTCTTCTCGCAGATAGAAACCACATCGCCGGCCTTTAAGAGATAGGAAGCAATGTCAACGCGCTTGCCGTTCACTTCGTAATGACCGTGACCTACAAGCTGACGCGCCTCTGCTCTTGACGACGCAAAGCCTACTCTGTAAACAACATTATCAAGGCGGCTTTCAAGTATTCTTAAAAGGTTATCGCCGGTAATGCCCTGCTTTCTTTCAGCAATTTCAAAATAATGATGGAACTGATTTTCCTGGACGCCGTAGAAACGTCTTGCGGTCTGCTTAGCGCGAAGCTGCATACCGTATTCGGACGATTTCTTTCTGCCCTGTCCGTGCTGACCGGGAGCGTAGCCTCTCAGTCCTACCGAGCATTTCTCGGAATAGCAGCGCTCGCCCTTAAGGAACAATTTCTGACCCTCGCGGCGGCAAAGTCTGCAAACTGCACCGGTATATCTTGCCATCTGTTACACCTCCAAAATTTTAGCTGCAATATAAATTGCAAATTTGTTTTAAACGATTATACGCGTCTTCTCTTGGGAGGACGGCAGCCGTTGTGAGGAATCGGGGTAACGTCTTTAATCATACTTACCTCAAGACCTGCGGTTTGCAGTGCGCGGATAGCCGCTTCACGTCCTGCGCCCGGACCCTTAACGTACACTTCAACAGTCTTAAGACCGTGCTCCATAGCAGCCTTGGCAGCAGTTTCTGCCGCACTCTGAGCCGCGAAAGGAGTAGACTTTCTTGAGCCTCTGAAACCTAACTCACCGGCAGATGCCCACGAAAGAGCGTTGCCCTGCGTATCGGTGATGGTAACGATAGTGTTGTTGAAGGTAGACTGGATATGAGCAGAGCCACGTTCGATATTCTTTTTCTCACGGCGACGGCGTGTAGCGGTCGTCTTGCCCTTTGCAGTAGCCATATTATCTTCCTCCTACTTATTTCTTCTTGTTAGCTATGGTCTTCTTCGGACCCTTGCGTGTACGCGCGTTAGTCTTTGAGCGCTGCCCTCTTACCGGCAGACCCTTTCTGTGGCGCAAACCGCGGTAGCTTCCGATTTCGATAAGTCTCTTAATATCAAACGCGATTGTACGGCGACGGTCACCCTCTACCTGAAGGTTGTGGTCGATATATTCACGCAGTTTTGAAATATCGTCTTCGGTTAAGTCCTTGACGCGGGTATCGGGATTGATACCTGTATCGGCAAGGATTTTTTTAGATGTTGTAAGACCTATGCCGAAAATGTAAGTAAGTCCGATTTCGACTCGCTTTTCGTTCGGAAGATCAACACCAGCAATACGTGCCATTTATCAAAGCACCTCCATTTTTTTCTTCACGCGCAATTAACCCTGACGCTGTTTGTGCTTGGGGTTTTCGCAGATAACCATTACCTTGCCCTTGCGCTTGATAATTTTGCATTTTTCGCAAATCTTTTTAACAGAAGGTCTGACTTTCATTTGGATTATACCTCCTTAAATTTTTGACTGTTATTTTGAACGCCAGGTTATGCGACCCTTTGAAAGGTCGTACGGAGACATCTCAACAGTCACCTTATCGCCCGGGAGAATGCGTATGAAATTCATACGGAGCTTTCCCGATATATGGGCGAGGATTATATGTCCCCCCTGGATTTCTACCTTGAACATTGCGTTAGGCATTGCCTCAACAACGACGCCTTCAAGCTCTATCATATCTTCTTTAGACACTTTGGTTCCTCCCTTTCAAGCCATCACTCCTGAGCCGGGCTAATTCCCGCCTCAGAGCCTTATCGGTTTTATAGCTGTTTTCATCAAGAATTGTGTTTGTAAACGCTGTGTGCTTCACATTTTTGCGTTTCGGTTTTTCAAGCGGGCGTTCCTTACCGTCGCACAGGTAAAGGAATTTATCGTCCGCGCTCACCACCACCATAAGGCGGTTTTTATCGCGCCCCGCCTTTGAAAAGACTATGCGACCCACCATAAGCGTTTCCTCAAACCACGGTCATAATTTTAGGACCGTCGGCGGTTATCACTATCGTATGCTCAAAATGAGCGGAAAGCGAACCGTCCTTGGTTAAAACAGTCCACCCGTCCGGCTGAACCTTAACATCATAGCCTCCGGCGTTTACCATCGGTTCTATTGCTATGGTCATTCCGGGCATCAGGCGTATTCCCCTGCCGGGTGTGCCGAAATTCGGAACCTCGGGAGCTTCATGCAGGTGCGTACCAACGCCGTGACCGACAAACTGCCGCACGACCGAATACCCACGCGCCTCAACATAACTCTGAACAGCGTGACCTATATCACCGATTCTGCCGCCCGCGCACGCCGCGCGTATTCCCTCGTAAAGGCTTTCGCGCGTTGTGTCCATCAGCCGCTTCGCTTCCGGAGATACATCTCCGCAGGCGAAAGTGGCGGCGTTATCGCCGTGATACCCGTCGAACTTGGCGCCGAGGTCGATACTTACTATATCGCCGGCGCGCAGCTTGCGCTTTTCGGAAGGTATGCCGTGAATTACCTCGTTGTTAATAGATATACAGGCAGTAGCGGGGTAGCCCTCGTAATTTTTAAAGTTGGGCTCGCCGCCGCGGCGTCGGATGTATTCCTCCGCCAGACGGTCGATCTCAGCCGTTGTTACTCCGGGCTCTACCGCTTTGCCGGCTACCTCTAATGCTCCGGCCGATATACTGCAAGCCTCTTTCATTATTTTAAGCTCGCGACCGGTTTTAAGCACTATCATATAATCTTCTCCAGCGCTTCGAGTACAAGACGGGTAGTATCCTTAACCTCGTCCTGTCCCTCGACAGTGATGAGCTTTCCGCAGTTTTTGTAATAATCTTTCAGCGGCTCGGTCTGCTCGTGATAAACGTTAAGTCTGTTTTTCACGGTTTCGGGCTCATCGTCCTTACGGATAACAAGCGCGCCGCCGCAGGAATTGCAAACGCCCTCTTCAGCCGGTTTTTTATACTCTGTGTGGTAGCTGGCGCCGCACTTTTCGCAAACGCGTCTGCCCGACATACGCTTTACTATCTCGCTGTCTGCAACCTCAATTGAGAGTGCGGCGTCGATACCGAAGCCCATTTCGTCAAGCGCTTCTGCCTGCGGAATTGTGCGCGGGAAGCCGTCTAAAATGTAACCGTTTGCACAGTCGCTTTCAGCTAAACGCTCCTTAATAATGCCGATAACGACATCATCGGGAACAAGCTCGCCCGCGTCGATATATGATTTTGCTTTCAGTCCCATTTCCGTTCCGTTTTTAAGTGCAGCACGAATAATATTGCCGGTGGAAATGGTCGGAATATTATATTTTTCGGAGATTATCTCAGCCTGGGTGCCCTTACCGGCGCCCGGTGCTCCCAAAAGAATGAGCTTCATAATTTAATACTCCTTATTCTTAATCGAGAAATCCCTTGTAATGACGCATCATCATCTGGGATTCAAGATTACGGACAGTGTCAAGCGCAACGCCTACCATAATGAGTACCGACGTACCGCCGAGGGAAATGTTGATTCCGCCGACGCTGCCGATAAGTATGGGCAGGATAGCGATAACACTTAAGAATATAGCACCCATAAGCGTTATTCTTGACAAAATCTTTGAAATGAAGTCCGAAGTGGACTTGCCGGGGCGTATGCCCGGTATTGCGCCGCCGTTTTTACGCAGGTTGTTTGCCATTTCAATCGGGTTAAACTGGATTGTTGCATAGAAGTATGCAAAACCGATTATCAGAACGAAATAGATTACCGCGTAGAAAACGCCCTGAACGCTGAAGAGCCTTAATACCTTAAAGAACCAGTGGTTCTCGTTCTTCCAGAACGAAAGTATCATCGTGGGGAGCATAAGTATGCTCGAGGCAAAGATTATCGGCATAACGCCCGACATATTGACCTTGATCGGAATGTGGGTGTTCTGTCCGCCGTACATCTTATTGCCTACAACACGTTTAGCGTACTGCACCGGAATACGGCGCTCCGCCTCGGTCATCCAAACGATAAAGGCTATAACCAGTAAGAACATAACTACTATTCCTACAACCGCAACCTGCTTATCGAGCTTCCAGTAAGCGATAAGTGTGTTAAGAGCCTGCGGACCGCGGGAGATAATACCTGCGAAAAGCAGTATTGAAATACCGTTGCCGATACCCTTAACGTCTATCTGCTCGCCGAGCCACATTACAAGCGCCGAGCCTGCCGTAAAGGCAAGTATTATAACGAACGCCGCAAATATAACGGCACCGCCGGATACGCTCAGATAGTTGCTGTTTTTGAGATAGAAGAAATATGCCGTACCTTGAATGAGTGCCAGACCGACCGTTGTGTAACGGGTTATCTGGGCTAACTTCTTCTGACCTTCCTCACCCTCTTTTGAAAGTCTTTCAAGAGCGGGTATTGCAACGCACAGAAGCTGTACTATAATTGAGGAGTTGATGTACGGGGTAACAGACATTGCGAATATTGCGCCGTACTCAAGACCGCCTCCGGTAAGAATAGACAGGTAGCTGAAAAATTCATTCGTTGTTCCCGATTCGGTTGCGGATTTTAAAGCGGCAACGTCGATATACGGTACCGGAATAACCGAGCCGATACGGAAAATCAAAACGATGAAAACGGTAAAAAGAATCTTATTACGAATTTCTTTTATTTTCCAGGCGTTTCTTAATGTTTCTAACATCAGATCACCTCAGCCTTTCCGCCGACTGAATTGATTTTTTCAGCAGCAGACGCAGAGAAAGCGTTCGCCTTAACGGTGAGCTTCTTTGTAAGCTTGCCGTTAGCCAAAACCTTAATGGGCAGGTTTGCTTTCTTTACTATACCCTTGTCAGCCAAAGCTGCAGCGTCAACCGTAGCGCCGTCCTCGAACACCTCAAGTGCGGAAAGGTTGATCGCTATCCATTCCTCGGCAAAAATATTATTGAAGCCACGCTTAGGAATACGTCTTTGCAGCGGCATCTGACCGCCTTCAAAGCCGGGTCTCATACCGTGACCCGCACGGGCTTTCTGACCCTTGTGACCTTTACCGGCAGTTTTGCCGTTGCCCGAGCCGTGACCTCTGCCTATACGCTTCGCCTCTTTTGTAGAGCCGAAAGCCGGAGATAATTCATGCATTTTCATTGTTCGCACCTCCTTGCTTAATTCGCGCGGTTAAAACCGCATTTCCGCTTTATGCGGATAAAATCATTTCGCAGCCGTAACCTCAACAAGATGAGAAATCTTGTTAATCTTGCCCTTGGTCTGCTCGTTATCCGGCTGAATTTTCTCATCGCCGATTTTGAAAAGACCGAGAGCATTTGCGGTAGCTATCTGATCCTTTTTAGCACCGATGGTGCTTTTTACCAGCTTTACTTTAAGGCCGGCAGCCTTTTTTGTTGCCATAATGCTGCTCCTCCTTAACCAATGATTTCCTTGACAGACTTGCCGCGTACTGCTGCTACTTCCTCGGCGCTGCGAAGCGATGCGAGGCCGGCAACAGTGGCGCGAACAACGTTGCAGGGATTGTTCGATCTTAAAGCTTTGGTACGAATGTCGGAAATACCGACAGTCTCAACGACCGCACGAACAGCACCGCCGGCAATAACGCCGGTACCGGGAGCCGCGGGTTTCAGAAGAACGCGACCTGCGCCGAATTCGCCTATAACCTCGTGCGGAATTGTTGTACCCTTTAAGGATACCTTTATAAGATTCTTTTTAGCGTCTTCAATTCCTTTGCGAATAGCGTCCGGAACTTCGCCCGCCTTACCAAGCCCATAGCCTACAATGCCGTTGCCGTCTCCTACAACCACAAGCGCTGCGAACTTCATAATACGTCCGCCCTTAACGGTTTTGGAAACACGGTTTATGGAAACTACGCGCTCTTTTAAATCTAATGTTGATGCGTCAATATTTGTAGCCAAAAGTATTCCTCCTTATCAGAACTTGAGTCCGCCCTCGCGGGCACCTTCGGCAAGCTCCTTGACACGGCCGTGATAAATGTATCCGCCGCGGTCAAAAACAACCTCGGTGATGCCCTTTTCTGCGGCACGTTCAGCAATTAACTTTCCAACCTTGTGAGCGCCCTCTTTGTTGCCGCCGGAAATTCCGAAATCCTTCTCGTTGGAAGAAGCGGCTGCGAGTGTAACGCCGTTTACATCGTCGATAAGCTGGGCGTAAATGTTGCTGTTGGAGCGGAATACATCAAGGCGAGGACAAGCCGCCGTACCGCTGACCTTAGAGCGGACGCGGGCGTGACGCTTAAGTCTTGCCTGATTGCTGTTTGGTCTTGTAACCATCGTTTATACACTCCTTTATTATTTCTTAGCACCCTTGCCGGCTTTACCTTCCTTGCGGCGGATATGCTCGTCGGCGTACTTAATACCTTTGCCCTTATAAGGCTCCGGCGGACGCTTCTCGCGAACTTCCGCGGCAAACTGGCCGACCTGCTGCTTATCCGCACCGCTTATAACTACCTGGTTGGGAGTCGGTACGTCAATGGTGATTCCCGGAACTTCAGGAACGATTACCTGATGAGAATATCCGAGGTTCATTACAAGATTTTTGCCCTGCTTCTGAGCACGGTAGCCTACGCCGTTTACCTCAAGCGTTTTTGAGTAGCCGTTGGTAACGCCCTCAACCATATTGTGGATAAGGGTACGGGTAAGACCGTGGAGCGCACGGTGATTTTTGTCATCGGTCGGGCGGGTCACGATTATTTCATTGCCCTCAAGCGCAATGTTTATTTCGTGATTAAAGGTGCTTTCAAGCGTACCCTTGGGGCCCTTTACGGTCACCTTGCTGCCGTCAACCTTAACCTCAACACCGGCAGGGATTGCGATAGGTTTCTTTCCTATTCTTGACATCCTCTCGCACCTCCTTACCAGACGAAAGCGAGGACTTCGCCGCCGACATTGGCTTTGCGTGCCTGCTTGTCTGTCATTATACCCTTAGAGGTGGAAAGGATGGCTATGCCGAGGCCTTTCATAACCTTGGGCATATCCTCTACGTTTGTGTAGATACGCAAGCCGGGCTTAGAAACTCTTCTAATGCCGCTTATAACCTGCGATTTATTCTGGCCGTACTTCAATGTGATATGAATTACGCCCTGCTTTCCGTCTTCTTCGACCTGAAAGCCTGAGATGTAACCCTCGTCAAGTAAAATCTGAGCGATTGCCTTTTTTACGTTTGACGCCGGAACATCTACCGAATCATGCTTTGCAGCGGATGCGTTACGAATTCTCGTAAGCATATCCGCGATTGTATCGCTGATTTGCATGCCGTCAACCTCCTTCAGCTTTGTGCCTTACCAACTGGCCTTCTTCACTCCGGGGATCTCGCCTTTATAAGCAAGCTCTCTGAAGCATATACGGCAAATGCCGTACTTGCGAAGATAAGCATGTGGGCGGCCGCAGATTTTGCATCTGTTATACTCTCTTGTTGAAAACTTAGCAGGTCTTGCCTGCTTAACTTTCATAGCAGTCTTAGCCATTATTACTTCTCCTTATCTCGCAAACGGAGCGCCCAAAAGCGTTAATAACTCGCGGGCCTCTTCATCTGTCTTCGCAGTTGTGACAAAAATTATATCCATACCGCGTACCTTATCGATCTTATCGTACTCGATTTCAGGGAAAATAAGTTGCTCCTTAACGCCCATAGCATAGTTGCCGCGGCCGTCGAAAGCGTTGGGGTTAATTCCTCTGAAGTCGCGAACGCGCGGAAGAGCCGCATTGAAAAGTCTTTCAATGAACTCATACATACGCTCGCCGCGAAGTGTTACCTTCGCACCGATCGGCATACCCTCGCGGAGCTTGAAGTTCGCAACCGACTTCTTAGCGCGGCAGGGAATTGCCTTCTGACCGGTGATAAGACTCAGGTCTCGCAGAATAGCGTCGATGACCTTGGAGTTTTCCTTGGCCTCGCCGGCGCCTACATTGATAACGACCTTTTCGAGCTTCGGAATCTGCATGACGCTCTTGTAGCCAAATTTTGTCATCAGTGCGGGAGCGATCGAATTTTTATATTCGTTCGACAGTATTGACATGTCATGTCCTCCTTATCTCTTAAAAAGTCTCGCCGCATTTTTTGCACATGCGGTCTTTTTTGCCGTCCTCGTAGATTTTTGTACCTACTCTGGTGGGCTTATTGCATTTCGGGCAAACAACCTGAACCTTGCAGGCATAAACAGCACCGTTGGTTTCAATTATACCCGACGGATCTCCTGCCTTTTTCGGTTTAGCGTGTTTTTTAACAACGTTAATGCCCTCAACTATAACCTTACCCTCTTTGGGGCTGACCTCAAGCACCTTGCCGGTCTTCTTGCGGTCCTTTTTGTCTCCTGTAAGGAGGACTACGGTATCTCCGGTTTTAACGTGAAGCTTACTCATTGTTTTCTACCTCCCATTAAAGCACTTCCGGAGCAAGGGACAGGATCTTTGTGTAATCCTTGTCGCGCAGCTCACGGGCTACCGGCCCGAAAATACGGGTACCGCGGGGGTTCTTGTCATCACGGATGATAACAGCCGCATTTTCGTCGAATCTGATGTATGTGCCGTCATTACGACGAAGACCTCTTGCAGAACGAACCACAACTGCCTTTACTACATCGCCCTTCTTTACAGTACCGCCCGGAGCGGCCTTTTTAACAGAAGCCACGATGACGTCGCCAATGTTGGCATACCTCCTTCTGGAGCCTCCAAGAACGCGGATGCACATAATTTCCTTAGCACCCGTATTGTCGGCAACCTTGAGGTAACTCTGTTGTTGTATCACAGTGTTTTCCTCCTTGTAGACTACTTAGCCTTTTCGATTATTTCCGCCACGCGCCAACGCTTATCCTTGGAGAGTGGTCTGGTCTCCATAATAAGAACTCTGTCGCCTACGCCACAGGAATTATTCTCATCATGAGCTTTGAGTCTGATAGTGTTTTTGATTATCTTCTTGTAAAGCGGGTGCTTAACGTTGTCCTCAATGGCAACTACAACGGTTTTATCCATCTTGTCGCTAACAACCTTACCCACTCTTGTTTTACGAAGGTTTCTTTCGCTCATTTAGCCTTTCCTCCCTCTCTCAAGCGTTGGTGCTGTCGTTTTTAAGCTCGTTCTCGCGAATGATTGTCTTAACGCGGGCGATATCCTTCTTAACGGCAGCTATACGCATGGGGTTGTCGAGCTGGTTAATGGCGAGTTGGAAACGCAGATTAAATAATTCCTCTTTAAGCTTTGTCAACTGGTCATTCAGCTCCGGCAAAGTGTTCTGTCTGATTTCCTTTGCATTCATTACTGCTCACCACCCATTTCCTGCTTTGTTACAAACTTGCACTTAATAGGAAGCTTGTTTGCGGCGAGACGCATAGCCTCGCGAGCCAATTCCTCGCTAACGCCGCCGATCTCGAACATTACGCGACCGGGCTTAACAACCGCTACCCAGTACTCGGGCGAGCCTTTACCTGAACCCATTCGGGTCTCAGCCGGCTTTTCGGTTATCGGCTTATCGGGGAATATCTTTATCCAAACCTGACCGCCACGTTTAATGTAACGGGTCATTGCAATACGCGCAGCCTCTATCTGGTTAGAGGTGATCCACGCCGGCTCTAAAGCCTGAAGACCGAAATCGCCGTGTGTTACGGTGATGCCGCGTGAAGCGGTACCGGTCAAACGTCCGCGGTGAACTCTGCGGTATTTTACTCTTTTAGGCATTAACATCAGCGGGCGCCTCCTTCCTTTTTAACCTTGCGGTTATCAGCGAGAACTTCACCCTTGTAAATCCAAACCTTAACGCCTATACGACCGTAGGTGGTGTTTGCCTCGGCAAAACCGTAGTCGATATCGGCACGCAGGGTCTGAAGCGGAATTGTTCCCTCATGATACTGCTCGCTTCTTGCGATTTCAGCGCCGCCCAAGCGACCCGAAACCTGAGTTTTTATACCCTTTACGCCAAGACGCATAGCTCTGCCTATGGAGAGCTTCATAGCGCGGCGGAAAGAAATACGCTTTTCAAGCTGAGCCGCAATATTTTCGGCTACGAGCTGAGCGTTAGCATCCGGATTCTTTATTTCAACAATGTTGATAAGAACCGGCTTGCCGAGCATCTGCTGGCAAGTGGCGCGAAGCTTTTCAATTTCGCTGCCGTTGCGTCCGATCACCATACCCGGCTTTGCGCAGTGGATATGAAGTCTTACGCGCTTGTCATCACGTTCGATTTCGATTTTTGCAATACCTGCTGAGAAGAGGGTCTTCTTGAGGTACTTGCGGAGGTTATAGTCCTCAACCAATGTATCGCCGAAAACGCTGTCATTGGCAAACCAACGTGAGTCCCAGTTTTTAATTACGCCTACACGGAAACCGTGCGGATTAACCTTCTGGCCCATAACTTAACCTCCTTCTTAGATTTCGCGTTCTTTAAGAACGATTGTAACATGGCTTGTTCTCTTCAAGATTCTGTGGGCTCTGCCGTGATCCTTCGGACGGATTCTCTTAAGAGTCGGTCCGGGGCAGACAAAGCACTCAGCAACATAAAGACGGGAAACATCCATATTATGATTGTTTTCTGCATTAGCCATAGCTGACGCTAAAAGCTTCTCCAAATACTCGCAAGCGGACTTAGGAGTAAATTTGAGTATAGCCATAGCTTTGTCAGCGTCTTGATTGCGGATTAAATCCAGAACAATCTTCACCTTGCGGGGTGAAATACGGGCGTATTTAAGTGTAGCCCTTGCTTCCATAGTTAAACTCTCCTTTCAGCCGCTTACTTACCGGTGGTCTTTGAACCGGCGTGACCTTTAAAGGTCCTTGTCGGCGCAAACTCACCGAGCTTGTGACCTACCATATCCTCTGTTACATAAACCGGAACGTGCTTGCGGCCGTCATGTACCGCAAAGGTGTGTCCGACGAAATCGGGGAATATGGTCGAAGAACGGC
The DNA here is from genome assembly GCA_905193585.1 of uncultured Oscillospiraceae bacterium. Taxonomy (GTDB): domain Bacteria; phylum Bacillota; class Clostridia; order Oscillospirales; family Acutalibacteraceae; genus UBA737. The sequence continues at coordinate 12,766 of CAJJPG010000017.1, forward strand.
TCCAGGTCTTAAGAACTCTCTTTTCGCCGGCTTCGTTCATTTCCTTGACTCTTTTGAGCAGAACAGGCTGCACGTAAGGGCCCTTTTTAATGCTTCTTCCCATGATTTAACTCCTTTCGTCGAATTACTTACGGCGCTTTACGATATACTTATCGGTGCGCTTATTCTTCTGACGGGTCTTGTAACCGAGAGCAGGTTTACCCCACGGGGTAACAGGTCCCGGACGACCGATCGGTGATTTACCCTCACCACCGCCGTGCGGGTGATCGCACGGGTTCATTACAGAACCGCGAACGGTCGGTCTCCAGCCCATGTGACGCTTACGTCCGGCTTTACCGTAGTTAACGTTTGCGTGCTCCGGATTGGATACAACGCCTACGGTTGCCATGCAGGTTGCGGGAACGTTGCGAAGCTCGCCCGAGGGCAAACGTAAAAGCGCCATTCCGTTTTCCTTAGCCATAAGCTGAGCGGTGTTGCCGGCAGAACGTGCAAGCTGAGCGCCCTTGCCGGGGTAAAGCTCGATATTGTGTAAGAAAGTACCTACCGGAATGTTGATAAGCGGAAGTGCGTTGCCGGGCTTAATATCAGCCTCGGGGCCGCTTACTATCTTATCGCCGACCTTTAAGTCCTGCGGAGCGATTATATAACGCTTTTCGCCGTCCTCATACTGAACGAGGGCGATGAACGCAGAGCGGTTCGGATCATACTCAAGAGTCTGAACGGTAGCGGATATACCGAAACGCTCTCTCTTGAAATCGATAACTCTGTACTTTCTGCGGTTTCCGCCGCCTCTGTGGCGAACGGTGATTCTGCCGTAGCTATTGCGTCCGGCATTCTTTTTAATAGGCTCAAGCAAACTTCTCTCGGGAGCAACCTTTGATAACCCGGAATAATCCATAGTTGTCATATTGCGGCGGCCCGGAGTAGTCGGCTTGTAAAATTTAATTGCCATTTGTTTCACTCTCCTGTTTTGGCTTAGCGAAGTCAATTTTTCGACTTCATACATCACCGGAAATCCTTGATTTCCCGGTCGCGGTTATCAGATAAGACCGTCGAAGAACTCAATCGGCTTTGAATCAGCCTTTAAAGTAACGATTGCCTTTTTCCAGGCTGCGGTGTAGCCGTTGTAACGGCCCATACGCCTTGCCTGACCGCGAACGTTGATTGTGTTGACCTTAGCAACATCAACCTTGAAAAGCTTTGCGACAGCGTCGGCTATCTCAATCTTGTTAGCGTCCTTAGCTACCTTAAAGGTGTATTTCTTATCGGCTATACCCGACATACTCTTCTCGGTAATTACCGGAGCTATAATGATATCCTGTGCGGTTTTCATTATGCATACACCTCCTCAAGCTTTGCTACGGCATTCTTTACCACCACAAGAGTGTCGGCATTGATTATGTCGTAGGTGTTGATTGTTCCGACCTGTGCGGATTTCGCACCCGCAATGTTGGCAATGCTCTTTACGGCGAACGCGTTGTTATCCTCAAGAACTATGAGAGTCTTTTTACCGGCGCCTATTGCCTTTAAGCAATCGGCAACGACCTTGGTTTTGTAAGTCTCTGTTTTAAGCTCGTCAAGAACAATCATATCGCCTGTGAGCACCTTATCCGACAAAGCGGATTTGAGAGCCAGTCTCTTAACCTTTTTATTGAGAGAGTAAGAATAATCTCTCGGCTTCGGCGCGTGAACTATACCGCCGTGTCTCCACTGCGGAGCTCTGGTAGAGCCCTGTCTTGCGTGACCGGTACCCTTCTGTCTCCACGGCTTTTTGCCGCCGCCCGATACCTCGGTACGAGTCAGAGTGGACTGCGTGCCCTGACGTTTGTTTGCAAGGTAGTTTACAACCGCCGCGTGCATAACCGCCGCGTTAGGCTTTATTCCGAAAACGGCGTCGCTCAAGGTGATTTCTCCCACGCTTTTGCCTGCCATATCGACTACTGCTATATTAGGCATAATTTAGAACACTCCTTCCCTTACGCTTTAACGCTGTCGAAAAGAACCACTATTCCGCCCTTGGGACCGGGAACGGCGCCCTTAACGGCGATGATATTCTTTTCCGCGTCTACTTTAACGACACTCAGGTTCTGAACGGTTACGCGCTCATTGCCGAGGTGTCCTGCCATTTTCTTTCCCTTGAAAACTCTTGACGGGGTTGAGCAGGCGCCCAAGGAACCGCCGTGACGGTGAACAGGGCCTGTACCGTGAGTTTCCTTAAGTCTTCCGAAGTTCCAGCGCTTAATGGTGCCGGCGTAGCCCTTACCTTTTGAAGTGCCGCGCACGTCTACCGACTCGCCCTCTGCAAATACATCAGCCTTGATTATATCGCCTACGTTCATAGCGCTGATATCTTCAAAGCGGAACTCGCGAAGAACCTTTTTCGGAGCAACGTCGCCCTTCTGGAAATGACCCTTCTGGGGCTTGTTTACCTTAGAAGCCTTCAAATCGCCGTAGCCTATTTGAACAGCCTCGTAGCCGTCGTTCTCGGCGGTCTTCTTCTGCGAAATAACGCAGGGGCCTGCCTCGATAACGGTAACCGGAACAACGTTTCCGTTTGCGTCAAAAAGCTGAGTCATACCGAGCTTTTTGCCCACAATACCCTTTTTCATATGATTTTCCTCCTTTGGTTATTGGTTGGTTTTCACCAACTTGACCTGCGGTGCGTGATTAAAGCTTTATTTCAATCTCTACACCGGCGGGAAGCTCAAGATTAGTCAGAGCTTCAACAGTTTTGTTGGAAGGTCTGATTATATCAATAAGCCTTTTGTGCGTTCTCGTTTCAAACTGCTCGCGGCTGTCCTTATATTTATGAACGGCGCGGAGAATGGTAACAACCTCTTTTTCGGTGGGCAGCGGCACGGGGCCTGATACCCTTGCACCTGTACGTTTAGCGGTTTCCACTATTTTCTCAGCGGACTGGTCTACAAGCGCGTGGTCGTAACCTTTGATACGAATACGGATTTTTTCTTTCACTGCCATGTGAAATTCGCCTCCTTAAGTAGTTGGCGGGCAAAACTTACAACGCGCCGTGTTTTTCTTTACTGCGCATTATAAAACCGGCATTGCTGGGGTCACAGACAATTCCGGACAGCAGATCGCTCTGCCGCTGTATACAAGAGCCGCAAGATCCCTTATATACTTCCTGACTTTTCGCCCGGTTTAAAATCGGACATACTCCGCGGAAATTTCCCGACTCAAGGTCGGCCACCTCCCGCATCAACGCATGTTTCACGCCGCAATTAGGCAGCGTACCGTAGTATAATAACACACTTCTTTCGAAAAAGCAAGCATTTTTTTAATAAAACGAAAAAAATTTTAAAAACAGTTTTAATTGCGGAAAAACGGCGCCGGATGCGCGCAAATTCCGCCTATCTCCGCACCCTGCCCGAGCCGTCTCCGCCGACAAGGCTTTCCGCCTCGGATACCGTAACGCGGTTGAAATCTCCCTCAATCGAGTGCTTTAATACCGCCGCTGCCGCGGCAAACCGCTCAGTACCTTCTGGCCCGACCGCGGAATATAAGATAAAAAGCCTTACAAACAGCTCAGTTAAGCTGCTTGTAAGGCTTTTAAGATGAAAATTGAATACTAAAAAGATTTTCCCGCATTTTCGTACGAATTTAAACCCTCGCATAAATCCGACGTCAAGTGATAATGTGCCCGACAGCAAATGTTTAATCGCTGTAACACAAAAAGAAGAAGGCGTAACCTTGCGTTTACATCGGCGGCAAATCCGCGCCGCACCCAATTTTGAGGTGAGAAGTAAAAATCCCGCTCACTTTTGTGAACGGGATTTTTGGTGGGAGAGAGTCAAGCATATCCGAACCTTTTTCCAAGTCGGTCAAAGAAAGTGTTTTCGCACCCTTTTTAAAATTAAAATAAAACTCTATTCGGTCATCATATAGAATTATCGAGTTTACAAAACTGTCAACAAGCCTTCTGCGATTTTCCGGTTTTGATGCATCCGCCTTTCTGAAACGATGAAACCAAAATTTAATCTGATCACGGTCAAGCGTAGGTCTCGTAATGTTTTCCTTCGCAATTTCGATTTCAAATTCTTTCTTTTGACCTTCCAATTCTTCAAGGCGTTGTTTTGTGGACGGCGTAATAATACCTTGCTCGATAGCCGAAAGAATATTGGAAATACTTTTATTAACTTCATCAAGTCTCTTGTTAAGTAAAGATACAACGGTGTTTTCCTGCCTTTGCATTTTCATAACAAGGTCGGTTACATCTTCAATCAGATTATCATTCCAAATGCATTTGAGAATTTGATCAATGACAATATCCTCAATCCACTTCTTTTTAACAGCCTTTTTATCGCAGCCGCGCTCTCGCTTTGCCGAAAGACATTTGTAATAGCGATAGGTTTCTTTATTCCTCGCCGTTCCGCTTTCACCGACCATAAATGTCATACATTTTCCGCAGTACAGCTTTGTTGATAAAATATATTCTTCGTCTGCGCGGTGCCGCGCCGGTGATTTTTTATTTTTGGCAATGCGCTCCTGTACACGGTTAAATAAATCCTTCGGCACAATAGCAGGGATACCGTCGGGAACAAGAATATCACGGTATGAATATTCGCCGATATATCTTCTGTTGGTGAGCAGATTGGAAACGGTGTTAATTGTCAGCTTTGTTCCCCTGGTGTTTCGCAATCCTTTAACATTTAAATCGTCGGCAACCTCTTGCATAGTCTTTCCTTCATCATACATTTCGTATGCCGAAAGAACTAACGGAGCGGTATCATTGTTAACAACAAAGTGCTGATTTACAATGCTATATCCGACAGGAACAGTTCCGCCGTTAAAGCGGCAACTCAATGCATTTTCGGTCTGCCCACGGATAACTTTTTCTGCCAACTCCGCAGAATAATACTCCGCCATACCTTCCAAAACAGACTCAAGGATGATGCCTTCTGCGCCTTGTGAAATAGCTTCGGTGGCAGAAAGCACACGGACATTATTTCTTTTTAGAATGCTTTTATAATGTGCGGAATCATAGCGATTGCGGGCAAAGCGATCAAGCTTCCATACAATAACGGTTTCAAACTGCTGCTTTGCGCTGTCTTTGATCATCTTTTGAAAATCCGGGCGGTTATCGGTTTTAGCTGACATTGCCCTGTCAATGTATGTGTCGATAATCTGAATACCGTTCTTTTCGGCAAACACCTTGCACTCACGCAACTGACCTTCAATGGACTCTTCACGCTGATTATCACTTGAATACCGTGCATATATCACGCCTGTCATTTTCTCACCGCCTTATTTAACAACCTTGTATTTAACTCGCGCACCGTATTTTACAGAGGAAAGAAGTCCAAGCTTTTCAAACTTTAAAACAAAACCTCGGATCGTTGCGTAGGCAGCGTCCCCAAAATCTTTTTCGAGCCGTTTTGTTGAAAATTCTCCCGTACCGTAAGCTGACAGCACAAATCTCCAAAGCTTTGTTTCTTTTTCGGTTATTTTTCCTTCTTTAACGGCATCATCATAAACAGTTAAGGTTTCAACGGCTGCAGAATCCTCATTCATTTTATTGTAAACATTGTTTATAAAGTAAAGAATAAACGGAGTTACATCTATTTTGCCGCTCAGTTTCTTGTTTTCCTCAATTACCGTGTAAGCGTCATAATATGCTTTGCGGCTTTTTTCGATCCTGCTTGAAAACGGAATAAACAGCGCCGACTGATAACCCTTTTGAATTAAAAACCATAAATGAACAAGCCGTGCAATTCTGCCGTTTCCATCAAAATACGGGTGTACAAAGGCAATGTAAAAATGAATGATTGCCGCCTTAATTAGATCGTTAGTGTCATCATCATTATTAGCAAATGCGATAAGCGACCTCATAAACTCAGGCACTTTTTGAGCGTCAAGCCCTGAATGTTCAATATGATCGCTGACAACATAAACGGTATCGTGTCTGTAAAATTTGCCCTCTGACAATTTATCGTCATTGGTTAGAAAATCTCCAACAGTCATCATATAAAGCCTATATAAATTGTCCTCGGTTATTTTGTTGGAGGTATCGGCAATAAATTCAAGCCCATGCTTGATGCCCAAGATTCTATCTTCCTGCTCGCCGTCAGGCGCCATTCCTTTTAGGATTTTGCGCACGCTGTCACGGCTGAAATCCACGCTTTCAATAGCCGAAGTGGATAGTATTTCCTCCTCGGCGGCCTTAATTCCGTAATGTCTATCCTGCGGTTGTAATAACAGTTTCACCGCATTTTGATTGACGGCGTTAAAGGCTTCTGTAAAAACAATATTGTTACCGTCAAAATCATATAGCGGCAAAAGTTTATAATATAATTCCTCTAATGCTTTAAGAAAGCTGTCAAAATCCCCATTGTATTTGTATTTTAGTTTTTTATAGTCCGGAAAATGCTTATCTTTTAACATTTCGGTAAAGACTTTAATGTCCATAGCGGCCTCCCGATATAATAAAGTATCAGTTTATATCAGTATAGCGCAAACGCAACGAAATGTCAAGTATGAAAGCTGCTGTAGAAGGTGCTTCATATGCATCGGCACTAAGAATTATTTTGTTTCATTTCCGCAATAAAAACAAAAGCAAAATCTGTTTCAAATACTTTCATTAAATTCATTCCGCTTTGGGTGATATACTTCACAATATCTTCTTTATTATCAGGATAGATTTTGATTTTTCGTGTGCCGTAATCTATGGTATCGCTTTGATTTTTATCTATGGAAAGCACGAACCGACCGCCGATATTTAACAACGACCTTACTTTATTAATTGCTGCTTGCTTATCCCGTATGTGCATAAAGGTGAGTGACGAATAAATCACATCGAATTTGCACCCGAACTCATAGCTCATAAAATCGCCGCAAATAAGCGCTACATTCGTCTGTTCTTTCAGGTTTTCCTTTGCCCGTTTTACGGTTTTCTGCGAAATATCAATACCGAAAAATTCACGGCAGTTTGGTGCTGTACGAACAGCAAGCCGCCCTGTTCCCACACCGATTTCAAGCACGGATTTTTCTTTTGTCAACTGCAACGAATCAATAAACTGTCGCCCGTCCCATTTGTCCATATATTCCCGCAGCGGCTCAGGGTCGCGCACGGGGTCGTTGTTTTCGTCAATAAGCAGATCGTAATGTTCGATTATACCGTTATTTGAAATATATAGCTTGCATAATTCAACCATCTTCTTTATAAAAGGCAAATCATTCCGACCGGGATTATCTATTCTAAATGTACAACCGCAAACTTCATGAAATTCTTTTCCGAAGATAACCTTACTCTTGCCGCCCGAGCAAGAGCCACAATGACCGCAAAAATCAATATGTTTCCAAGCGGTGTTTTTTATTTTGCCGTCCACAATGTCCGCTTCAAAAACTTTACAATCATCAGACCAAACCGTCCAAAGATTTTTAGGTTCGTCAGGATCTTTAATAGCAATGAAAGCAACACATTCATTTTTGAATTTGAGCCAATAATATATTTTATCATTCCAACAAGAAGCGTTGTCCTTGTAAAATTCAATATTGTTACTTCGTAAAAAAGAGATAAACTCAAATGCTACTGCTTGATCTTCTCCTGTTAGGTTTTCTTTTATATAATCTTCGATTTGCTTAGTCATAACAAATACTCCTTAATATCGGGGACAAACTGATTGCCGCAGCGTGACAGTTCACCGAGCACACGGTTTATTCCCTGTAAGGTTGTGTACCAGTTATTTTTCGTGATATTATAGCAATGCACCGGGCAGACAATAAATTCAGTATCTGGGAAAGCCAACTGATAAAGCATAAGGCAGCGCCGAGCATGAAACGCTTTGCAGACGATCATCGCCGTGTTAATTCTAAGACCGTTATCGTTCACAACATTTCGAGAGAGAAAGGCATTATCGCGCGTATGACCCGACTTGTCCTCGCCGTAAATTGCCGTTCTCGGTACGCCGCTTTTTATCAGCACATCAGTGAAAAATTCGCAGTCGGTTTTGTAGTCGCCGCTGTATATTTCTTCCTTTGACCGCACACCGGGCCATTTATCCCGTTTAACGCTAACTCCACCTGACGGAACAAGCCACTTTGCATATCCCTTTCGATAAAGCTCGGCAGCATATTCAGGTTGCTCAGGGTGTGAGCCGCCGGGCAGAAAGATGGCGTCAACTTTTTCAGGCTCGTCAGAAACAAATATGTAGTTTGAAATATCTGTTATGATGCGGTTGTTCATTTTCCGATAACTCCTTTATACCAAGTCGGAACGGGGTTTTTCATATCGTCATACCAACTTAGTACATCTTTTGCCTGATTTACCATTACTTGAATTTGCTCGTCACCAAAAGGAATTGCCCAAGGTACAGAAGATAACGTATTACTGCTGATATAAAGTGCGAGAAGTTCCCAAAATTCCATAGGCACATCATTATCAAAGTATCCGTTGACCATTCCGGTAGCAAACAGAGGGGTAGCTTGAGCGCACCACACAATTCGGTTAAATTCTTCCCAAGGATCTCCGAAGTCATTTCTGTTAAAGTCAATGATGTAGAGCTGCTTATCGTTACCTATCATCATATTGCCGATATGATAATCTCCGTGCTGATAAGTTCGAGGGCGACCGCTAAGCAAGTGTCTGTGTGCGTTAATGTAATCAATGAAGGCTTGTCCGTTTTCATACTTGATAGGACATTCTTCATACATTTTGATTTTGCGATCTGCTTTACGGTTAAAATAGATTTCCCAATCTTCTATTCCTTCCGGAGCAGGAATTTTATGAATTTCCTTTAGTATTCGTCCTGCTTCAAAGCCGTAAGAATACTGCTCATCACTTGTGAGGTTGTGTGCATTTTCTTCTGCATCAACACCGTCTATCCAAGTTTGAATTGAATAAACCCCTTCGTCAGACGTGCCGAACTCTAACGGTCTGCACATTGGTACACCGAGAGCTGCCACCTGACTCATTAGTTCGTATTCACTTTTCTTTCGTTCATATTGTTCAATCGGAGAAACACGAAGCAAGAACTTTTTTCCTTGCTCGTCAGTAACACAATACTTTTTATCCCCCGACCATCCTTTATTTATCGGTTCCTTTGAAATAAATTCAGTCATTAGCAGTCCTTTCACATCGTTTGTTCTAATTTTTCAATCACAGGGCGATACCACTCCGGCAAGGTCATTTTTGTTTCTTCGGGTGTAAGCCATAAATGATTCTCAATTTCTCTGCTGTCTAACTTTAACTGCTGAGTACATTCAGCAAGGAATAATACAACTGTTTTATGCTTGCCGCCCGGAATGTCATAGCGGATTGTTTTCTTAAAATTCGTAACAAAATCCACAGATATACCAATTTCTTCTTTAATTTCCCGTTTGGCGGTCTGTTCCTCGGTTTCAAAGGCTTCCATATGTCCTTTAGGAACGCTGTAGGTTTGCGACCTCTGCTGAAAAAGACATAGAATTTTTATTCCGCCGTTTTCTCTTTTGAAAACGACCGCACCGCAGGATTTTTGGAACAATGCTTCAATTTCAGTTTCATAATACTGTTCTTGAAAATTTATTTGTTCCTTGATTTCATTTTGCGTAAATGCAACGCTCTCAGGTGCCATAATCAGCTTGTCCTCAACATCGTTACTTCTATATACAATTCCGATGATTTTACCGGTGTAATCGCTTACCGGAACATCTACGCCTAATAAATAAACATCAAGTTCTTCGCCGTCGCCGCCAAGCACTCCGGGAATATATCCGTAATTGATTGGATAGGTTAAACTGTAGTTTTCTTTTTTATGTATATAACCTATCGGACGGTCTATTTTAATCGTTATCGTTTTGCCAAGATAGGACTTCATGAGTGCTTTGCGCTCCGTTACAGTCATTCATTATTCCTCAATCTACACATAATCTCATACATTGCCACTTTGTTAGACTCCCATTTCAGCAGCTTTCGGGCATCGTTATACGGCAGCCATTGATATTCGCTGTGTTCGCTCGAAAGGGTAGGGTCGGCGCTGCACTCAAACGCAAAGCTGTATTCGGGTATAACAAAGATATTTTTGTCCCAATGCGCGCGCAAATTTTTGGCCACAACCTCCGCCGGAACAAAGGCGACGCTTTGAAGTGCGGTGAGCTTTTCGGCTGTCACGCCGGTTTCTTCCTTGATTTCGCGCAGGGCGGCGTCCGCCGGTTTTTCGTTATCCTCACCGCCGCCGGCAATAAATTGCCAAATGTCAGAGTCTGTGCGACGAAACACGCAAAAGCACAATTCGCCTTTTATAAAATGGTAGGGAACGGCTAAAATCTGAAACGGAGCGCGCATTGCTATTCCTCGCTTTCGGCTTTTAGACTTTCGATTTCGGTTGAGAGTTTATATCATTTAATAATCATTGTCATATAAATTATAAGACATGATTGTGGCCTTTCGATTTGAATATTGCATCTCGGTCTTAGGAGGATATCTCCGAAGAGTTTTCATCCGCTGCTTTTGTAGTAATAACAGATACCACATAAATCCGAATAAGTCCAGAAAAAGAATAATTCTCTGATTTATAACTCTGATTTTTCCCGAAAG
>CAJJPG010000018.1 GCA_905193585.1 uncultured Oscillospiraceae bacterium
ATTTTCTGCTGTGGGGTGCTTGTGAGCATGGTGGGATGCGGTGGCAACACCGCACCGCTGTCTACTGAAAGTCCACCAACAACGGTATCAGAAACGGCAATAATGAAAACACCGCCTGTGACGGCGGTAGAGCCGACAGAGAAAGAAAAAGAGCCTACCCCGACCGAGAGCAAGGAACAGGCAACCGAGCCGCTCGTGAGCGTCACAAAGCCCATAACGACCACACAACCAAAGGAACAAACCGAGCCTACAGTAACAACAAAACAGACCGAGTCAACGGCGGCGGAAATTACTGAATCCACGAAAGAAACATCTCCGAAAACTGAAGAACACCAAGAAGAAATATATGTAGGCATACAGTGGCCGGAGGTTAATACTGCGGATATAGAAAAGCTCGTAATAGAGAAAATAAATGCCCACCGCATAGCACAAGGCGATACGGCAGCTATGATGCTCCCCGGACTGACCGAGGTGGCAGGATTCAGAGCCAATGAGCTTACAACAAACTTCTCTCATACAGATATCCGTAATGCTTGTAAAGAATTAAAATACGACGAATTTATAGATACGACACTCTACGGTATGACCGCCGAGGATAGTTACTACCAAGGCTATAACCGAGAAGCCATCGGTATGGGCGATTGGTTCGGCATGGCGGAAAGTATGTCCGACCGCATTGCTGACGGATTCCACCACAGCAAAGGACATTGGGCATATGTCGGCAGTTCCCAATATCCATACATAGCCGTAGGTGTAACCAAAGCTAACGGCAAATGGTACGTTTGCATATGTATGAGTGAGGGAAATTACGGCGGTTAAAATTAAATAAAAACAAGTATAAAAATACCCACTGGATGCGGCGGTTCATTGCTGAACTTTGCTACAACATCCGGTGGGTATTTTTTGTTTCGCCTTTGTAGGCGTTTGTTTTATCCGAAACAGCCTACGGGTCGATAAAACTATTTCTGTTCGATTGTACGGGGGTTAATCTTTAACCTCAATAATCTTTAGTGCCTCTTCCGCTGTTAATTCGCCTTTGAGGTATTTAGTTCGCGCTTCTGCTGCAGGCTCTCGCCACTCTAAATATTTTTCAAAGGATATACCTTTCGGAAGTTGGTCAAGCGAATAATATGCGCGTTCGTAGCGTTTATACATTTTATGCTTAGTTCGGTCATAGACTTTCAAAACAGGATCTGCATCCACGGCATTTTTATGAATAATTGCAGGTGCGATTTCTTTGCAAGTTTTTCCGTCCTTCATAACTCTATCACAGTACAGTGTTGATTTTCTTGTCTTTGGAATGAAATACTGTCCGCAACAATGGCATCGGGCAACATTGGGGTCAGAATTCAGATAGTTCATTAAAAGGAACTGGAAATAATTTTTAGTGGAACGGAAATGGTATTCCATTTCAAGAGTATTGGTAAAAGTATAGCTTTGTGCAAATGAACCTTGGGCAAGGTTGGCATATTTATCTTCAAAATCCAAGGGAATGCCAAGAGATAAATCTTCCAAAACTTCTCGCAATTGAATATAAAAGTGTACCGGCTCGGCAATCTGTTCGCAGATTGCCGATTTTGCATTATACACATACATTGCCGTTCCATCATCCTTGGGTGTGTGATCCAAAAGGTCAAACCGTAGCAATGAACCAAGTGTCGGATATGCCGCTTCGATATCATATACCAATTCGTTGGCTTCGGTTAAAAGTTCATCAAAGGTATTCAAATAGACAGTACCGTAATTTTCGGGATCGCCATCATCTTCTGTTTTTTCTGCCAAGTCTTCAATTTTAATTAAAGAATCAACATAAGTATTGTAGTCAAGTTCGGCATACCATATCAGTTCTGCCCCGATAGTGGTTTCATCAAGCACTGTCTCGCCCTTGTTCGTAACAAGGTTTCTTTTTATTATACCGCCTTTCTGCGGCGTTACATAAAGTCCTGGTGTTCTTTTCATTTGGCAATCCCTCCTTTGTCTTAAATTAAACTTTTGATTTTTTTGAAAGTTCACTCGTTCATTTAGAAACCGAGTTTTGTTATTTACAATTATATCACAGGCAGAAGGAAAAAGAAAGACTGACCTGTTCGCAATATGAATACTGCCCCCACTTTTTAGGGGCAATGAATTTTAGAATTATGAAAGGTGGGATGTATATGATTGTTCCAATCGAACCCTCATCACAAAAAACTATAGAAAGGAGATTAAAAATGACAAACGAAAAAACTTTATCCCTTGTTCGAATGTCGGACGTGCAGCTTCAGGAAGTCAAATGGCTTTGGAAACCGTATATCCCATTCGGAAAGCTGACTATCATCCAAGGTGACCCCGGTGAAGGTAAAACAACTTTTGCTTTGCGACTCGCCGCCGCTTGTTCTTCGGGCGAGGCTTTGCCCGGTATGGAAATCGCAGAACCCTTCAATGTGATTTATCAAACCGCAGAGGATGGGCTCGGCGACACCATCAAGCCAAGACTCATCGAAGCCGGTGCAGATGAAAGCAGGGTGCTTAATATCTGCGAGGACACCAATCCTCTTTCTCTGTCGGATGAAAGAATTGAACAAGCAATTAGGCAGACTGATGCCAAACTGATGATACTCGATCCGATTCAAGGTTATATTGGTGAGCGTATCGACATTAACCGTGCCAACGAAATCCGCACGGTTCTTAAAAAGGTTGCCGTCGTTGCCGAGCGTACAGGATGCGCCATTATTATGGTCGGTCACCTTAATAAAGCGCAAGGCTCAAGCAGTGCCTACCGAGGACTTGGCTCAATAGACTTCCGAGCCGCTGCAAGAAGCGTACTGTTGGTAGGTCGACTCCGCAAAGAACCAAATGTTCGTGTTATCGTTCACGATAAATCTTCGCTGGCACCCGAAGGTAAATCCATCGCCTTCAACCTCGGTAATGAGGATGGTTTTTATTGGCTTGACGGTTACAGTGAAATATCCGCAGAGGAATTGCTCTGTGGTTTCTCTGCTGAAACCAAAACAGCGGTGGCGGAAGAACTGATCCGCAGTATACTGGCAGACGGAAAAGAAGTTACGGCAGAGGAAATATTCCAAACCGCCGCTAACAAAAACATTTCACAGCGCACCGTTAATGAAGCCAAGAAAAACATTAACGGTATCAAAACCCGAAAGATCGGTAAAGGCTGGGCGTGGTCTATACCCGAATAAAGATTGCAACATTGCAGAGTGTCCCATCTGCATTGTTAAAAGTAGATGACAATGGGAGTCCTTTGCATTGTTGCATTCTTCTTTTTCTGCCGTATGGATTACAGCAGCAACTATCGGTAGGGCGTTTATTGCGAGTTTCGCCTTTGTGTTACGACCACCTCATCGGCGGCCGCATAAAAGGCGGTCGGGCTAAGCCCATACCCCTATAAAATTTCAGGAAGGACGGTTTAGGCGATGACTAAAACCGAATTATTAAAGTTCAGGGTAACCCCTGAAGAAAAAGAAATCATCACCCACAAGGCACTATCCTCATACAGACTTGTCAGTCAGTATCTGCGTGACTGTGCCTTGGAAAAAGAAATCACCGTAATAAACGGTGCGGATAATGTTGCCGAAGAGCTCAGGCGCATCGGTAATAATATAAATCAAATCGCCCGCGCGGTTAATGCAGGTTTCGTTACCGAAGCAAACCTTACGGAAACAAGAGAGGAGTTGAAAGCGATATGGCAATCGTTAAATTCGTTACTTCGGATTGCCCGATGAATAATATCTTCCCTTATGTTATGAGGAAAGAGGCAACCGAGCAAAGACTCATAAGCGGCATTGAATGTTCACCCGATACGGCGTTGGAAGAATTCCGTTATGTAAAACAGAAATACGGTAAAGAGGACGGCAGAACCTATTATCACATCGTGCAGTCCTTCGCTCCCGATGATGACCTCACACCCGAAACCGCACACGAAATCGGTCTTCGGTTTGCGGATTACTTTCCCGGTTATCAAATCTTGGTGGCGACCCATCATAATACAGGACACATTCATAATCACCTTATTATGAATTCGGTAAACTATCAAAACGGTAAAAAGTTTCATCAAACCCGTGATGAACTATTAGAGGTGAAGGCTTACTCCAATAAGCTATGTCAGGAATATGGTCTGAGCGTTACCGAAGAAAAGAGCAGTTACGGCAAATGGTCGGAATGGAAAAAGTTACTCCGCCGATTTGCATTATATGCGATAAGCAATTCTGATACAAAGGAAGAATTTATTGCGTGTATGCGCGAGCACGGATATAACGTCAAGTGGGAAGATAAATACAAATATATTGCCTTCACCACTCCCGATAACCACGTTTGCCGTGACAAGAGTTTATTCGATGAGCGTTTGCTCAAAGATAACCTCGAAGTATATTTTGCACTTGGAGGGGCTGGCAGTGAACTTTATGATGAGTATAACGATTATAAAACTCCTGCGCATACACACGATGCGGGTAGGACAGTTACAACGGGACTCATAAGTTTACTCGGCGATCTGCTTTCAATAGCGCCGCCCGAGGACGACTACGAACCAAACCCCACAAAAGAACTAAGTACCGCCGAGAAGCTTAGGCTTGAAAAAATCCTCGGCAGAAAAATTTCACCAAAGGCTTACGCTTGCTATTCTACTCAAGAAGAGTATGAGCAAGGTATGAGTATGGTCTGGTAATGCAAAGGAGGAATGACCCGACAACAGTTGAATAAAAGCTGTGTTGCCTTATGGCAGCAAACAAATTCAATATTCCAAAACAAGAATTAGAAATCCTCGCACGGCACTTTCTTCCGCAAATTCAAGCCTTCTTTGAGAGCGAAGAAGGGCAAAAGGAATATGAGGAGTGGAAGGCCGAGCTAGCCGCGTTAAAGGCACAGACCACCGATAAAACGGCTTAAAACGCGCACAAGGGCAGAGAGCGAAAACTCTCTGCTCTTGTATTTTTTATGAAAATATGGTAATATAATATCGAAATTAATCAGGAGGGTTTCCGTATGAATGTTGAAATGATGGGAGTAGAATTTGTAAGATTAGCCATTTCAAAAACAGATTATCTCGTCCAAAATATTAACGATAATGACCGTGAGCCTTCCTGGGATGGTAATGTTGAGGTTTACCGTAAAGCAGGAGATGTTCATTCCAAAGAAGATTTAACTTTAAAGGTTCCTGTTCAGGTAAAAGGACATAAAGAAAATAATTTGAAGAAAAAATCAATTACATACTCCGTAGACCTTTCGGATCTAAGAAATTACCTAAACGTTGGTGGTACCACCTTTTTGGTTGTGTATGTAAATGAAGATGGTGAAAAGAGTCAAATCTATTATAATAATCTTCTTCCATTCGAACTGAAACGTATGATAAATAATTATGGTCACCAAAAAACAAAACGAATCACCTTAAAAGCGTTGCCTAAGAACAAAAACGATATTGCCGATGTTTTTCTTTTTGCAGCAACGCATATTAAGAAGCAGTTGCCCGCCATTTCTTGTGATCCTGTCTCAATGGATGAATTGATCAAGACAGGACAGGTGACCAGTTTTTCTTTTGGTTATACCAGAGTTCCTGGTGAGAAAGAAAATCCTTTTGATTACTTGTTTGATCATGAAACTTATATATATGCAAAATTGCCTTGGGGCTTAGAGTTGCCAGTAGAGCATTTGTCTCAAATAACAGCTACAGGAACGACATGTGACTGTCCTATTAGCGTGAATGGTGTTCAGTTTTATTCTGAATATCAAATTGAACAGAAAAAAGATTCTTTTACCGTTAAATTGGGTAAAGGCATTAAGTCTATTACCAAACGAAATGGCGATACGAATCATTTAACTTTTACTCCAACGGGAACTCTGTCTGAACGAATAACAGATGCCGATTTTATCATTCAAGCGATTGAAGCGGAATGTTTTATGGTTGGAGATGTATTGTGCCCGTTAAATATCAATGATAAAAAAGAACTTGAAAAATTTAAACTTGACGAACGAAAAAGGCAGCTACAATGGCTAAAGGTCGTAAAAAGTTTGCTTGATACTCTCGGGGTTACATGTGAGCTTGATATGGATTCTGTAACTGATGAGGATACAGAAAAACTAATTAAATTGGCTCAGTCCGTTTTG
Organism: uncultured Oscillospiraceae bacterium; assembly: GCA_905193585.1. Taxonomy (GTDB): domain Bacteria; phylum Bacillota; class Clostridia; order Oscillospirales; family Acutalibacteraceae; genus UBA737. The sequence goes on from CAJJPG010000018.1 coordinate 6,100, forward strand.
CAAGGCAAATTCGTCGAATGGGATTTAAGAGATAATCACTTTCCTGAAATCAATATAGCTAATATTATCGTTAAACTTTGTGTATTAGAACATGAGGAAAATAAATCCCTTTGTAGACTTTTTCCTTATACTGATGCACCAATAGGATATCACTTGAAATATGCATCAGGTGAGGCAGCCGACACTTCTTATCATATTCTGCTCAAGAAAGATTCTATGCTAAGATGTTGTAATATTAATTTCTCTCAGTTAGTAGAGAAAATAAAAGCATATCCCATAACAGAAGAACTTTCAGGCTCTTTGGTTTGGCTATTGCTTGAAATGCTCTGCGCCTATGATGAAAGCGGAGACAAGCGTGACGATATTCTTGATGCTGCTATTGAATTTGCAACATGGCTAAAGAACACTGACAAGTTTACCCCACAGGATTTACTTGATTTGAATTATTGTCAAACCGTAGCTCGCTCGAAAAACCTTAGCGATAATGATATCAAAACCCTTCATTCCATTATTGAAGCCAACCCCATAAGAAAAGATGTTTATGTTGGTACATATCTTTTATTAGGAGATTATGTGTCAGCCAAAAAACATTATGAAGATATGGAAGATGGAGAAAGAAAAGTTTTCGATGATTATCCAATAAGCAGATTTTGGCCAAAGTCATAACAAAACAAGGCAGAGAGCGAAAACTCTTTGCCTTACTTTTTTATGTTTGTGATATAAAAACAATAAATCCGAACACATCACCTATCACGGTAATGAAGTTCGGATTTATCGCATTTGGCAGGGGCAGAAGGGATCGAACCCTCGGCACTCGGTTTTGGAGACCGATGCTCTACCAGCTGAGCTATACCCCTAAAATAAAAAAATGCTTGTTATGGTGGACCATCACGGACTCGAACCGCGGACCGACCGGTTATGAGCCGGTTGCTCTAACCAACTGAGCTAATGGTCCGAACAAGCAAGATATATTATAACATATATTACTGATTTGTCAAGTAAAAAAATAAAGGAAAAATAATTTTTTTACTTCCGGATGTGCAGCAAAAGCGCAAACGCCCTTTTGCTGCACATTATATTTCATTATAAACTTAGTTTATAACGTTTTCATTCGCTGCGCAACGCAGTAACGGGATCTTTTTTCGCTGCCACCTTTGAGGGGAACAAGCCCGCTATAAGGGTCAATAACATACTTATAACAACAAGCACAACACCGCCCGCAAACGGCAGCACGGCAAGTCCCGAAATATCGGTTATGGCAGCGATTATCGCGTTTATGGGAATAAGCAGCAGCAGGGTAACCGCAATGCCTATTGCCCCTGCGGCAAAGCCCACTATAAGCGTTTCGGCGTTGAACACACGCGAAACATCCTTTTTCGAGGCGCCCATAGCGCGCAGCACGCCTATTTCCTTTGTGCGCTCCAAAACCGAAATATAGGTTATAATGCCTATCATAATAGATGAAACTATAAGCGAAATGCTTACAAACGCAATTAAAATATAGCTTATTGCGTTTATAATCGTCGTAACCGATGAGAGCATAAGACCTATATAATCGGTGTAGGTTATTTTTTCGGCGTCACCCACGCCCTTGTTGTATTCGGTTATAAGGTCGGAAATTTTCTCCTTAGCCTCAAAATCCTTGGGGTAGATATTTATAACCGAGGGCTCGTCAAGGTCTGATACGCCCATAAGCTTTAGGTTGCCGTCATATGTGGCGTTGTTGCTTTTTTCCTTTATTGCCGCTTTAAACTGCTCGGTTATCTGCTCCTTGGTCTGCCCTGCGGCGGTCATTTGGCTTATATACGCGTTATACTCTGCCTGCTCCTTTTCGGGCAGGGTGGCTATATATGCCGTTAATTGCTCATAGGTCATATTATCCGCGTCGGTCTCAAAGGGTCTGCCCGTGAAAACATCCTTTTCGGGCTCGGCCTTTTGCGCCTTTACTATTTCGCTGTCATTCACCTTGTTTATAAGGTGCTCCATAAGCGATTCGGGGTAGCCCACAAAGCCGCTCGTTTGATTTGCAACCGACGAATCGTCTGGTCTTATTATTCCCACCACGGTTATATCCTCTGCCGCTGTGTTAAGCTTTGAAGAAACGTAAAGCGAATCCTCTGTTTTATCGCTCCAGGTGCCGTCGGCGTTCTTTTCAAAATAATCGGTATTGCAAAGCAGCTTGAATTTAAGCCCCAAAATATCGTCGTATGTGTAGCTTACTTCTGCAGTAGGCTCTATTTTTTCGCCCGCCTGCGCTTTTTTCATCATTTCCTCAAGCTCTGCCGAATCCTTTAGTCCCAAAGAATACAGCGCGTAGTCGCTTATCTGGTTGTTTTTATCCACCGCAAGCACAATTTCGTTGTATTTCTCAGGCATACGCCCCGCAATAACGTCATACTGTTTTTTCAAAAATTCTTTATTTTCAAAAAGGCGCGTCCATACCTCGGTATTGGAAAAAGAGGAGGACATTTGCATATTTCCGCTGCTGCTCTGACTTTCGGGGAACACGGTAGAAAACACGGTATTCGGGTTTACGCGGCTGCCCTTTTCATCGTATATATTCATAACCGTTGAATATTTATACTCAATCTCGCTTGTATTATCCGAAAAAGCGGAGGTCTTTTCAATATGCTTCTTTAATTCCGAAAGATTATTCGCCGAAATGCCGTTCACCATGGTAGACATCATTTCGGTCATAACGTTGTTGCTGTAAATTTTGCCGTCCTCGCGGTCGCCGCCCGGCTCGTTTTTTCCCATAAGGTCGCTTACCAATTGGCTTACGTCCATTCCCGTCTGCTCAATAGTTATGGGGTAGCTTGAAAGCGTTTCCTCCTCAACCCGCGCTATATACGCGTTTACGCCGTTTGAAAGGGATAAAATAAGCGCTATGCCTATAATACCGATAGACCCCGCAAAGGCGGTTAAAAAGGTTCTTGCTTTTTTGGTCATAAGGTTGTTGAGCGATAAAGAGAGCGCCGTTAAAAACGACATTGAGGGGCGCTTGCCGCTTTTCTCCGCCGTTTTTTCTTTTTCATCACCCGAGTAGGGCATGGTATCGTCCGTAATATTTCCGTCAAGCAGCCTTATTATACGCGTGGAATACCGCTCGGCAAGCTCGGGGTTGTGGGTCACCATTATTACAAGCCTATCCTTGGAAATTTCCTTTAAAAGCTCCATTATCTGAACGGATGTCTCACTGTCCAGCGCGCCGGTAGGCTCGTCGGCAAGCAGTATTTCGGGGTCGTTTACAAGCGCGCGGGCAATGGCTACACGCTGCATTTGCCCGCCCGACATTTCGTTCGGCTTTTTATTAAGCTGGTCGGCAAGCCCTACCTTTTCAAGCGCCTCTGCCGCTCTGCGGCGGCGCTCGGCGCGCGGAACGCCCGTAAGCGTCAATGCAAGCTCTACATTTGAAAGCACGGATTGGTGCGGAATAAGGTTGTAGCTTTGGAAAATAAAGCCTACCGAGTGGTTGCGGTAGTTATCCCAGTCTCTGTCGCGAAAATCGCTTGTAGCCCTGCCGCCTATATAAAGCTCGCCGCTTGTGTACCTGTCAAGCCCGCCTATAATATTAAGCAATGTAGTCTTGCCGCAGCCCGACTGACCGAGTATTGATACAAATTCGCTTTTGCGAAATTCAACGCTCACACCTTTAAGCGCGTGCACCGTGGTGTCCCCGGTAATATAATCCTTTTTAATATTTTCCAATTTAAGCATCCGTATTCCTCCAGACCTATGCATTATATTCCCAATTTTTAAATACATTATGAATGTTTAAAAAATATTTGATAAATAAGCAAGTTAGTGTTATAATCAAATCAGTATACAGGAAAGGCAGGGAGCTATGGAAAAGATTTTTAAAAAGCTGACCGTGTTTTTATCGGGTCTGCTTATTGTAACGACTGTTTTTTTAATCTTTGTTATTCCCACTTATATAAAATCGGATAGGAAAATAGACTTTTTCTCGTCCAATAAAATCGTGAGCAATATTAAAAATATGGAAATGAATATGACTACGGTCATATACGTTCAGAACGCTAAGGGGCAGTGGGAGGAATACCGCCGCCTGCACGGCAGCGAAAACCGCCTGTGGGCGGGAATTGATAAAATGCCCGCGCAATTGGGCAACGCCTTTATTGCCATTGAGGACGAACGATTTTACGAAAACCGCGGGGTTGACTGGAAAAGAACCTTTGCGGCTGTGGGTAATAAACTTTTAAAATTCAATTCCACCGAATTCGGCGGCTCCACCATAACGCAGCAGCTTATAAAAAACGTTACGAACGATAAGGACCGCGACGCCATGCGCAAATTCCGCGAAATTGTGCGCGCAACCCTTATAACCCGCAAGCTCTCCAAAAAAGAAATACTTGAAGCCTATCTTAACACAATTTCCTTGGGCAACGGCATTTGCGGCGTTCAGGTGGCGGCAAACTACTATTTTAATAAGGATGTAAGCGAGCTTAATTTAACCGAATGCGCGGCGCTTGCGGCAATAACCAAAAACCCCTCAAGGTTTAACCCCGTAACCGAAAAGGGCGCGTCGGAAAACAAAAAGCGGCGGCAAACGGTGCTTGATAAAATGCTGGAGCTTAAAATGATAAGCTACGATGAGTACGATAAGGCATATAACACCGAGCTTAAAATAGACGATTCGCAAAAGGACGAATACGAGGGCGAAATAAACAGCTATTTTGTTGACGCGCTGATAGACCAGGTAATAGACGACCTTGCGGAAAAGTATAATTTGAGCACTCAAATGGCTTCTACCATGTTCTACAACGGCGGCTTTAAAATATACTCCACCCTAAAGCCCGATATACAGGCGCAAATGGAAAAGGTTTACACAAATATTAACACCTATTTTCCCCAAAAGGCGACCTATGATAACGGCGAGACCGCGCACGCGCAATCTGCTATGACGGTTATGGACTATAAGGGGCATATAGTCGGAATAGTGGGGGGAGCGGGTGAAAAAACCACAAACCGCGGGCTTAACCGCGCTACCGATTCGCCGCGTCAGCCAGGCTCTACCATGAAGCCAATAGGCGTTTACGCGCTGGCAATAGATAAGGACATTGTGGATTACACTTCCCGTGTGCTTGATAAGCCGATAGAAAAATACTATGCCGACGGCAAGAGCGGACCTAAGGAATGGTACGGCTACTATAAGGGCACGGTTACGCTGAACTACGCTATACGCAAATCAATGAATACTATTCCCGTGCGGCTTCTGCAAGAGGTAGGGGTTACCGATTCGTATAATTTCTTAACCCAAAAGCTGCACTGCAAGCATTTGGTTGAGGCTGATAAAAACCTTGCGGCGCTGGCTCTCGGCGGCACGCACTACGGCATTACCACCACCGAATCCGCCGCGGCTTATGCGATTTTCGGCAATAAGGGCGTTTACCACAAGCCGACAACATATTACGAAATAAAGCATGCAAACGGCGATACCGTAATTAAATATGACGATACCGGCGAGCAGGTAATTAGCCCTGCCTCCGCCACCATAATGAACCACCTTTTGCAGGAGGTTGTTTACGGCAGCGAGGGCACCGGTGGCGGAATAAGGGGCTTTAATTATAAGCTCAAGGCATATGCGAAAACAGGTACTTCAAGCGAATCATACGACCTTTGGATGGTTGCAGGCTCACCTTATTATATAGGCTCGGTTTGGTACGGCTTTGATTTATCGCACAATGTGAACAACGGCGGCGCGGCGGCTAAAATTTGGCGCGACGTTATGACCGAGGTGCACAAGGGGCTTGATAAAAAAGAATTTGAGGACAGCGAGGACGTTGTTAAAAAAGGTATAGGCTACTATAAAAAAGGCGCAAAGGTTGAAACGCCGATTTACTACAACCAGTCTTCATCTGTTTCATCGGCAACCTCTTCCGCCGCCTCCTCGTCCATCTCGCCCGCAGCGTCGTCAACCGTAACCTCATCGGAAACCCCGTCCATTTCATCAAGCGATACGCCGTCTGTACCCCCCGCCTCCGAACCCGAAACCCCGTCATCATCGGAAGCTCCGCCGGAGCCATCAACACCCGAAACTCCCACGGAGGAAAACGGATAATGCAACCCATTGCGAAAATTTATACCGATTTTCCCGAAAAATTCGGGCTGCCGCGGCAAAGTGGGCTTATAAAGGGGCTGCGCGGGAAAATAGTGTTTGAGCCGGAATACCGCGATATTTCCGCCGTGCGCGGGCTTGAAGAATATTCGCACATATGGCTTTTATGGGAATTTTCAGGCTTTGGCGGCGGCGATTGGTCGCCTACGGTGCGCCCGCCGAGACTGGGCGGAAATAAGCGGGTAGGCGTTTTTGCAACCCGCTCCCCCAACCGACCGAATCCCATAGGGCTTTCCGCCGTAAGGCTTGAAAAAATAAGCCTTGATAAAAAGCTTGGCGCGGTGCTTGAGGTTTCGGGAATCGATATGATGAACGGCACGCCCATTTACGATATAAAGCCGTATTTGAGCTTTGCCGATTCCTACCCCGAAGCGGTCTGCGGCTTTGCCGCTGAAAAATTCGCGGAAAAAGCGGCGGTTGAAATTCCCGAAAGCATTGCAAATACACTGGACGCGGAAACGCTTTTGCAATTAAGGGAAATTTTAGAGGAAGACCCGCGGCCGCACTACCAAAACGACCCTGACAGAATATACGGATTTACCTTTAAAGGAATGCAGATTCGATTTTGTGCGAAAGACGGATTGGTAAAAGTGCTGTCTGTCGGGAGTGCACCTTAAAAAAATCAACTTTTTGCGTAAAAAACTGACATATACTGTAACATATATCTGATATGTATTAATCATATTTCCTTTTTGTGTTTATTTTGTATATAATAAAGACAACAAAATAAAAACGGAGGAATGACAAATGTCAAGATTCACTTTACCCAGAGATGTTTATTTCGGCGAGAACGCTATGGAAAACCTTAAAACCCTTAAGGGCAAAAAGGCGATAGTCGTTGTCGGCGGCGGCTCTATGAAGCGTTTCGGCTTTCTCGATAAGGCAGTAGGCTACCTTAAAGAGGCGGGAATGGAAGTTGAGCTGTTTGAGGGTGTTGAACCCGACCCCTCTGTTGAGACCGTTATGCGCGGCGCAGAGGCTATGCGTAAGTTCCAGCCCGATTGGATAGTCGCAATAGGCGGCGGCTCCCCGATAGACGCGGCAAAGGCTATGTGGGCGTTTTATGAATACCCCGACGTTACCTTTGATTCGCTCTGCGTTCCCTTTAATTTCCCCGAGCTTCGTCAAAAAGCCAAGTTCTGCGCTATTTCCTCTACTTCGGGCACAGCCACTGAGGTTACCGCTTTCTCGGTAATTACCGATTACTCAAAAGGCATTAAGTACCCGCTTGCGGACTTCAATATTACGCCCGACGTTGCAATAGTTGACCCCGAGCTTGCGCAGACAATGCCGCAAAAGCTCGTAGCCCATACAGGTATGGATGCGCTTACCCACGCGATTGAAGCGTATGTTTCAACCGTTGCAAGCCCCTATACCGACGCGCTTGCCATGAAAGCAATTGAAATGGTTACGGCTTACCTGCCCTCTTCTTACAACGGCAACCGCGAATCCCGCGCCGCCATGCACGACGCACAGTGCCTTGCCGGTATGGCGTTTTCAAACGCTCTGCTCGGCATAGTTCACTCAATGGCTCATAAAACCGGCGCCGCTTTCCATGAGGGCAGCATGAAGGACAGACACCTGCCGCACGGCTGCGCAAACGCAATTTACCTGCCCTATGTAATTAAATACAACGCGCATGACGGAAGAGCGGCTGAAAGATACGCCGACATTGCAAGAATGTTAGGTCTGCCCGGCAACAGCAATAAGGGTCTTATTGAAAACCTCTGCGCGCTTATCGATAAAATGAACGATGAGCTTAATATCCCGCACACCCTAAAGGAATTCGGTGTTGATGAGGCTGAATTCAACGCAAAGGTTGACGAAATAGCCGTTAACGCCGTGGGCGATGCCTGCACAGGCTCTAACCCCCGCGCAATTGACCCCGCCGCTATGGCTAAGTTATTCAAATGCACCTACTACGGTACAGAGGTGGATTTTTAAATCTATTTAAGGAATGATACCAAGAAATGTTTAAGATCGTAAGCAAACGAAACCTGAACCCAACCGTTACCATGATGGACATTGAAGCGCCGCTCGTGGCTAAAAAAGCCGAAGCGGGTCAGTTCATTATCCTCCGCACCGATGAAGACGGCGAGCGCATACCGCTCACCGTCGCGGGCTTTGACCGCGAGAAAGGCACGGTTAAAATTATCTTTCAGATTGTGGGCGCTACCACCGAAAAGCTGAATCATAAAAATGTGGGCGATTGCCTTGCCGATTTTGCGGGTCCTCTCGGTAAACCTACCGAAACAGATGGTCTTCACAAGGTCTGCGTTGTGGGCGGCGGCGTAGGCTGCGCAATCGCGTTGCCCATAGCCGAAAAGCTGCACGCCGAGGGCTGCGAGGTGCACACCATAGTCGGATTCCGTAATAAGGATTTAGTCATTTTGGAGGATGAGTTCTCCGCCTGCTCTAATAAGCTTACGATAATGACCGACGACGGCTCCTACGGCACAAAGGGCGTTGTTACCGCCCCGCTTAAAGAGGCTATCGACGCGGGCGAAAATTACGACGAAGTTATAACAATAGGTCCGCTTATTATGATGAAGTTTGTTGTGGCAACCACCAAGCCTGCGGGTGTTAAAACGGTTGTTTCAATGAACCCGATTATGATTGACGGCACGGGTATGTGCGGCGGATGCCGCCTTACCGTGGGCGGGCAGACAAAGTTCGCCTGCGTTGACGGGCCCGATTTTGACGGCTTCGAGGTTGATTTTGACGAGGCTATGAAGCGCGGCGCCATGTACCGCGATTTTGAAAGACACGCATATGAAGAAACCTGCAATTTATTTAAAAAGGAGGCGCGGTAATAATGGCTGTTAATATGGATCCCAAAAAGCACGAGATGCCGGTTCAGGCTCCCGATGTGCGCAATCACAATTTTTCCGAGGTTGCCCTCGGTTACAGCGAGGAAACCGCGCTTGAAGAGGCTGCACGTTGCCTTAACTGCAAGCATATGCCCTGCGTTTCGGGCTGCCCCGTTAATATTCATATACCGGCGTTTATAGAAAAGGTAAAAGAGGGCGATTTTGAGGGCGCTTATCAGGTAATAGCGCAGTCCTCAAGTCTGCCCGCCGTTTGCGGCAGAGTATGTCCGCAGGAGAAGCAGTGCGAGGCAAAGTGCGTGCGCGGCATAAAGGGCGAGCCTGTGGGCATAGGCAGGCTGGAGCGCTTTGTTGCCGACTGGCACAACGAGCACGCCAAGGGCAATATTACCCGCCCCGAGCCTAACGGCCATAAGGTCGCAGTGGTAGGCTCTGGCCCCTCGGGGCTTACCTGCGCGGGCGACCTTGCCAAAAAGGGCTATAAGGTTGCGGTTTTTGAGGCTCTGCACACCGCGGGCGGCGTTTTGGTTTACGGAATACCCGAGTTCCGCCTGCCGAAGGCAATAGTTAAAAAAGAGGTTGATACCTTAAAGCAATTAGGCGTTGAAATTGATACCAACGTGATAATAGGTAAAACCGTTACGGTTGACGAGCTTTTCGATATGGGCTACGAGGCGGTGTTTATCGGCTCGGGCGCGGGACTGCCCCGCTTTATGGGAATTGAGGGTGAGGCGCTCTGCGGCGTTTATTCAGCCAATGAGTTTTTAACCCGGAATAACCTTATGAAAGCCTATAAGGACGGCAGCGCAACCCCCGTTATGCACGCTAAAAAAGCGGTTATAGTTGGCGGCGGCAACGTTGCTATGGACGCGGCGCGTACCGCAAAGCGCCTGGGAGCGGACGTTACCGTGGTTTACCGCCGCACCGAAAACGAGCTGCCCGCCCGCAGAGAAGAAGTAGAGCACGCAATGGAGGAAGGAATTGAGTTTAAATTCCTTACCAACCCGATTAAAATCGAGGGTGAAGACGGCTGGGTAAAGAGTATTCTTTGCCAGGAAATGAAGCTATCCGAACCCGATGAATCGGGTCGCGCGCGTCCCGTTCCCGTTGAGGGCAGCGAGTATGAGGTTGGAGCTGATTGCGTTATAATGTCTATCGGCACCTCCCCCAACCCGCTTATCAAGTCCACCACAAGCGGACTTGAAGTAAATAAGCGCGGCGGAATAATTGTAAACGAGGAAACCGGCAAAACCAGCCGCGACGGAGTTTACGCCGGCGGCGACGCCGTTACGGGCGCCGCAACCGTTATTCTTGCTATGGGCGCGGGTAAAACCGCCGCCAAAGCGATTGACGAATACATTATGCAAAAATAACGCTGAATTTTAAAAACCGTCCTGCTGTTATCGGTTGAAGATAACGGCGGGGCGTTTTTTTCTTACTGACATAAAAATGTATATCTTCCGTAGAGTTTTTACACCTGAATTTTAAAAATCTACGCTTTATTCTCTGCGAACGGTAGATTTACAAACGCGAAATAAAGGGTTATAATTAAAATTAAGGTGAGATAAATGAACGCAAAAAGCGTAGGCTGCACAATAGCAGATTTGCGCAAAATGAACAATATGACCCAAGCAGAGCTTTCCTGTCGGCTTAATGTGAGCGATAAGACTGTAAGCAAATGGGAAAACGGCTTAGGCTACCCCGAGATAACCCAATTCCCCGAAATTGCGAAAATATTCGGCGTTTCGGTAGATTACCTTATGACCGGCGAGCGCAAGGGCATTGCTCTTGCGGAAAATATACTGACCGATAACGTAAAGACCGTGAGCGATTACCCAAAGCAGGGTATGCTTGCGAATATTCTTTCGGTTTCCCGCAGTGTGGGCGGCTGCGTTCCCAACACGGCGATCGATATTGCCAAAATAGACCGCAGCGTTCCGCTTTACGCCTTGGGAAAAATAGGCGACGACGAACACGGGCGCGGATTATCTTAAAACACGGGAAATGCGGGTAAAATATATAAACGCCGCCGTAAAGCAAAAGATAAAGCTTTTCGGCAGCGTCGGAAAATATTGAGAAATCTAAAAATCCGAATTTGAAGCGGATAAAACGGTAAAATCACTATACATATTTCGCTTTGCGCAGTAGGGGTGTTCGTTGGGGAGTTTGCCCCTTTGGTTGTTCAGGAAGGTTCGGAAACCCAATCAAAAGGGTGTCCGACGGTTCTTTCCCCTATTTCTGTCCGTACAGAAATAGGGTGCCCTGCGCGGCATGAGCGCAAAAAGGTTTAAAATCATAGAAAGATTCTATCTTTTCTCTTTAAACTAAAACTGCGGTTTTTTAAATCCTCGTTGACAGTATTTCTTCCTTTTCGCGCTTGAATTCGGCAAAGCAGCCGTTATCAAGCGCATTTCTTATATCCTCCATAAGGTGATTGTAAAACCACAAATTGTGCATAACCGTAAGCCTTTGCGAAAGCATTTCCTGACTTTTAAGCAAATGCCTTATATACGCCTTGCTGTACCTTCTGCAAACGGGGCATCCACAGTTTTCATCTATCGGGGACATATCGTACTCGTATTTTTTATTGTTGAGGTTTATAATTCCCTTTGAGGTAAACAAATGCCCGTGGCGCGCGTTGCGGCTGGGCATTACGCAGTCAAACAAATCTACCCCGCGTTCCACGGCGTTAAGTATGTTCGCGGGCGTTCCCACGCCCATTAAATAGCGTATTTTATTTTGCGGCATATGCGGCGTTACGTTATCAATTATATCATACATAACCTCGGTAGGCTCGCCCACGGCAAGCCCGCCTATTGCGTAGCCGTCAAGCTCCAGCTCGGCTATTCTTTTCATATGCTCAACCCGCAGATCGGTGTAGGTGCAGCCCTGGTTTATTCCGAAAAGCATTTGCTCTGGGTTTACCGTTCCCGGCATTGCATTTAATTCCGCCATTTTCTTTTTGCAGCGCGCAAGCCAGCGCGCGGTGCGCTCGCAGGAGGCTTTGGAATATGAATACTCGGCGGGGTTTTCAACACATTCATCAAACGCCATTGCGATTGTAGAGCCTAAGTTTGACTGTATTGTCATACTTTCCTCAGGGCCCATAAAGATACGTCTGCCGTCCACATGCGAGGCAAAGGTTACCCCCTCTTCGGTAATATGGCGCAGGTCGGCAAGCGAAAACACCTGAAACCCGCCCGAATCGGTTAAAATAGGTCCTTCCCAGGTTGTAAACTTATGAAGACCGCCGCAGCCGCGTATGACCTCATCGCCCGGGCGGACGTGCAAATGGTAGGTGTTTGAAAGCATTATCTGGCAGCCGAGAGTTTTTAAGTCCCCGGCGGAAACCGCGCCTTTAATTGCCGCGGCGGTTGCCACGTTCATAAACGCGGGGGTCTGAACGGTGCCCCTGTTGGTTGTAAATTCGGCGCGCCGCGCGCTGCCCTCTTGTTTTAAAAGTTTGTACATAAATCTATTCCCTTATTATTTTATAAAATCAGCATTGCGTCGCCGAAGCTGAAAAAGCGGTATCTTTCTTTTACGGCGGTATTGTAGGCGTTCATCACGTTATCGTATCCCGCAAAGGCGGATACCAGCATTATAAGCGTGCTTTCTGGCAGGTGGAAATTGGTTATAAGCCCGTCCATACACCTAAATTCAAAGCCGGGGTAAATGAAAATATCGGTGTCTCCCGAGCACTCCCTTATCTCGCCGTATTTCTTCGCGCAGCTTTCAACCGTGCGGCAGGAGGTAGTGCCTACGCATATTACCCTGCCGCCGTTTTTGCGGGTCTCGTTTATGGTTTTCGCCGCTTCCTCGGGTATGTAATAATGCTCGGTGTGCATTTTGTGCTGCGTTACGTCCTCTACCTTAACGGGTCTGAAAGTGCCAAGCCCTACATGCAGCGTAACATAGGCTATATTCACGCCCATAGCCTTAATGCTTTCAAGCATTTCCTTTGTAAAGTGCAGCCCCGCGGTAGGCGCGGCGGCAGAGCCTGCGTCCTTTGAATATACCGTCTGGTAGCGCTCTTTATCCTTTAGCTTTTCTTTTATATACGGCGGCAGGGGCATCTGCCCCACCTCGTCAAGCACCGCGAAAAAATCGCCCTCGCAGGCAAATTCTATCATACGGTTGCCGTCCTCCAAAACGTCGGTCACGGTTGCCGCCAGCTTATCGGAAAACCTGAATTTATACCCCGTTTTAGCCTTTTTGCCGGGGCCCGCAAGGCACTCCCAAAGCTTGTTGCCGTGCTGCCGTAAAAGCACAAATTCAACTACCGCGCCCGTGCCCTCCCGCGTGCCGTAAAGCCGCGCGGGTAAAACGCGGGTATTGTTAAGCACAAGGCAGTCGCCGGGCTTTAAAAATTCGGGCAGATCGTAAAAATGCTTATGCTTAATTTCACCGCCGTTTCGCGGCAGCACCATAAGCCTTGAAGAATTTCTCGGCTCAACGGGCGTTTGCGCTATAAGCTCCTCGGGCAGGTCGTAATAAAAATCGCTTGTTTTCATAAAATTATCCACAACTTCTTTGATATTTCGGCATAAAATAAATTGACAAACATTATCTGTAATGTTATAGTTAATTATATTGCATAAGGCAATATAATTCAAGATTGAATTTTTAAAAATGTCTCAGAAGGAATGTGTTTTCAAATGAAAAAGTACAATGTCGGTATAATCGGCGCTACAGGAATGGTGGGTCAGCGCTTTGCGCTGCTGCTGCATGATCACCCGTGGTTTAATGTGACCGCGCTTGCCGCGAGCGCAAATTCAGCCGATAAAAAATATACCGACGCTATAGGCAGCCGCTGGGCTATGAAAGAGCCTATACCCGAAAATTTACGGGATATGACCGTTTTTGACGCCGAGCGCGATATTGACAAAATAACCGAACGGGTAGATTTTGTTTTCTGCGCCGTTAATATGAAAAAGGACGAAATAAAGGCGCTTGAAGAAAAATACGCAAAGCATGAGTGCCCCGTTGTTTCAAACAACAGTGCGCACCGCTTCACGCCCGACGTACCTATGATAATACCGGAAATCAACGCCGGGCACCTTGAAATAATACCCGCGCAGAGAAAGCGCCTCGGCACAAAGCGCGGCTTTATTGCGGTTAAATCAAACTGCTCGCTGCAAAGCTATGTGCCCGCCCTTTACCCGCTTGATGAAAAATTCGGTGTTGAAAGGGTGCTGGTTTCCACCTATCAGGCAATTTCGGGCGCTGGCAAGACCTTTGAGCGCTGGCCCGAAATGATAGATAACGTTATCCCCTTTATCGGCGGCGAGGAAGAAAAGAGCGAAAAAGAGCCACTTAAAATTTGGGGCAAGATAGAAAACGGCGAAATAGTACCGGCTGAAAGCCCGAAATTCACCGCGCAGTGTATTCGCGTGCCGGTATCGGACGGTCACTTAGCCTCGGTTTTCGTTGATTTCAAAAAGAAACCCACAAAAGAAGAAATACTTGAAATATGGGCTAACTATTCGGGCGAGCCGCAAGCGCTCTCCCTGCCCCACGCGCCCAAGCAATTTTTACATTATTACACCGAGGATGATATGCCGCAAACCAAGCTTTGCAGAGATTCCGAGGGCGGTATGGCAATATCCGTCGGGCGTTTGCGCGAAGATACGCAGTACGATTATAAGTTTGTCTGCGTATCGCACAATACCCTGCGCGGCGCGGCGGGCGGCGCGGTGCTTTTAGCCGAATTACTCTGTGCAAAGGGTTATATGGACTGATTTTGTAAGAAACGGAGTGGTCTTTTATGAAAAAACGTATATTCACGGGAGCAGCCACGGCACTTATTACCCCTATGAAAGCAGACGGCAGCGTAAATTTCGAGTGCCTTGAAACGCTTGTTGAAGAGCAGGTAAAGGGCGGAATTGACGCGCTTGTTATCTGCGGTACTACGGGCGAAAAATCCACGCTTAATTATGATGAGCACGTTAAGGTTATTGAAACCGCCGCAAGGATAAACGCGGGCAGAGTGCCCATTATTGCGGGCACGGGCAGCAATGACACGGTGTATTCGGTAGGGCTTTGCGAGGACGCCGAAAGGGCGGGCGCCGACGCTTTTCTTATGGTAACGCCGTATTACAACAAAACCTCGCAGCGCGGGCTTGTGGCGCACTACAACTACATTGCCGACCGCGTTAATAAGCCGATAATTCTTTACAACGTTCCCTCGCGCACGGGGGTTGCAATTAAGCCCGAAACCTACAAGGAGCTTTCAAAGCACCCGAATATAGTAGCCACCAAAGAGGCTAACGGTGATTTATCCTCGGTTGCGAAAACGCGCTATCTCTGCGGGGACGACCTTGATATTTATTCAGGAAACGACGACCAGGCCGTGGCTATGATGTCGCTCGGCGGAATTGGCGTTATTTCGGTGCTTTCAAACTTCCTGCCGGGGGTTATGCACAAAATGTGCGCCGAGTATCTTGCGGGGCACACAAAAGCCGCCGCGGAAATGCAAATAAAGTATGTGGGGCTTATGAACGCGCTTTTCAGCGACGTTAACCCCATTCCCGTAAAAGAGGCTATGAATATGTTAGGGCTTGAAGCGGGTCCCTGCCGCCTGCCGCTTTATCCTATGGAGGAGGGCGCGCGCGCCGTTCTTCGCGAAAAGCTTATAGAGTGCGGCTGCCTTAAATAAAACATTACAAATTTTATGCACCCGATGGGCCTTTACCTATCGGGTGCAATTAAAAAGCGGAAGTGAAATACATATGATAAAAATTATTTTATGCGGGGCTTCGGGCAGAATGGGCGGCTTTGTGGCAAGCACGGCGGCTGCCGACAGCGATATTTCGGTCGTCGCGGGGGTTGACAAAATCAATAACGGCGAAAAATTCCCGATTTTTTCTTCTTTCGGCGATATAAACGTTAAAGCCGATATGATAATTGATTTTTCCCACCCCTCAATGCTGGAGCCTATGCTTGAATACGCCGTAAAAAACAAGCTGCCCGTAGTTATTGCCACCACCGGCTATGATAACGCACAGACCGAAAAAATACGCACGGCGGCTGAAAACATCCCGATATTTTTCACATTTAATATGTCACTCGGCATAAATCTTGTGGCGGCGCTTGCAAAAAAAGCCGCAAAAATACTCGGCGACGGCTTTGATATTGAAATAATAGAAAAACATCATAACCAAAAGCTTGACGCGCCCTCGGGCACGGCAATAATGCTTGCAAACGGTATTAACTCGGTTTTCGGCGACACGCTGAATTATGAGTACGACCGCCACTCGGTAAGGCGCAAGCGCCCCAAAAACGAAATAGGCATACACTCGGTGCGCGGCGGCACGATAGTCGGCGAGCACGAGGTTATTTTTGCGGGGCACGATGAAGTTATAACCCTTACCCACACAGCGCAATCCCGCGAAATTTTTGCCGTAGGCGCGGTTAAGGCGGCAAAATTCCTTTACGGAAAGCCCGCCGGGCTTTATGATATGAGCAACGTTACAAATATCGAATGAGTTTAAAAAACGGGCTGTTGTTTTTCACGACAGTCCGTTTTTTAAGTTATATTGTGCCTTTACAGCCGGTAACAGGCGCCTGCTTTTCTTTATGCTCGCCTATAACTTTTTCCATCCAAATCATATTGTACCAACGCCCGAACTTATAGCCGCATTTATGAAATTCGCCCACCTGCGTAAAGCCGATATGACTGTGAAAATCGGCGCTGTTTTTTGTCAGATACTCATCTTCCTCGGCAGGATACCCGATACAGGCATACATATTAAGAATACCCATTTTTTTAAGCT
Organism: uncultured Oscillospiraceae bacterium; assembly: GCA_905193585.1. Lineage (GTDB taxonomy): Bacteria > Bacillota > Clostridia > Oscillospirales > Acutalibacteraceae > UBA737. The sequence continues at coordinate 22,839 of CAJJPG010000018.1, forward strand.
CTTTTTCCAGCGCCGCATAAAGCGTTTTGCCTATACCGCATTTGTGGGCGTTTTTATCAAGATAAATCGAAGTCTCGCACGACCAATCGTAAGCTGCCCTGCCAACAAACGCGCCCGCATAGGCATATCCTGCAATTTGCCCGTCCTTTACCGCCACCAAATACGGGTATTTCTGCATTGTTTTTTCCATTCTGCCGCGAAATTCTTCCAAAGTGGGCGTTGTATATTC
>CAJJPG010000019.1 GCA_905193585.1 uncultured Oscillospiraceae bacterium
CGACTTAGGGGTATTTGTCTAATGTCTACCGTCTATATCTAATGCCCGGCTTGTAACAATCCCTCCGTTTCGCTTTGCTCAACACCGTCTCGGTTGCCGCCTCGGTCGGTGCTTCTGCTTTGCAGAGGTGTCCACCGGACACCCAGCTCCCTTTACACAGGGGAGCCTATGGCAGCACCATTGCAACCCCGGTTTTATTTTAATACCGATTTGGTGAAATCCTCGTTGAATAAATTAAGCGCCTTAAAATCCATTGCGTCGATATAGTATGCCTCCAATTTATCGTGCACCGACTTTGCCTCGGCAAGGGTATGCGCGGCGGAGATTAAAAGCTCGTTTGCCGCCTTGCGGTTGAATTTCATTCTTTCGCGGCTTAAATGCAGCTTTTTAAGGCATATAAACCGTCTTGAATGTACTCTGCGTTCGTCGCTTTCAAACCTAACGTAATCGTTTTCGGTCACAATCGCCGTTTTCAGTTCGGGAATGATAATATGGTCGGTTATAAGCGACGGCAGGAATGGATTTTTCAATGTTATAACCTCGTAACCGCCCGAAAGAGCGGCATTCCTCACCGCGTTTATAATTATATTTGCGGCGCTGCCGTATTTATCGCTTATTATTATAAGGCGCTCTGTTTCCCGCTGTACCGTTTCGGGGAAAGAAACCGTGCCTTTCGGCGTTATTCCGCCGATAAAGCGTACCCACTCCTTTCCTACCCCGTTTTGCTTTGCGGGAATTATTTTTTTGCAGAGATTAGCCGCAAATTTTTCGGTTTTGTCGGTATCGGTGCAGGCAAGCGCGGTTTTGTAGTTATCGGTAAGTATCTGTCCCGCTGCGCGCAAATATCTTGCCGCCGCCGCATGCAGCGCTTTATTTTGCAGCGTCAGCTCTATTATTCCCTGTTTATTTGTTTTGAAATTCTCGTCGTTCCAGAACTCGCCGAAATTCAGAATTTTTTCGCATGCGCCGGGAAATCTCGGGTCCACCGTATGCGGCGCGGTGCCGTCCATAATAATAACCTTTTTTTCGGGCAGTATAACCGCGTCAAGCGAATCCGGGTCGGAACTGCAGGGGCAGCGCAGCGCCTTTTGTCCCGCTTTTTCCGCTTTTTCGGCAAAGCGTTTCATAAAAGAGGATTTTCCCGTACCGGGTCCGCCCTTAATAATATACGCCCGCCATTCGCCGTCGGGCAGGTAGGCTTTATCAAACTCAGAGTAAAACCCCTCGCAGGAATTTGCCGCCAAAAAGTATTTTATATTGGTTTTCTTCATAAATCACCCTCCAAACATTATATATTATTCCCGAAAAAAGATTTTGACACAATGCACCTGATGTGGTAGAATAAAAAAAGAGTCGGTCAGACGGTTGCGGGCAGAAATGTCCGAGGAAAGTCCGAGCCCCACAGGGCAGAATAGCGGCTAACGGCCGCCGAGGGTGACCTTAGGGAAAGTGCAACAGAGATATACCGCCGCAAAAGGCTTAGAATTTTTTCTTTGACGATGTATATACATCACCCGTTTGCGGTAAGGGTGGAAAGGCGAGGTAAGAGCTCACCGATTCCGCGGGAACGCCGGAATCCTGTAAACCCTATTCGGAGCAACGCTGAATGTAACTATACGCTTGCCCGGCGTGTTACGAAAAGCGGCTTGAGCGCAGGGAGCAATCCCGCGTCGAGATAGATAACCGTCCGCGACAGAACTCGGCTTACCGACCGACTCCTTTGAAATAATATTAAACCCCCGCATTCAGAATTTCGTAATTCTGAATGCGGGGGTTCTCTTATTTTCTCGGCTTATTTTGAATATTTCTTTCTCGGAACATAGCTTGTGTGCAAATCATGGTGAGCCTTATGACCGCCGAAGCCGTCGTACCACTCGCTGTAAAGCGCCTTTACAACGGGGGATTCGTGCGATTTACGCAGCGCCATAGAAGCGTCCTGATCGTAAAGCGCTTTAGCTCTTACAGCCTTTAAGTCAACAGTATCTCTTATATACTGCGGCTGAATCGGCTGACCGCCGCCGTTTACGCAGCCGCCGGGGCAGCCCATTATTTCAACAAACGCCCAGCCATCGGGGTTGCCGTTCTTCATTCTGTCCATAACGCACTTGGCAGCCGCCGCGCCCGAGGCTACGGCAACCTTTATATCGCTGCCGTTAATGTTAACGGTCGCCTGTTTAAGACCCTGTGTGCCGCGCACCGCTGTAAAGTCGATATCGGTGTTATCCTTACCTGTAAGCCAGTCGTTAGCGGTTCTGAGCGCCGCCTCCATAACGCCGCCCGTAGCGCCGAATATAACCGCCGCGCCCGTATCTTCGCCGAGCGGTGAGTCAAACTCTTCATCGGGCAGATTTGTGAAGTTGATACCTGCGCGCATTATCATACGCGAAAGCTCACGGGTGGTAATGGCAATATCAACATCGGGCACGCCCGCCGCGCTCTGGTCTTCCCTGCCGATTTCAAATTTCTTAGCCGTGCAGGGCATTACCGAAACGGAAACTATGTCTTTCGGGTCAATACCCATTTTATCGGCATAGTAGGTCTTAATAACCGCTCCCGCCATTTGCTGCGGTGATTTGCAGGTAGAAAGATGCTCTAACATATCGGGATAATAATACTCGCAGAACTTGACCCAACCGGGCGAGCAGGAGGTTATCATCGGGAGTGTTCCGTTATTTTTTATGCGCTCAACAAGCTCGTTAGCCTCTTCCACTATTGTAAGGTCGGCGGCAAAATCGGTATCGAAAATCTTATCGAAACCGAGACGGCGCAAAGCCGCAACCATTTTGCCCTCAACATTGGTGCCTATGGGCATACCGAAACATTCGCCCAGAGTAGCGCGGATAGACGGAGCAGTCTGAACCACAACGTGCTTATCGGGGTCGGCAAGCGCCGCCCAGATTTTATCGGTATCGTCCTTTTCAACCAATGCACCTGTAGGACATACAACGGTGCACTGACCGCATGAGATACACGGAACATTTGAAAGACCAACCTCAAACGGAGTGCCTATTGCCGTATCAATACCGCGGTTGTTAGCGCCTATAACGCCTACATACTGCTCATTGCAGGCGGCAACGCAGCGGCGGCAAAGCACGCACTTGTTGTTATCCCTTACAAGGTGGGGGGTTGAAGTATCAAGCTCGTAAGTCGGCTTAAAGCCCTCAAAGGCAGATTCCTCTACGCCGTAATCGCGGCAGAGCTTTTGCAGCTCGCAGTTTGTGGAGCGAACGCAGGAAAGGCATTTTTTCTCGTGGGTAGAGAGAATAAGCTCTAAGGTGGTTCTTCTTGCTTTCTGAATTTTTTCGGTGTTGGTAAGAACCTCCATACCCTCGCTTACTGGGTAAACGCAGGCGGTAACAATGCGGAAGCCCCTGCCCTCGTTAGCCTCAACAACGCAGATACGGCAGGCGCCTATCTCGTTTTTCTCCTTCATAAAGCAAAGGGTGGGAATTTCAACGCCCGCAGCTCGCGCGGCGTCCAATATGGTAGAGCCTTTTTCTACGCTTACCGAAATACCGTTTATTTTAACATTTAACATATCCATTTTCTAAGGCTCCTTTCTTACTTTTTAATTATTGCGCCGAACGGGCAGTTAGAAATACAAGCGCCGCACTTGATACAAGCGGTCTGATTGATTTCGTGCGGATTTTTAATAGTACCGCTGATAGCGCCCACAGGGCAGTTACGGGCGCACTTTGTGCAGCCCTTACATTTATCGGCAATAATCGAGTAAGAAACAAGATCCTTACATACGCCGGCAGGACATACCTTATCGGTAACGTGAGCCACATATTCGTCACGGAAGAATTTAAGGGTTGCAAGCACGGGGTTAGGCGCAGTCTGACCGAGACCGCAAAGGGAGTTCTGCTTAATGTAGTGGCAAAGCTCTTCCATTCTATCAAGGTCTTCAAGCGTGCCGTTACCCTTGGTGATTTTATCGAGCATTTCAAGCAGTCTCTTTGTACCTACGCGGCAGGGTGTGCACTTACCGCAGGACTCATCAACCGTAAATTCAAGGAAGAATTTAGCCATATCAACCATACAGGTGTCTTCGTCCATAACAATAAGTCCGCCCGAACCCATCATACAGCCGATAGCAGTTAAGTTATCGTAATCAACCTCGGTATCAATAAGGCTTGCGGGAATACATCCGCCCGAAGGTCCGCCTGTCTGCGCGGCTTTGAACTTCTTGCCGTTCGGAATACCGCCGCCTATATCTTCAATTATGTGGCGAAGAGTCGTACCCATAGGAATTTCAACAAGTCCCGTGTGCTTTATCTTACCGCCCAGAGCGAATACCTTAGTACCCTTAGAGCGCTCTGTACCCATTGAAGCAAACCACTCTGCACCGCGAAGAATAATCTGCGGAATGTTTGCAAAGGTTTCAACGTTGTTTTCAACAGTGGGTGAGTTGTAAAGACCCTTAACCGCAGGATACGGCGGGCGGGGTCTCGGCTCGCCGCGGTTACCCTCAATAGAGGTCATAAGTGCGGTTTCCTCGCCGCAAACGAACGCGCCGGCACCCAGGCGGATATGCAAATCAAAATCAAAGCCCGAGCCGAAAATATCCTTACCCAAAAGCCCGTATTCACGCGCCTGGTCAATAGCTATCTGCAAACGGTGAACGGCTATCGGGTACTCTGCACGAACATAAACATAGCCTTCTGTTGCGCCTATTGCGTAGCCCGCAATAGCCATAGCCTCAATTACAGAGTGCGGGTCGCCCTCTAATACCGAGCGGTCCATAAACGCGCCGGGGTCGCCCTCGTCCGCATTACATACAACATACTTCTGCGGAGCCTTATTCGGCGCGCACAAAGCCCACTTTCTGCCCGTGGGGAAGCCGCCGCCGCCTCTGCCGCGAAGACCCGAATCGGTAACGCACTTAATAACGTCCTCGGGGGTCATTTCGGTTAAAACCTTACCGAGAGCGGCGTAGCCGTCCATAGCTATGTATTCGTCGATATTCTCGGGGTTAATAACGCCGCAGTTACGAAGAACCACGCGGTTCTGCGATTTATAGAAAGCGGTATCACCGAGGGACACGTTACCCTCAATTTCATCAGCCACGTTGCCGGTATCGTTGTAAACCAAGCGCTCAACAATACGTCCTTTAAGCAGGTGTTCCTCAACAATTTCCTTAACGTCCTCGGGGGTTACTCTGCTGTAAAAAGTACCGTCGGGATAAACGATAACAACCGGTCCCAAAGCGCAGAGACCGAAACAGCCTGTTTGTACGAGCTTTACCTCGTCCGCAAGTCCGCAGCTTTCAATATTCTCGGCAAAAGCCTTTTGAATATCGTGGCTTCCCGAAGAAGTACAGCCGGTACCGCCGCAGATCAACACATGTGCACGAATCATTTTTTTACCTCCAATTTATTACTTATGAGCGGCTATCGTATATTCGTTTACGACGTTACCGTTTTTAAGATGCTCCTCAATTACGCGCGCTGCCTTTTCGGGAGTCATTTTAACATAGGTTATTTTTTCCTTGCCCGGCTCAAAGACCTCTACAATAGGCTCTAACTGGCAAATGCCTATGCAGCCTGTCTGTGAAACGGTCACCTTTTCCGTAAGCCCCTCTTTGTTTACGCCCTCAACCAAAGCGTTCAAAACGGGGCGCGCGCCTGCCGCAATACCGCAGGTAGCCATTCCCACAACTACGCGAACGCTGTTAACGCCCTCGCGAAGAATGACCTTATCGCGCATTTTTTCCTTTATTGCCTGTAATTCAGCCAATGATTTCATATGTTTTCTTCCTTTCTTAAGGTTTCTTCTATGAATTTTAGCACCTCATAACTGTTAAGCGGCACTTCCTCAAGAACTGCACGCAGATCCCTTGTATCAAGGGTCACGCTTTTGTCCCCATAAGTGTGCGTAAACAGAAAATCGGTATCGGGGTGACCCTGTATTAAGGTCACAATACTTGAAACAACGTCTCCGAGCGGCGTATAATCAATATGCTTTTTATTGAAAACCGCCGTGACTTCGGTTCCGTGGTCTTCGGGGTATTCGCTTTCGGCTCTTGATGAGATACCGAAAGTGCCTCCCGTCTGCTCCGCTTCCATTTTTAAAAGCGGCAGCCCCATTCCCACCTTGCGCGTGGTGCGCGTGGTGTAAAACGGATCGGTTACGGCTTTCAGCGTTTCTGCCGTCATTCCGCAACCATTATCCGAAATTTTAAGCGTCAGCGTATCGTCGGTTTCGTTCACGGTAATTTCCGTAAGCGTTGCCCTAGCCTTCACCGAATTTTCGGCTATATCAAGTATATTAAGCGATATTTCTTTCATACCGCACCCCGCAAATAGTTTATAAGCGCCTGTGCGGCGTTTTCCCTGCCGCAGCCAAGCTCTATGTAAGCGCCGCGCTCATTTATATTCCATAAATAGTGAGCGTCGGAGCTTGTTATAATTTTTTTGCCGTATTTTTCGGCATATTCCGCTGCCTTTTCCCCGCCATGTACCTCCGCAAAAGGAAAGTACGGTTTTTCGGGGAAAAAGCCCAGCACTGCAAGCAAGCCGTTTGACTGCCTGTCAATATGTGCCGGAAAGCACACGCCGCCGTATTTTTCCACCGCCTGCGGCACTTCTTCAAGCGAAAAAGAAGTAGCGTTTATAAGCAGATAATTGTCATAACCCGTGATATTATCGTTTTCATCGGTAATACGCTGCTCCCCGAAAATATCGGGGCGGTTTTTGATTTTTATTCTTCTTTCTTCAAGCACCTTTTCAAATTCCATAGCGCCCGAAAGTGTGGCAAACAGACAAACCGCGTGAATATCCTCTGCCGTTGTAAGCTCTGTTCCCGCCACGGGAATTATTCCGTGCCTGTAAGCCGCTTTGAAAAACGCAGGGCAGTTTTTTAGGGTATTATGGTCGGTAAGCGCCATAATATCGAGTCCGTTCAGCTCACCCATTCCCGCAATGCTGTCGGGCGTCATATCGTTATCCCCGCAGGGGGATAAGCAGGAATGAATGTGCAGATCGTAGTAATACCTCATAAAAGCGAGTGAAGCGTTACCGCGGCATCATAAGCAGAACCCAAAAATGACAGTATATTAACGCCCTTTTCCTCCGCTGTTTTGCGAACGTCCGCGGGTATTTCCACGCTCTCCGCCGCTATTATGCAGGCAGTGTCCGCAAGAGCTGCTACCGCCACAATATTGGCGTTGGACATTATGGTTATCCACGCGTCGCCCGATTGTGCCCTGCCCATTACCCAGCTTAAAAGGTCGCCTATATAAACGCCGGTTATTTCTCTGTCCGTTTCGGGGGTTGCAACCGCGCCGAAACCGTTTTTCAAAAGGTCTTCTACCGTCATTTACCGTCGCCCTCCTTGTATAAGGGACATTTTGCCCCGCAGGATTTACTTCTTACCGTGTCCTCTGCAAACGCGCGGCAGTTAGGCGCTCCGCACGCGCCGCAGTCAATACCGGGTAAGGTATCGCGCAGCTTTTGAATATCCGCCATCATCCGCATTGATTCAGCCATACTGTCGCTGAGTCTGGAAATCGGGTGATAGGTAGGTATTTCGTTGAAAATGTAGCTTTCGGGAATATAGCTTTCTTCCTTTGAAAGAAAGTTTTGCGAAACGGGCAAATATCTTCTTAACGTCTGCAGCCGCGCTTTTGCTATAAAGGGGTTTTGCATTGTCATAACCCCGCCTACGCAGCCGCCCGAACACGCGTTAAGCTCAATAAATTCAAGCGGCGGTATATTGCCGTTTTCCACCTGATCAAGCACCCGTATCACGTTTTCAATTCCGTCCGCCGCTAAGTAGCTTTCGTTGAATATTGCGGTAGCCTCTCCCCCCGTGCTTGCCCAGCCAATGCCAATCATACCCGAGTTTGAAAGCGACTTTATATCCGCCTTCGGCTGCATTTTGGCTATAAGCTGAAAGTAAATATCGTTGATTGATACCACCGTATCTACCTGGCTTTTATAGCCTGCAAACCCGTTTTTAACATAGCTTACCTTGGCAGGACAGGGCGAAATAAAGCAAACGCCTATTTCCTCGTCCGTTAATTCGGGGTGTTCCCGCTTTGCCTTTTTACGGGCAAGCATTGCCGCAACTTCCATTGGCGGCAGCATATGTATAATATTATCGGTAAGGGACGGAAAGCGCAAGCCTATAAGCCTTATAACTACCGGGCACGCCGAGCTTATAGCGGGTTTTTTAACCCCCTCGGTTTTAAGGTAAAGCCTTGTGTACGCGCTGACGAGTTCCGCCGCGGCGGAAACCTCAAACACATCGTCAAACCCGATTTTTATAAGACCGTCAAGCACATAGTCAACATCCTCTAAATTATCGAACTGACCGTATAGTGAGGGCGCGGGCAATGCGATTTTCCACTTGAATTTATCCATTGCCGAAAGCTTTTCGCAAACCGCCTTTTTCGCGTTATGCGGGCATACCCTTATACATTCGCCGCAGTCTATACAGCGGTCGGGGTCTATTGATGCATGGCCGCCCCTTATTCTTATTGCCTCCGTGGGGCAATGCTTTAAGCACGCGGTGCAGCCGCTGCACTTTTTTTCGTCAAGGTAAACCGAATGTTCATATCTGTTCATTTGAGCACCTGCCGAAAATATTTTTTCAAAGCATAACCTTCATTGTAATGTCCGTACCCACGCCCACCGTGGAGTTTATCTCCATACTGTCGGTATAGCGTTTCATATTGGGCAGCCCCATCCCCGCGCCGAAACCTAAAGAACGTATCTGGTCGGACGCTGTGGAGTACCCCTCCTGCATAGCCCGCTCAATATCCTTAATTCCCGGTCCTTTGTCATGCAGGAATATTTCAATACAGTCCTCACTCACGGTAACGTCGGCTTCGCCGCCGCCTGCGTGAATTACCATATTTATTTCGCCCTCGTACATTGCAATGGAGACCCTGCGTATTATTTCGGGCGGCAGCCCTAATTGCCTTAAATTCTTCTTGACCTGAACCGAGGCCTTACCTGCCGATGTAAAATCCTCCCCGTCAACGTCAAAGTGGAATTTCAAAGCCTCAGGCATTTTTAACCCTGTTCCCTACAAGACCGTTGCTGTAAAGAATACCGCAAGCCTCGTACATTCTTTTATCGGTAGCAAGAATTACCATACCGCAATCCTTAGCCAGCTCAATCATTTCGGCAGTGGGCATTTTAGAGCGCACAAACACTATGCAGTTCATATCCATCATTTCGGCGGTTCTTACAACCTGTAAATTAACAAGCCCCGTAAGCAGCACCGCCTGATCCTTTACATATGCCAGCACATCGCTCATCATATCGCTGCCGCAGGCGGAATAAACGTGGCGTGAAAGCCCCTCCTCGCAGCAGATGACCTGTGCGCCCAGCAAATCTTTTATAGTACCGATCTTCATATGCGGAGTATCCTTTCAGGATTTATTTACCGAAGCCGTATTTTTCAAGTATGCCGTCAACATCGTCTACGGTCAGTCTGCCGTAAACCTCATCATTAACAGTAAGCACCGGCGCCAAGCCGCAAGCGCCTATACAGCGGCAAGCGGTAAGCGAAAATCTGCCGTCCTCGGTACATTCGTCCGCGCCGATTCCGAGTCTTTCGCTCAGCTTGTTGAAAATATCCCCCGAGCCCTTAACATAGCACGCGGTGCCAAGACATACGGATATGTTGTACTCACCCTTAGGCGACAGCGAAAACTGCGCGTAAAATGTGGAAACACCGTAAACCTTTTCAAGCGGCACGTCCATTCCCTCGGCTATCATTTCCTGAACCTCCATAGGCAGGTAGCCGTAAACGTCCTGCGCCTGCTGCATAACTGCCATCAAAAGACTTTTATCGTGCTTATTGGCGTCAATTATTTCGCGCAGCTTTTTTTCCTGTTCAGCTGTTCCCTTAAAGGGAAGCTTACTGATCTTTTTTTGCATTAAACGAATCCTCCTTCGAATAATTGTATGCACAATTCATATATATGAATCTACATATACTTATGTAGTATAACATATATTTTTTCATTTGAAAAGCCCCTTTCGACAATTTTTTAACAAATTTTTTCGTCCGTTTTTTGTTGTTATTGCAAATAAACTTTTTTTGTGGTAAAATACCCATAGAAAATATTCAGAAGGTTATTTAAATGAAATGCTGTTTTAAATTTTTCGCGCTGTTTTCGGCGCTTGCTTTACTTATAACATCGGTCGGCTGCAAAGATAGCTACCAAAACGCAATTATTTATTACGAACTGCCCGAGCGCCCCTTTACGCTTGACGCGCAAACCGCCTCAACCGATTCGGAGCTGTCAATCGTTACAAATATTTACGAGGGGCTGCTCAGAAAAAATTCGGGCGGCGCCGTTGTTTGCGGTGCGGCGAAAAGCTTTGAAAAAAGCGGGCTTAAATACACCTTTAAGCTGCGCGAAAACGCCGTATGGAGCAATAAAGAGCCTCTTACCGCCGCCGATTTTGTTTTCGGGCTGCGCCGCGCGGTAACCCCCGTAACCGCCGCACCCTATGCCTCGCGGCTTTTCGCCGTAAAAAACGCGCAGGATATTTATAACGGCAAAAAAAGCGCCGATACCCTCGGCATATCCGCTCCCGACGAGCACACGGTTGTAATTGAGCTGGCATACGATGACCCTGACTTTGAAGAAAGCCTTACCACAAGCGTTGCTATGCCCTGCAATGAAAAGTTTTTCAATGAATCGGGCGGCAAATACGGGCTGACGCTTGATACCGTTATATCCTGCGGCAGCTACAGACTCGGGCGCTGGAACGACGGCGAGGACTCTTTCGGAATACGGCTTTATTCCTTTGATAACTACAAGGGCACCTTTAAAGCCAAAAACGCAGCGGTTTATCTAACCCGCGCTAAGGATAAAACGCCATATGAGCGGCTGCTGGATAACAATGTGGATATTACATTTATAGATTCCGCGCTGTCAAAAGGCGCCCTTTCGGCAGGGCTTAAAATAACCGATTATCAGAATATATGCTGGGTTATGACTATGGATGACTCCCTTTCGGAAAATCTGCGTAAAAGCCTTGCAATGCTTATAGGCGAGCAGGTATATTCAGCCGATTTAAAGCCGGGCTATTCCGCCGCCGCTTCCCTTTTCCCGGGTGTTATTTCGGGTGAAAAAACCTCGGCGGGTATGCTTTCCTATAATTATGACGGTGCGAAAGCACTTTACTCGGCGGAGCTTAAAAATCTACCCGATAAAAAATTCCCGTCGGATATAAAGCTCTATTTTTACGATGACGGCAATATAAAATCTATCATAACCGATATTGTGGGGCACTGGCAAAACAAACTCGGCGCGTTTATAAATATCGAGACCGCAAGCAGCGCCGAAAAGCTGACCCCGCAGCTTAAAAACCGCGATTTACCGATAGCCGTGTTTCCCATTCGCGCCGACAGTGAAAACCTTTCGGAATTTGCCGAAAAATTCGGCGTTTCCGCAAAGGGCAAAACCGCCGACGCGGTGCAGGCGGAATTACTTCGCGGCACGCACATTATCCCGCTTTTGTTCCAAAATACCACCGTTGCATACTCTTCCGCTTTAAGCGATGTTTACACCGTCCCGGGGGACGGATATATCGATTTTTCGTTTATAGTAAAAACAGAAAAATAAAGGGGAGTGCCATCTATGAAGGTCTGCGAAAAATGCGGCGCAATAAACAACAACGAGCGCTTTTTCTGTGCCGACTGCGGCGAAAAGCTGCCCGCGCCCGCCTCAAAGGCGTATGAAACCGAGATAAACGGGCGTATATCCAATACGGGTGATAGGCTTATACGCGAAAGCGACCCGCTTTCCGTAACGACCTTTGACCGAATAACGGGCTTTGTATCCGTCGGCGGTCTGCTGCTCTCGGTCGTGCTGCTGTTTGTCGGCGCACGTCTTCAAAGGTTTAATCCCGAGCTTATTTTGTATTCAATGCTCTTCTTTGTTGTTGGAATTATCAGCTCGTTTTTGCCCCGTATGCTTTGGTTCTTTGAAAAAATTCGTTTAAGCTTTACAATTTCAGGCTCAGAAAACGCCGAGCCGAGCGACTGGTATCTTTTTTGGCGCAAGGCGGGAAACCTTTTACTTTGCGTTTTCGGCTTTTTGCTGCTTTTAATAGCCGTAATTGCGGAATAATCGGCATAATTATCCTCATAATATGTTATGGGTGATAATTATATGAAAAAATTAAACGCCGTGCTTGAATTTATTATAGTGGGCGCTGTGGGTACACTGTGGCACTTCGTGTACGATTGGACGGGCGACAATCATTTTATAGGCTTTTTCTTTCCCGTAAACGAAAGCACATGGGAGCATTTAAAGCTAATCTTCTTCCCTGCCCTTATTTATTCGGTTATAGAATACTTTATAATGAAAAACAGACCCCGGAATTATATTCCCGCGGCTGTTACGGGCATTTTCGGCGGTATGCTTTCAATAGTTATGTTTTTTTACACATATACCGGAATTATCGGCTATGATATACCGTTTTTAAACGTGCTTTCGTTCTTTATAGGCGTGTTTGTAATGCTGCTTATAAAATACGCAATTATTAAATGCGGCTGCCTGCAAAGCAAGGCTGCAATTTATATTTCGGCAATTCTTGCGGGCGTGTTTACAGTGCTGTTTATACGCTGGAGCTATTACCCGCCGCATATCGGGCTTTTCAGCGAGCCTACACCGTAACATCGGCGTAGATTGGAATAAAAAAGTAAAATTACCACACATACTTTTGCTTTACGCAGTAGGGGTATCCAAAGGGGAGTTTGCCCCTTTGGTTGTTCAGGAGGGTTCGGGAACCCAATCAACAGGGTTCCCGACGGCTCTTTCCCCTATTTCTGTCCGCACAGAAATAGGGTGCCCTGCGCGGCACGAGCGCAAAACGCTCTTATTAAAAATAATAATTAAAATATCCTCATATTATAATGTTTACATTTTAATATCAAGCCATCTCCATGTATTATATAGGCAGGGGGATGATTTTTTATGACCGAATACGGATATGTGCGAGTATCAAGCACAGACCAAAACGAAGAAAGACAGCTTATTGTTATGAATGGAAAACGCATTTCGGCGGGCAATATTTACATAGATAAGCAGTCCGGCAAGGATTTTGTACGCCCGCAGTACAAGAAAATGCTTAAAAGGCTGAAAGCGGGCGATCTGCTTTATATTTTAAGCATTGACAGGCTCGGGCGCAATTACGAGGAAATCCAAAACCAGTGGCGAATACTTACCAAGGAAATAGGCGCCTATATTTGCGTTATTGATATGCCGCTTTTAGATACGCGCAACGGCAAGGATTTAATGGGAACGTTTATCTCCGACCTTGCCGCTTTAAGGAAAAACTTATTATTGCAATAATAAGGTAAAAACATAATAAATTTCAATCCGATTTAGGCACCCCCGTCAGAGGGAGGCAAAGCAGCCCAGCCACACTGCGGGGAGCAACCACCCCTATTTGCTTACGCAAAATAATGGAGCCTTTGGACGGCAAAAGATTCGCAAAAATTTGAATTATTGACATTTTCCGACCTCTCATATATAATATTTTTATTAAAAATTAAAAGGGGTTTATGTAATGGAGAGAGAATCTTTTAAATCGCGGCTCGGTTTTCTGCTCGTCAGCGCAGGCTGCGCAATAGGCATAGGCAACGTTTGGCGCTTCCCGTTTATTGTGGGGCAAAACGGCGGCGGAATTTTCGTTCTTATTTATCTTTTAATGCTGGTTATAATGGGTCTGCCGGTTTTAACAATGGAGCTAGCCGTGGGCAGAGCAAGCCGCAAAAGCGCGGTGCCGGCTTACAAGGCGCTTGAAAAGCCCGGGCACAAATGGCACATTCACGGTTGGTTTGCAATAATAGGCTGCTATGTGCTTATGATGTACTACACCACCGTTTCGGGATGGATGCTGAACTATTTCTTTAAGTTTTTAATCGGCACTTTCCCCTCGGGCAGCACGCCTGAATCGGTATTAAGCTCTTACAGATATGAGGACGCGGGCAAGGTTTTCAACGATATGTTGGCAAGCCCCGGCGAAATGGGCTTTTGGATGGCCATAACGGTTATTGCCGGAATACTTATTTGCAGCATAGGCGTGCAAAAGGGGCTTGAAAGAGTAAGCAAGGTTATGATGAGCGCGCTTTTTGTGCTTATACTCATTTTGGCAATACATAGCTTTACCCTCTCGGGCGCGGGCGAAGGGCTTAAATTTTATCTTGTGCCGAACATAGAAAACGTTAAATCGGTAGGGCTGGGCAATGTTATAGCTGCGGCCATGAATCAATCATTCTTTACCTTGAGCCTTGGAATTGCGGCAATGGAGATTTTCGGCAGCTATATGGGCAAGGAGCACTCGCTGATGGGCGAGGGCGCGCGCATTTGCGGACTTGACACCTTTGTGGCGATTTCCGCAGGACTTATAATCTTCCCCGCCTGCTTCAGCTACGGAATTGAAGTAAATCAGGGACCCGGGCTTATTTTTGTTACACTGCCTAATGTATTTGTTAATATGTCAGGCGGCAGAATTTGGGGCGCGCTTTTCTTCCTGTTTATGACATTCGCCTCGTTCTCAACCGTTATAGCGGTGTTTGAAAACATAATGTCCTCTTGTATGGATACGCTCGGATGGAGCAGAAAAAAAGCCGCTCTGATAAACGGCATTGTAATTCTTATAGCAAGTATTCCCTGCGTTTTGGGCTATAATTTATGGAGCAATGTTCACCTTATAGGCGGCAGGGATATTCTTGACACCGAGGATTTTATTGTAAGCAATATTCTGCTGCCCCTGGGGTCGCTTATTTACCTGCTCTTCTGCGTTACAAAATTCGGTTGGGGCTTTGATAATTACAGAAAAGAAGCAAATACCGGCAAGGGCTTAAAGGTTGCAAAATGGATGAAATGGTATTTCCTTATCGTCCTGCCGATACTTATACTTGCAATATTTATAATAGGAATTATAGGTTAACCCCGCAAAAACCGCCTTTCGGCGGTTTTTTGCATTTTTAATAGTAAAAAATCTGTAAAGTTCCTTGATTTTTCAAATAAAAAACAATATAATGTATATACTACTATATAATTGATATATAGCGGTATGTAATTAAGGCATTTCATAACCGCCCGAAAGTATGTTAAAATATTAACAATCTTACCGAAGGAGAAAATGCCATGAAAAAGATATATCCTGTAATTGACAGCGCCGAATCGCTTGAAAACGCCTTAAAAAGAGTCCGTGCGGCTCAAAAAAGGTTTGCGGAGTATTCGCAGAGTCAGGTGGACAGTATCTTTAAAGCGGCGGCAGCCGCCGCCGACCGTCAGCGTATACCTTTAGCCCGCCTTGCGGTGGAAGAAACCGGCATGGGCGTGGTTGAGGATAAGGTGATTAAAAACCACTACGCTGCGGAATATATTTACAACGCCTACAGGGATACAACGACCTGCGGCGTTATTGAGGAGGATAAGGAATACGGTATAACCCGAATTGCCGAGCCGATAGGCGTTATAGCGGCGGTAATTCCCACTACCAACCCCACGTCAACCGCAATTTTTAAGACATTGCTTGCGCTTAAAACGCGCAACGGAATTATTATAAGCCCCCACCCGCGTGCAAAAAACTCCACCGCCGAGGCGGCAAGAACCGTGCTTGAGGCGGCAGTCGCTGCGGGTGCGCCCGAGGATATTATTGCCTGGATAGATAAGCCCTCGCTTGAAATGACTAATATCATTATGAAAGAGGCAGATTTAATTCTTGCCACGGGCGGACCGGGAATGGTGCACGCCGCGTATTCAAGCGGCAAGCCCGCAATAGGCGTGGGCGCGGGAAACACGCCCGCCGTAATTGATGCCTCGGCGGATATTACCCTTGCGGTAAACTCAATAATTCATTCCAAAACCTTTGATAACGGTATGATATGCGCGTCGGAGCAATCGGTAATAGTGCTTGATAAGGTCTACAAAAAAGTCAAAAAGGAATTTGCCGACCGCGGCTGCTATTTTCTTGACCGCGGCGAAACGGAAAAGGTGCGCAAAACCGTTATTATAAACGGCGCGCTGAACGCTAAAATAGTGGGTCAAACGGCGAAAACCATTGCCGACCTTGCGGGCGTTCATGTGCCGGACGGCACAAAAATACTGATAGGCGAGGTTGAAAGCGTGGAGCCTACAGAGGAATTTGCCCACGAAAAGCTCTCCCCCGTGCTTGCAATGTATAAAGCGAAGGATGCAGAGGACGCCTTTTCAAAGGCGGAGTGCTTAATTGCCGACGGCGGCTACGGGCACACATCCTCAATATATTTAAACCCGGTTACCGAAAAAGAAAAGCTTGCCGAATTTGCAAGCCGAATGAAAACCTGCCGCATACTCGTAAACACGCCATCCTCGCAGGGCGGCATAGGCGACCTTTATAACTTTAAGCTCTCCCCCTCCCTCACCCTCGGGTGCGGCTCTTGGGGCGGAAACTCGGTTTCCGAAAATGTGGGAGTAAAGCACCTGCTTAATATTAAAACCGTTGCCGAGAGGAGAGAAAATATGCTTTGGTTCCGCTCCCCCGAAAAGGTTTATATTAAAAAAGGCTGCCTGCCTATAGCGCTTGAAGAATTAAAGGAGATAAACCCCCGCAAAAAGGCGTTTATAGTTACCGACCGCTTTTTGTATGACAACGGCTACACAAGCCCCATAACCGATAAACTGAACGATATGGGCATAGCCTACACCGTATTTTCCGAGGTTGAACCCGACCCGACGCTGAAAATTGCAAAAAAGGGCGCAGAAATGATGACAAACTTCGCGCCGGATGTTATAATAGCAATAGGCGGCGGCTCCGCAATGGACGCGGCGAAAATTATGTGGGTGCTTTACGAACACCCCGACGCCGATTTTACCGATATGGCAATGCGCTTTTCGGATATACGAAAACGCATTTACACCTTCCCGAAAATGGGCGAAAAGGCTTACTTTATAGCCGTGCCCACCTCTGCCGGAACAGGCTCTGAAGTTACTCCGTTTGCGGTTATTACCGACAGCGACACGGGCATTAAATACCCGCTTGCCGATTACGAGCTTATGCCGAATATGGCAATAGTGGACGCAGACCTGCAAATGTCCGCGCCGAAAGGGCTTACAGCCGCCTCGGGGATCGACGCGGTATCGCATAGTATGGAAGCGTTCGCCTCAATGCTCGCGACCGATTATACCGATTCCTTAGCACTGCGCAGCCTTAAAATTATGTTTGAATATCTGCCCCGCGCATATGAAAACGGCGAGGACGACCCCGAGGCGCGCGAAAAAACTGCGAACGCCGCCACCATGGCGGGCATGGCTTTTGCCAATGCGTTTTTGGGCGTGTGCCACTCTATGGCGCATAAGTTGGGCGCTTTTCATCATTTACCCCACGGCATTGCAAACGCGCTTATGTTAGACGAGGTAATACGCTTTAATTCGGCTGACGTTCCTGCAAAAATGGGAACTTTCCCGCAGTACGCTTACCCGCACACCAAGGCGCGCTATGCCGAAATAGCCGATTATTTGAACCTCGGCGGCAAAACCGACGAAGAAAAGGTTGAAAGCCTTATTGCGGCGCTTGACGCTCTTAAAGATAAAATCGGTATAAAGAAGACTATACGCGATTATGTGCCAGACGAAGAAGACTTTTTAAACAGGCTTGACAGCATGACAGAGCAGGCGTTTGACGACCAGTGCACGGGCGCTAACCCGCGCTACCCGCTTATGAGCGAAATTAAGCAAATGTATTTGAACGCTTATTACGGCACACACGAAAAAATATAACAGGAAAGGAGACGGAAATATGAAGCTTGATAAAATAATTGCGGTTCGCACCGGTAAGACGGTATATAAGGACGGCGACCGCGTAATAAAGGTATTTGAAAACGGGTATTCAAAGGCGGATATACTGAACGAAGCGCTGAATCAGGCGCGGATTGAGGAAACCGGGCTTAATATACCGAAAATTCTCAGCGTTTCTACCGAAAACGGCAAGTGGGCGATTATAAGCGAATATATAAAGGGTAAAACCTTAGCCCAGCTAATGACCGAAAACCCCGATAAATTTGATGAATACCTTGAACGCTTTGTGGATATTCAAATGGAAATTCACTCAAAAAAAGCCCCCCTGCTTACAAAACTCAAAGATAAAATGAACCGAAAAATCAATCAGGCGGATATTGACGCCACCACCCGCTACGACCTGCACACGCGGCTTGAGGGTATGCCGCGGCACAACAAGGTATGCCACGGAGATTTTAACCCCTCAAACATTATCATAACCGACGACGGAACACCGTATATTATAGATTGGGCGCACGCGACCCAGGGCAACGCCTCTGCCGATGTTGCCAGAACCTATTTGCTTTTCTGGCTTGACGGCAATATTGAGGGCGCCAAAAAATATATGGAGCTTTTCTGCAAAAAAAGCGACACCGCAAGGCAGTATATTGAAAAATGGCTGCCGATAGTTGCCGCCTCGCAGTCGGTAAAGGGCAACGCAGAGGAGCGGGAGTTTCTGCTCTCGTGGGTTGATGTTGTAGATTATCAGTAAATCGTTCGTATTCCGAGGGAAAAATATCCCCTCGGAATACGGTCAATATAAAAAACGGAGGAAAACAGGAAATGAAAGTTACAGTATGTATCGGGAGCTCATGTCATTTAAAAGGCTCAAGGCAGGTTGTTGAGGAATTTCAGCACCTTATAGCCGAAAATGAGCTGAACGACAAGGTGGAGCTTGGCGGAACGTTTTGCATGGGCAACTGCCAGCAGGGCGTTTGCGTAACGGTGGACGGCGAGCTTTACTCGGTATCCCCCGAAACCGCGAAATCATTTTTTGAAGAATACATATTAGCCAAAGCCTAATAGGAAAGGAATGACCTTTCATTATGTCGGAATTTTTAAAGCTGAAGAAATCCAACTGTAAAAACTGTTATAAGTGTATTCGGCATTGCCCCGTGAAATCAATCAGATTTTCGGGAAATCAGGCGAATATTGTCGGAAACGAGTGTATTCTGTGCGGCCAGTGCTTTGTGGTATGTCCGCAGAACGCAAAGGAGATAGCCGACGAGACCGAGCGCGTAAAGGTGCTTATAGACTCGGGCGCGCCAGTAATTGCAAGTGTTGCGCCCTCGTTTATAGCGAATTATGACGGCGTGGGTTTTGAGGAATTAAAGGCGGCGCTTAAAAAGCTCGGCTTTGCCGACGCGGAGGAAACCGCCGTGGGCGCTACCATTGTAAAGCGCGAATACGAACGGCTGCTTAATGAAGACGACCGAAATATTTTAATTTCTTCCTGCTGCCACTCGGTAAACCTGCTTATTCAGAAGTATTACCCGTCATGTCTTCCCTACCTTGCCGATGTGCTTTCCCCCATGCAGGCGCACTGCAAGGATATTAAACAAAGATACTCAAGCGCCAAAACGGTATTTATAGGTCCGTGCGTTGCAAAAAAGGACGAAGCCGACTACTACACGGGCATTACCGACGCGGTGCTGACCTATGAGGAGCTGACCGAATGGTTTGAGGCGGCGGGAATTGTTCCAGAGAAAAAGCTTGATAAATCGGACGAAAGCCTTGCAAGATTTTTCCCCACCACGGGCGGTATTCTTAAAACAATGCAGAAAAATATGCGCCCCGATTATACATATTTGGCGGTAGACGGCGTGGAAAACTGTATGGCGGCGCTGCACGATATTGAAGAGGGCAACATTGAGCACTGCTTTATAGAAATGTCGGCGTGTGCGGGCAGCTGTATAGGCGGTCCCGTTATGGAAAAATACCACAGAATGCCCGTAAGGGATTATTACGCCGTGGCGCACTATGCCGGCAAAAAGGACTTTAACGTTGCGCAGCCAGACCCATTTACCCTACGAAAGGAAATGGAGTACATAGGCAGAAAGTTGCCCTACCCATCAGAAAGCGAGATACGCGAGGCACTGCACCGAATGGGCAAGCTGCGACCCGAGGATGAGCTTAACTGCGGCTCCTGCGGCTACAATACCTGCCGCGAAAAGGCGGTTGCCATAATTCAGGGCAAAGCCGAGGTTTCAATGTGTCTGCCCTTCTTAAAAGAGCGCGCCGAGAACTTCTCGGATAATATTATAAACAACACACCCAACGGCATTGTGGTGCTTAACGATAAATACGAGGTGCAGCAGATAAACCGCGCGGCTCTGAAACTTATGAATATTCCGCGCGAATCGGACGTTATGGGCGAGCCGATAATACGCATTTTAGACCCCAAGCCGTTTATGGACGTGCAGCGCACGGGCAGAACGGTAAGGGACGAAAAGGTTTACCTTGCCGAATATGATAAGTATATTGAGCAAACTATTGTGCTTGATAAGGAATACAAGGCGCTTATCTGTATTATGCGCGATGTTTCGGATGAAGAGCAGCAAAAGCAGCGCAAGGAAGAGCTGAGCCGCCAGACCGTGGAAACCGCCGATAAGGTTGTGGATAAGCAGATGCGCATAGTTCAGGAAATAGCGTCATTGCTTGGCGAAACCGCGGCGGAAACCAAAATTGCCCTTACTAAGCTGAAGGAGTCGATGACCGATGAATAACCTATGCGCGGACATCGGCTACCGCAGTATTTACCATGAGGGCGAGGAGCTTTGCGGCGACCATATAGACGTAATAGAGCAAGAGGACGGCTCAACGGTTGTAGTGCTGGCTGACGGGCTCGGCAGCGGAGTTAAGGCAAGTATTCTTTCCACCCTTACCTCAAAAATAATTTCCACCATGATAGCGGCGGGGCTGTCTCTTGAAGACTGCGTGCAGACCATTGCCGCCACCCTGCCCGTGTGCTCGGTGCGCAAGGTTGCATATTCCACCTTTACCATTTTGCGCATTGTGGGCAGCAATGAGGCGGAGCTTATACAGTACGATAACCCGGTTGCAATACTTTTGCGTGACGGTGAGGAGTACGATTACCCCAAAACCGAGCTTAATATTGAGGGTAAAAAAATCTACCAATCAAAAATAAGGCTGCAGGAGGGCGATATGTTCGTGCTTATGAGCGACGGCTGCCCCCACGCGGGAATAGGCACGGAGTATAATTTCGGCTGGGAGCGCAAGGATATAGTCGAATTTATGAAGACCTTTTACCCCGTGGGCTATACCGCGAAGACCCTTTCCACCATACTTATTGACGAATGCAACCGACTTTACGGCGAAAAACCGGGTGACGACGCCACCGCCTGCGTAGTAAAAATTAGAAAACGCGAGCCTATGAATTTGCTGTTCGGCCCGCCCTCAAACAGGGATGACTGCGACAGAATGATGACCCTCTTCTTCTCGAAGGAGGGCAAGCACATAATCTGCGGCGGCACAACCTCGTCCATAGCGGCGAAATATCTCGGCAAGCCATTAAAGCCAAAACTTGAATTTATTGATAAGGACGTACCGCCGATAGCCGAGCTTGAGGGCGTAGACCTTGTTACAGAGGGCGTTATAACCATAAACAAGGTGCTTTCCTACGCAAGAGACTATTTAAAGGATAACGAAAGCTATTCGCAGTGGGGCATTAAAAAGGACGGCGCGTCGCTTATCTGCCGCCTGCTTTTTGAGGAAGCGACAGATATTAACTTCTTCGTCGGCAGGGCGATAAACCCTGCGCACCAAAACCCCGACCTGCCCATAAATTTCAATATTAAAATGCAGCTTGTAACCGAGCTGTCCGATTGCCTTAAAAAAATGGGCAAGCGAATAAAAGTAAGTTATTTTTAATTGATCGTGTCGTATTCCGACACGATCTTGGACGGGAATGCCGCTCGCTCGAAAATCAAAGATTTTCGGACTGCGCTCTATCCCCGCCAATACCACCCCAGTG
>CAJJPG010000020.1 GCA_905193585.1 uncultured Oscillospiraceae bacterium
AAAACGCCCGTGTATGTGGCGGGGTTTGAGCGCGGCGTTCTGCCTATGGGCGCCTGGTCAATATTTATTACCTTATCAAGGTTTTCAGTACCCTCAAAGTTCTTGTACGCCCCGGGTATCGTCTTTGCGCGGTTAAGCCTGTTTGCAAGCACTTTGTAAACAATTTCGTTTACAAATGATGACTTACCGCTGCCCGAAACTCCCGTTACGCAGGTGAATGTGCCCAGCGGAATTTTAACGTTTATTTTTTTAAGGTTGTTTTCCGCCGCGCCCTTTATTTCAAGGAATGTGCCGTTGCCCTTTCGCCTTTTTGCGGGCACGGGTATTTTTCTGCGCCCCGTAAGGTAATCGGCGGTTATAGAGTCAGTGCACTTTTCAAGCTCGGGCACTGTGCCCGAAAATACTATATTGCCGCCGTGAATACCCGCTCCCGGGCCTACGTCCACAATATAATCTGCGGCGCGCATTGTGTCCTCATCGTGCTCCACCACAATAACGGTGTTTCCAAGGTCGCGCAGCCTTTTAAGGGTGGCTATAAGCCTGTCGTTATCACGCTGGTGCAGCCCTATGCTCGGCTCGTCGAGTATATAAAGCACCCCCATAAGGGATGAGCCTATCTGCGTAGCAAGCCTTATTCGCTGACTCTCGCCGCCCGAAAGCGTACCCGATGAGCGTGAAAGGTTAAGGTATTCAAGCCCCACGCTTTCAAGAAAGGTAAGGCGCTCGCGTATTTCCTTTAATATTGGCTTTGCAATCATACCGTCGCGCTGCCCAAAGTTCAGGGTATTTAAAAAGGCTAGCTCGTCCGTTACCGATAAATCGCAAAATTCCTTAATGCTTTTGCCGCCAACCGTAACCGCTAAATACTCAGGTTTCAGCCTTGCGCCGTGGCAATCGGGGCAGGGGCGCTCGGTCATATAGCTTTCAATCTCGGCGCGCGCGTAGTCGCTTGTAGTTTCCTTATAGCGGCGCTCCAGGTTATTTATAACCCCCTCAAACGGCGCTTCATACTGCCCGCCGCCGAAGGTGCCGCTGCGCTTTAGTTTCAGCTTTACGCCGTTTGTGCCGTAAAGCACGGCGTGCTTTACCTCGTCCGATAAATCCTTGTAGGGCGTGTTTATATCAAAGCCGTAGTAATCGGCAAGTCCGTTGTAATACATTGTGGCAATGCTGCCCGAATCGGGGTAAAACCAAGAGTTTACCCCCCAGCCCGAGGCGCGAATAGCGCCGTCTAACAGCGATTTTGACTCGTCGTTTATAACCAGCTGCGGGTCTACCTTCATAAAAATGCCAAGCCCCGTGCAGGTGGGGCATGCACCGAACGGACTGTTAAAAGAAAACATTGTGGGGGTAAGCTCGGGAATGCTGATCCCGTGCTCCTCGCAGGCAAAGCTTTGCGAAAATTGCAGCTCTTCCCCGCCTATCACGTCCACCGTAACCGTGCCGCCCGAAACGGCAGCGGCGGTTTCAATACTGTCGGCAAGGCGGGAGCGCATACCTTCCTTTACCACAAGCCTGTCCACCACAATTTCAATGCTGTGCTTTTTATTTTTTTCAAGTTTTATCTCTTCGGATAAATCGTAAATATTCCCGTCTATTCTTACCCTTACATAGCCCTGCTTGCGCGCGTTTTCAAGCTCCTTTGCGTGCTCGCCCTTTCTGCCCCTTACCACGGGCGCGAGTATCTGAATTTTGCTGCCCTCGGGCAGGGCAGCTACTCTGTCTACTATCTGGTCGGTAGTCTGCTGGCTTATTTCCTTGCCGCAAACAGGGCAGTGCGGAACGCCCACCCGCGCGTATAATAGCCTTAAATAATCGTATATTTCTGTAACTGTCCCAACTGTAGAGCGCGGGTTTTTGGATGTAGTCTTTTGGTCTATCGATATTGCGGGTGAAAGCCCCTCAATGCTTTCAACATCGGGCTTTTCCATCTGCCCCAAAAACTGGCGCGCGTAGGAGGAAAGCGACTCAACATACCGCCGCTGCCCCTCTGCGTATATGGTATCAAACGCAAGCGACGATTTACCGCTGCCCGAAAGCCCCGTGAAAACTATCAGCTTATCGCGCGGCAGTGTCACGTCCACATTTTTAAGGTTATGCTCGTTTGCGCCCTTTATTATTATTTTATCGTTAGCCATGTTTTATCCCCTAAATGCCGAGTATGGATATTGCAATGTTAAAGTAAATGAAAAGCGAAATTGCGTCCACTATAGTGGTTATAAACGGGCTTGCCATAACTGCGGGGTCAAAGCCCACCTTTTTTGCGAGTATGGGCAGCGTGCAGCCCACAATTTTCGCCACAATAACGGTGAAAAATAATGTCAGGCACACAACCGCTATTTCGGCTATCTGCTTGCCGTGGTCGAATGAATGGAGCATTAAATAATCCACCAAAATCATTTTAACAAAGTTAACAAGCGCCAGCGCCGTGCTGCACAAAAGTGCCACGCGTACCTCTTTCCATATTACTCTGAAAATATCGCGGAACTCAATATCGCCGAGTGAAATACCGCGGATAATGGTAACAGAGGACTGACTGCCCGAGTTTCCGCCCGTATCCATAAGCATAGGTATAAAGGCTATAAGCGCGGGCAGCACCGTCAGCTTTTCTTCAAAATTGGATATTATGGCGCCCGTAAATGTGGCGGAAATCATAAGCAGCAAAAGCCAGGGTATGCGCGCTTTAAAGGTTGAAAACACGCCCGTTCTGAAATAGGTGCGGTTAGACGGCAAAATAGCCGCCATCTTTTCAATATCCTCGGTTGCCTCTTCCTGTATAACGTCAATAGCGTCGTCAACCGTTACAATGCCCACAAGACGGTTTTCCTTATCAACCACGGGCAGCGCCATAAGGTCGTATTTTTCAAACTGCCCCGCAACCTCTTCCTTATCGTCCAGAGTGTTTGCGTATATAATGTTTTCGTCCATTATATCGGAAAGCACGCAGGTCTTGCTGTTTAAAAGCAGGTCCTTAACCGTAACTATTCCGAGCAAATGGCGGCTGCGGTCTATAACGTAGCAGGTGTATATAGTCTCTGAATCAATACCTATCGCGCGTATGCGGTCAAACGCCTGTTCCACCGTCATATCCTTTTTAAGGTCAATATACTCGGTGGTCATAATGCTGCCGGCGCTGTCATCGGGGTATGCCAGCAGCTGATTAATCATTTTGCGGGTTTTGGGGTCTGTCTGGCTTAAAATACGCTTTGCCACCGTTGCGGGCATTTCGTCAATAACGTCAACGGTATCGTCCATAAACAGCTCATCCATAACCTCTTTCAGCTCGGTATCGCTGAATGCCTCAATAAGCAGCTGCTGCATATCGGGGTCCATTTCAACAAAAACCTCTGCCGCAAGCTCTTTGGGCAGTATTCTAAAAATAACCGGCAGCTCCCGCTCGGGGATATCATCGCATATCTGCGCTATATCAGCAGGGTTCATTTCCGAAAGCAGTTCTCGCAATCGCGCATACTTCTTCCCGTCTATCAATTCAAAAATGTCTTCTTCCTGCATGTTGATATCCTCCTTCTTGCGGTATTTGCCTAATATAGATTCAGCTTACCTAATTTGTTTTAAGTTGAGTTCTTCAAGCGGCTTTAAGCCTAAAGACACGGCAAAATCATACGCATTTTTCTGCATTTGGGTGTTAAGCAGCATATCGGGCGAGTGTGCGTCGCACCCTATAATTACATCATTCCCCACCTTTGCGGCAATTCTGAAAAATCTTTCGGACGGATAGTGCCGTTTGCCCATAAGCCCCAGCATGTTTATTTCAAGCGGAATTCCGAGCGCTTTTGCCGCCTCGCAAAGCCGCTCGTTTTCGGTGTAGTACCAGTCGGCGTCCGATAAGCATAAAAATACATCGGGGTGGGCAATATAGCTGAAACAGCCCGTGCTTATGCCCTCTGTTACCTGATCGACGTATTTTTTAAGGGTCTTTCGGTCGCTGCTGCCCGAGCCTACGTAAAAGCCGCCGTCCTCGTTGTTCAAAAAGTGCTGACCCAGTATCATATAATCGACATTATGCTCTATGCAAAAGCTTTTAAGCTTAGGAAAAAGCGACGGAAAATACTCCGCCTCAAAGCCTGTGTAAATCTTTATTTTCCCGCTGTATTCCTCTGCTAAATTCTTAATACAGCTTACATATCCGGGCGCCTCGTCGGGGGTCATTCTCATGCCTGAAACATACCCGCTTTTAAAAAACTGCGGCGTATGGTCGGAAAAGCCGAGAATTTTCATTCCCGCGGCAATCGCGTTTTCGATATACTCGCGCTCGTCTCCCTCGGCATGCCTGCAGCGCACCGTATGCGTATGATAATTTGCTTTCATAAACTCGCCTACTTTCAACCTGTCAATTATACACCCAAAATCCGCAAAAAGCAAGTTTATAAACTGTTAACATTACGGCGGTAAAAATATCTTGTAATTATTTCTGTTTTGTTATATAATTATAGTATCTATAATTATCGGAACGGAGCTGTATAGCTTGATAAATCAACTTTTATCGGGAAGAATAACATCGGTCGGCGGCGGTATAGCCTATATACTGTCCTCTCTCGTTGTAATTTTCTTAACCTTACCCATACACGAATTTGCCCACGGATTTGCCGCAACAAAGCTCGGTGATCCCACCCCGCGCTATCAGGGCAGGCTGACGCTTAATCCATTTGCGCATATTGATTATTTAGGCGCCGCGTGCATACTGCTTGTCGGTTTCGGCTGGGCAAAGCCCGTAGGCGTAAATCCGACCTATTTTAAACACCCCAAGCGCGATATGGCGCTTACCGCTTTGGCAGGTCCTGTTTCCAACCTTATTGTTGCGCTTATCGCGCTTATTATCTGCAATATTTTTCAGTATCTGCTTACAGGCACGGTATTTCTTTATATTGCAATCTTCTTTTTCTACATTGCAAGCATAAATATTTCGCTTGCCGTTTTCAACCTTATACCCATTCCCCCGCTTGACGGTTCGCGCCTTTTATCGGCGCTGCTGCCGGACAAGCAGTATTACGCCCTTATGCGCTATGAGCGCTATATATTCTTTGCGCTTCTAGCTTTAATATGGCTCGGCGCGCTCGATAAACCGCTGGGGTATTTAAGCAACGGCGTTATGTGGTTTTTAAATATGCTGGCTTCATTGCCGTTCAGGGCGTTTATTTGATTATGGAATATATACCGTCTTATAAAATCGAAGGCTTTGAGGGTCCGCTTGACCTGCTTTTACAGCTTATAGCCCGAAACAAGCTTAATATTTACGATATACAGCTATCGGTGCTTATAGACCAGTATCTGGCGCAAATAGAGCGTTTCCGCAATGAGGAAATGGAAATTAAAAGCGAATTTCTCGAAATGGCTTCAAGGCTTTTGTATATTAAAACCGTGAGCCTATTACCGCGCCATGAGGAAGTGCAAAAACTTAAAGAAGAGCTTACGGGCGAGCTGCTTGAATATATGACCTGCCGACAAATAGCTGCGCAGTTATCTGCTATGCAGGTAGGGTTTGATAAATTCGTGCGCAAGCCCGCCGAGCTTGAATTTGACAATACTTATGAGCTCACCCACTCACCCGACGTTATGTACCTTTCATACCTTGCGGCGGTGGGCAGAGGTCAGCGCCGCTTGCCCCCCTCAACCGCGCCGTTTACCAAAATTGTGGCGAAAAAGATTGTCGCCGTATCAACCAAAATAGTTTTCGTAATGCGCAATTTATGGTCGGGCGGCTCAAAAAAACTTATGTCGCTTTACAAAACGGCAAACAGCCGCTCGGAGCTTGTAGCCACATTTTTGGCGGTGTTGGAGCTTTGCAGGGGAAACCGTGTTAAAATTGAGGGCGACGCAGAGGACGCCGACATAACACTTATTAAGGAGCATAAACGCAAATGACAATGTCAGAGCTTACATCCGCCTTTGAGGCGGTGCTTTTCTCGGGCGGCGAGCCGCAAAGCATAGACCGCTTTTCGCAGGTTTTTGATATTGCGCCCGAAAAGGTTGTAAAGGTAATGGAATCGCTTGAAAAAAAGCTCAAAGAACAAAAAAGCGGCTTGGAGCTTTTGCGGCTTGATAATACCTATCAGCTTGCAACAAGGGCGGAATATGCCGATTATATAAAGAAAATGTTTGATATAAGGCGGCGCACCCCTTTATCCCCCGCCGCGCTTGAGGTTTTGGCGGTTGTGGCTTACAATCAGCCCGTTACAAAATCGTTTATTGAGCAGGTAAGGGGCGTTGACTGCTCGGGCGTTGTTACCACCCTTGTGGAAAAAGGGCTTATTGAGGAGCGCGGCAGACTGGAATTACCGGGCAAGCCCCTGCTTTACGGCACCACCAAAAATTTTCTGCGCTGCTTCGGTATAAACGATTTATCGGGCTTGCCCCCGCTGCCTAAAAACGAAAACGCCGAGGAAAGCACCGCCGAGCAAATACCGCTTGACGAGGAAACGGCGGCGGAAACTTCGGGGAGCGTGACCGCTTGATTGCTTTAACTATTATTTCCGCGGTAGTTCTTTTAATCGTTCTGCTGCTTTTTCTGCCTATAAGCCTTGATATTAAGTACACCGACTCCTTTTTTATGACCGTTAGATTTGCGGGAATACGAATTTATAAAATAGAACCGGGGCAGGATATTAAAAAGCCCAAAGCAGACGCGGAAAGCGATAAAAAAGCCGAAAAACAGGCGGAAAACCCCTTTAAAAAGCTAAACCGCGAAAAGGGCTTTAGGGTTGCTTTAAGTGAAATAACGTCTTTTATAAAAGCCCTTATTTTACGAATAAAAAAGCAGCTGCGGCATATTAAAATCACACGTCTTTGTTTAGGAATAAAGGTTGCAGCGGACAACGCGGCGCTTACCGCAATTTATTACGGCGCGGTATGCTCGGCGGTGTACCCGATTTTGAGCCTGCTTGATTCACTTTCAAATATAGCTTTCAAACAAATTGACATTCGCGCCGATTTTGAAAGCACAAAGCCCGATTTCGCATTTTCGGCGCGTGTAAAACTACGGCTATTCTTCCTGTTGGCTGCCGCAGTTGCGGCGCTTTCGGAATTTAATAAATTTAAAACGAGGAATGAATTATGAGCGAAAACAGCATTAAAAGCATTATGGACGTAACTATGGACAAGCTCCGCGCAATGGTGGACGCAAACACCATTATCGGCGACCCGATAGTGGTGGGCAACGTTACCCTGCTGCCCGTTTCTAAAGTCTCTTTCGGGCTTGCAACAGGCGGCAGCGATTTCCCGAGCAAGACCCAATCGGGGCTTTTCGGCGGCGGTGGCGGCGCAGGGGTTACAATAGCGCCCGTTGCCTTTATAGCCGTTAGCGACGGCAACGTTAAAATGATGCCCGTATATAATGAACTCAGCTCCGCCGAAAAAGCGTTTGCAATGGCGCCCGATGTTATTGAGCGCGCAAAGGAGCTTTTCTCAAAGGATAAGCGTAAAAAGGAAGAACAGTAATATAAACTCCCGCCTTTTAATAAACTTTTTAAGAGGTGGAGTTTATGAAAAAAATTGTCGCGCTTGTTATTATATGTATAATTTTTTCATTGCCGGTAAGCGCCGTTTCCACGTCTGCCAAAGCGGCGGCAGTAATAAACGGCGATACCGGCGAAGTTTTGTACAGTCAAAATGCAGATACGCGCCTGCCTATGGCAAGTACGACTAAAATTATGACGTCCTTGTTGCTTTGCGAGCACGGCAATTTGGAAAAAGAAATAACCGTAACGGCGGATATGCTAAAGGTTGAGGGGTCTTCAATGGGGCTGCTGCCGGGCGATACCGTAACTTTGCACGACCTGCTTTACGGTATGCTTTTAGCATCGGGGAACGACGCGGCAAACGTCACCGCGATTGCGATTTCGGGCTCTGTTAAAGCATTTGCCGAGCTTATGAACCGTCGCGCGGCGGAGCTGGGGCTTAAAAACACCCACTTTGTAACCCCCTCGGGGCTTGACGCGGAGGAACACTACACTACTGCGCGGGAATTAGCGTTGCTTGCCGCCTTTGCGCTTAAAAATGAGGAATTTGCCAAAGCAGCCGCCTCAAAAACCGCCACTTTATGCTACGGCAACCCGCCCTATAAGCGCACCCTTTCAAACCACAATAAGCTTTTAAAGCTGTATGAGGGCGCGGTGGGTGTAAAAACGGGCTTTACCAAAAAATCGGGGCGTTGCCTTGTTTCGGCAGCTAAAAGAGACGGTAAACTCGCCGTAGCCGTAACGCTTTGCGACCCCGACGACTGGCGCGACCATGCGGCTCTGCTTGATTACGGGCTTGATTTGATAGGTCAGACCTCCTACACCCCGCAGATTTCGCATTTTTCGCTGCCCGTTATCGGCTCGGATAATGAAAATCTTGACGTGTTTATAGAACCGTATATCATAAACACGCTTGAAACCGAAAAAATAAGCTGCGAAATACGCCTGCCGCAGTTTTTGTATGCGCCCATATCCCGCGGCGAAACGGTAGGCACCGCAGAATACAGCTTTAACGGAAATATGATTGAAACTGTGGAAATAAAAGCGCCGCGCGAGATTGCGGTAACAAAGCCGCGGCAAAGCGTTTATTCACGGCTTTTAGCCAATATAAAATACATATTATTAAGCATTTAGGAGTAAATATGAAGGATAACAGAATAAGACTGCAAAAGCACCTTGCGGAATGCGGCGTAGCCTCGCGCCGAAAAGCCGAGGAGCTTATAGAAAGCGGAAAGGTAAAGGTAAACGGGCATATTGCCGTTATAGGCGCAAAGGTTGACCCCAAAAGGGATAAAGTGACGGTTCGCGGTAAGGCGGTAGTGCCGATTTCCGAAAAGGTGTATATAATGCTGCACAAGCCGCGCGGATACGTTACCACCGCAAAGGATGAGTTGGGGCGTAAAAACGTTTGCGATTTAGTAAAGGACGCAGGCGTGCGCCTTTTCCCCGTTGGTCGGCTTGACCGCGATTCGGAGGGGCTGCTTCTAATGACGAACGACGGCGATTTTGCCAATAAGCTCACCCACCCCTCATCCCATGTAAACAAGACCTACCGCGTGACCGTAAAGGGCGATGTGACGGACGAAAAGCTGATTGAAATGCGCGAGGGAATTTTGCTTGACGGCAAAAAAACGCTCCCTTGCGACTGCTTTGTGGCAGAGCGCAAGGAAGACAGAACCGTGCTTATTTTCATACTGAATGAGGGCAGAAACCGCCAGATAAGGCGTATGTGCGAGGCGGTGAATTTAAGCGTTATCCGCCTTAAACGCACCGAAATTGCGGGCGTTAAGCTCGGTATGCTGCCGCAGGGCAAGTGGCGTGCATTAAACGAGCGCGAAATGCGGCGGCTTACCAACGTATCGCAAAGCAAGGAGGAAGAAAATTGATTACCTTAGCACCCTTAACCGATAAAGAAAAAATACGCGCCGCGTGGGAAGAAAACGGACTTACATACTCCGATATATCGGGCTGCGTTACAGAGCGCTGCGGCGACGAGGTATTAGGCTACTGCCTTTACACGCTCGATAGTGAAAAAATGGTGATTTTAAGGCTTGTTACAACCGACGACGCGGCATTTGCCGACGGTCTTTTGCGCAGCACCCTGCATGTGGCGGCGGAGCGCTCGGTTCTTAACGCGTTTTATGAGGGCGAAGATACCGAAAGGCTTTGCGAAAAGCTCGGCTTTATATTAAATCGCGATGAAAAAAGGCTTGATACAGACAAGCTTTTCAAAAGCTGCTGCCGCAAATAAGAAAGGAAGTTTTTTACTATGCGTTACAGATTTTTACGTTTTCCCGGCGGACTTTACAAGGCAGTCACGCTCAGCTATGACGACGGTTGCAAGGATGACATTCGCTTTTCCAAGACAATTTGCGCCCACGGGCTTAAATGCACATTTAACATAAACAGTGGGTTTATTGCCGAAAAAGAGGGCGACTGGCATTTAACGCGCGAACAGATTAAAAAATATCTTATCGATACGGGCAACGAAATTGCCGTGCACGGCAAAAACCACCGAGCTTTGGGAAAGGTAACGCCTGTTGACGGTATACGCGACGTGCTTGAGTGCAGAACCGAGCTTGAAAATGATTTCGGTATGATAATACGCGGTATGGCATACCCCGATTCGGGCATAACGCGGTTTGAAAACGGCGCGGAATACGCCAACATTAAGCGCTACCTTACAGACCTCGGAATAGTATATTCCCGCACGCTTTGCGGCGATAACGACAGCTTTGCCCTGCCTGACGACTGGCATGCTTGGATGCCGACCGCCCACCATACCAACCCCGAGCTTTTCGGCTATATCGATAAATTTTTGAACGAGCCAATGCCACCTTACAACGCGTCTCAAACTCCAAGACTTTTCTACCTTTGGGGGCACAGCTTTGAGTTTGAAGAAAATAAAAACTGGGATCTGCTTGATAAGATATGCTCCGCCCTTTCAAATAAGCCCGACGTATGGTACGCCACGAATATTGAAATTTACGATTATGTTTCTGCCTACCGCTCGCTTGTTTTCAGCGCCGACGGCAGCACGGTTTACAACCCGACGCTTCTGACAGTTTGGTTTACAGAGGACGGAAAGTTATTTTCGGTAAAATCGGGCGAAACGCTTAAAACGCAATAGTAGATATTAGATGGTAGATGTTAGATAATGCCCCAAAGGCTCCCTTCTTTTTGACGATAGTTAAAACAGAGGGGGTTGCTCCCCACGGTGTGGGGAGACGTCAACGAAGTTGACAGAGGGGACCGCCGCCGTCAGCGGCTGTCGTGCATATGCACGACTGAGGGGTATTCTTTGAAGTTTAAATTTTCTGCTATACTTTAGCTTGTAACAATCCCTCAGTCAGCCATACGGCTGACAGCGTCTCGGCTGCCGCCTCGGTCGGTGCTTCTGCTTCGCAGAGGTGTCCACCGGACACCCGCACCCTTTACACAAGGGAGCCTCGGGGCGGCAAGGCCGCCCTCTAATATCTAACATCTAATATCTAAAGTCTAATGTCTAATACAACAGCCCCCGTCTGTTTCGGTGAAACCGAAACAGACGGGGGCCTTTATTTTATACAAAACTGATTTTTACCGTTTGAATTTATCTCTTTTCCCCCAAGAAGAACACGGCAAGCGTTCCGGGACCCGAGTGCGCGCCTATAACCGAGTCGATATAATTGACTACGGTTTTCTTAACGCCGAAACGGCGCTTAATTTCATCGGAAATGTATTTTGCCTCTTCCTCGCAGTCGCCGTGACCCACAAATACTTCCTGCTCCTTAATGTTATCAAAGGACATTTCGCCCACTGAATTTATAAGATACTCAACAGCGGCTTTGCGGCCTCTGGTCTTCCCCGTTACATAGAGCTTGCCGTCGTCCGCCGTGTGCAAAAGCGGCTTTATGCCGAGCAGAGTGCCTAGCATTGCGCTTGAACCCGAAAGCCTGCCGCCGCGCTTTAAGAAGAACAAATCGTCAATGGTGAAAATATGGCAGATGTGCAGCTTGTTTTTCTCAATCCAGTCTGCAACCTCTTCAATAGAGCGCCCCTCGTTTTTAAGCTTTACGGCATAGTGCACCGCCAAGCCCTCGCCTAAAGAGGCGCAAAGCGTATCCACCACTATTATCTTGCGCTCGGGGAATTCGTTTTTGTAATCCTCCGCCGCGTTCACCATGTTTTGGTATGTTCCCGAAAGCCCCGAAGAAAACGCAAGCACAAGCACGTCTTCGCCGTTTGCGAGTATCGGCTTTATAACGGCGTCGCAGGTGTCGCGGTCAACAAGCGAGGTGGTTATCTTCGCTTTATCGCGTAAAAGCGCGTAGGTTTCCTTGTAATCGGTTTTAACGCCCTTTTGGTAGCTTATAAAATCCTTGCCGTTGATATTGTATTTAAGCGTTATAATATCTACATCGTAATCGCTTATCTGTTGGTCAGTTAAATTTGCGCATGAATCGGTAACTATTCTGTAAGACATTTTTCATCTGCTCCCAAATTGATTTTTCGAATAATATTATACATTATTAATCCCGAAAATTCATCCTAAAGTTTAAAAAGGTAATTCTACCGTAAAATTATATGCGGTAGAATTATTTTTTGAACTCTACCGACATTAGAATTCCCTTTATTTACCATGCTTGGCGGGAATGTTTGCTTTGAAAATTTTCAAATTTGAATTTTTCCGTGTTTTTGTGGAAAGTTATTAAAAGAAATCATCAGGAGGTATATTATGAAAAAAGCGATTTCTTTAATAACGTCTTTTCTTTGCGCGCTTTCCTGCCTGACAATGGCGGGCTGCGGCAAGAAAAAAACATCGGAAGTGTATTTCCTTAATTTCAAGCCCGAATCCGCCACGGTTTATGAGGAGCTGGCAAAGAAATATGAGGAAGAAAAGGGCGTTAAGGTGAAGGTAGTAACCGCCGCCGCAAACGGCTACGAGCAGACCTTAAAGTCCGAAATAGCAAAATCTAACGCACCTACCATTTTCCAGATCAACGGACCTATCGGCTACGATTCCTGGAAAGACTACTGCCTTGATTTAAAGGACAGCAAGCTGTACGACATTTTATCCGATAAATCACTTGCCATTAAGGACGGCAACGGCGTTTACGGTATTCCTTATGTTGTTGAGGGCTACGGAATTATATACAACAACGCCATTATGAAAAAGTATTTCGATTTAAAGGATAAAAAATCGACTCTAACCTCAGCCGACCAGATAAACAACTTTGCAAAATTAAAAGAAGTAACCGAGGATATGTCCAAGCACTTAAAGGAATTAGGCATAGAGGGCGTTTTCGCCTCTACCTCGCTTGCAAACGGCGAGGACTGGCGCTGGCAGACCCACCTTTTAAACGTTCCGCTTTATTATGAATTTGACGAAAAGGAAAACGGCAAGGACGCAACCCTCACAGGGCTTGCCGCAAAGGAAATTAAGTTCACCTATAAGGATAATTTTGAAAAGCTTTTTGACCTTTATATCAATAATTCCATTACCAAGCCCACCCTTTTAGGCTCAAAATCGGTAGCCGATTCAATGGCGGAGTTTGCGCTCGGCAAGGTTGCAATGATACAAAACGGCAACTGGGCGTGGTCGCAGATTTCGGGCGTTTCGGGCAATACCGTTAAACGGGACGATATTAAAATGCTGCCGCTCTATACGGGAATTGACGGCGAAGAAAAGCAGGGCATTTGCATAGGCACCGAAAACTACCTTGCAATAAACAAAAAGGTAAGCAAGGAATTGCAGGATCAGTCGCTTGATTTTCTTTACTGGATGTTTTCAAGCGATACGGGCAAGCGCTACGTTACCGAAAAGCTGAATTTCATCACGCCGTTTACCACATTCTCACAAAACGAGCAGCCCGACGACCCGCTTGCAAAGGAAATTGTGCGCTATATGAACGATGACAGCCTTAACACCGTCCCCTGGATATTCACCTCTTTCCCGAGCGAGGCTTACAAAAAGGAAGTGGGCAGCGCGCTGCTCGATTACGTTCAGGGCGATAAAAAGTGGGAAGATGTTGAAAAAAGCATAACCGAAAAATGGAAGAGTGAACGCGCCTAAATGAACAGAACGGTAAAACGCTATTTTCCCATATTCGTACTGCCTACGCTTATAGCGTTTATTATAGCCTTTGCTGTGCCGTTTGTAATGGGGCTTGTGCTTTCCTTTACCGAGTTCAGAACCGTAGCCGACGCAACCTTTGTAGGCTTTTCAAACTATGTGCGCGCGTTTACCGACGATAAGCTGTTTATAAACGCCATGTGGTTTACCGTAAGATTTGCGATAATATCGGTTATAGGCATAAACGTTTTCGCGTTTTTGCTGGCGCTGCTTTTCACAAAGGAGCTGCCCGGCACAAACTTTTTCCGCACCGTGTTTTTTATGCCGAATTTAATCGGCGGCATAGTGCTGGGCTATATTTGGCAGGTAATAATAAACGGCGTACTTTATAAGTACGGCTATTCTATAACCTCAAGCCCCACCTACGGCTTTTGGGGGCTTGTAATTCTTATGCACTGGCAAATGATAGGCTATATGATGATAATTTATATAGCGGGAATACAGAATATTCCCGGGGATATTATAGAGGCGGCAAAGGTAGACGGCGCAAACTCCGTTACCACCCTTTTCAGAATTATAATACCGTCGGTTATGCCCTCTGTTACCATTTGCCTGTTTTTAACCATAACCAATTCATTCAAGCTTTTCGACCAGAACTTAGCCCTTACCGCCGGCGCACCCGGCGACAGAACGCAGATGGTCGCGCTTGATATTTACAACACGTTTTATTCAAGAAACGGCTATGAAGGCGTAGGACAGGCTAAAGCCGTCATATTCTTTATAATAGTGGCGGTTATAGCTCTGCTTCAGCTGCGCCTGACACGCAGAAAAGAGGTTGAAAGCTGATTGAAAAGAAAAGTGCTTAATACAGTTGCCTTTTTACTGCTTATAGCCCTTGCCGCCGCGTTTATCTTCCCGGTGGCTGTTGTGGTAATAAATTCCTTTAAATCAAAGTTTTCCATTGCGGCGTCGCCCTTTACCATTCCCATGGGAGCGGAGTTTGCCGGTTTTTCAAATTACACCACGGGTATTGAAACAACCGGCTTCCCCGCGGCTTTCGGCTGGTCGCTGTTTATAACCGTCGCCTCAATCGCGCTTATCACCGTTTGCACCTCAATGTGCGCGTGGTATATAGTGCGGGTAAAGGGTGTGTTTTCATCACTGTTTTACTATGCGCTTGTGTTTTCAATGATAGTGCCGTTTCAAATGGTAATGTTCACAATGTCGAAAACCGCGAACGTGCTAAGCCTTGATAACCCATTAGGACTTGTGTTTATCTATTTAGGCTTCGGCGCGGGGCTTTCGGTATTTATGTATTCGGGCTTTATTAAAACAGTTCCGCTCGGAATTGAGGAGGCTGCCACTATTGACGGCTGCTCGCCGCTCGGCACGTTCTGGCGGGTAGTATTTCCCATTTTAAAGCCCACGGCTATAACCGTTGCGATACTCAACACTATGTGGATATGGAACGACTATCTTCTGCCCTACCTTGTTATCGGCAGAGATTATAAAACCATACCCATAGCCGTGCAGTATTTAAAGGGCGGCTACGGCTCGGTTGATATGGGCGCTTTAATGGCAATGCTTGTGCTGTCTGTCATACCGGTAATCATTTTCTATCTTTCCATGCAAAAATATATCATCAAAGGGGTTGCGGCGGGTGCTGTTAAGGGGTAACGATACAAAATATCCGAGAGAGAGCGGAATACTTCTTCATATCACCTCGCTGCCTTCCCCCTACGGTATCGGCTCGTTTGGCGCCGCGGCTTATGAATTTGTTGATTTTCTTAAAAAAAGTAACCAGACCTACTGGCAACTGCTGCCGCTGTGTCCCGTCGGCAAGGGCAACTCGCCTTACAGCTCGGTGTGTTCTTTTGCCGGCGAGCCGCTTTTAATAGACCTTGACGAGCTTGTAAACGACGGGCTTTTATCACCCGCCGATATTCCCGAAGATACCTTTTCGCAGAATGTGGACTATAAGCGCGTGCGGGAATTTAAGCTGCCGCTGATACGGCGCGCCGCGGAAAGCTTCAACCGCAAGAACCGCGGTTTTCGCGATTTCCGCCGTGAAAACGCCTACTGGCTGCACGATTACGCGCTGTTTACGGTAATAAAAGCGTCCGCGCGCAATAAAAGCCTTTCGGAGCTTGAGGAAGGCATTAAATACCGCCTGCCGAACACCCTGAAAGCCTTTAAAGCCGCCCACGCGGAAGAAATTGCAATATGCGAAATAATTCAGTATTTCTTTTTTAAGCAATATATGAAACTTAAAAATTACGCAAATACCGCGGGAATTAAAATAATCGGCGATATTCCGTTTTACATTCAGTTAGACAGCGCGGACGTATGGAGCAACCCCGATTTGTTTAAGCTCGGGCGTGATATGACCCCCACGCAGGTGGCGGGCGTGCCGCCCGATATTTTCTCTGAAACAGGGCAGCTTTGGGGCAACCCGATATATGACTGGGACGCTATGAAAGCCGACGGCTACACTTGGTGGAAAAGACGCCTTGCGCATAACGCGCGGCTGTACGATATTATAAGAATAGACCATTTCCGCGCTTTTGCCGATTATTATACGATACCCTACGGCGCCGAAAACGCCAAAAGCGGAAAATGGGAAAAGGGCGCGGGGCTTGCCTTTTGGAACACGGTTAAACCCGCGGTTTCGGCGGAAATTATAGCCGAGGATTTAGGCGGCGACACGCCCGAGGTAAAACAGCTTGTTGAAGACACGGGCTTTCCCAACATGAAAATATTGCAGTTCGCATTTGATTCAGACCTTGATAATCAGTTCCTGCCTAAAAACTACGATAAAAACTGCGTTTGCTACACCGGCACGCACGATAACGACACCACGCGCGGCTGGTTTGAAAAAGCAACGCAAAAGGAAAAAATAATGTTTTCGGGCACTGTGCCCGCCGATAAAAGCAGCTCGGCGGTACTGAGTCTTATTGCCATGGGTATGCGCTCGCGCGCGCGTATGGTGATAATACCAATGCAGGACTGGCTGCAGCTTGATTCCTCCGCCCGAATGAACACTCCCGGCGTGTCCTACGGCAACTGGGAGTGGCGAATGAGCGGCGATGATATAACCGACGAGCTTATAAGCACGGTAAAGCGGCTGTCGGGCGGAAGAAACGGAAGCTGATTTAATGCGGAATTCGGAATTATGAATGCGGAATAAAAAGACCCTTTAGGCAAGGGAGCCGATTTCTGCAAAACAAACGCTCCCTTGTGCAAAGGGAGCATTTGAGTTTTTCTTTAATATTCGAATTTATTTTAATATCTTAATTTTTCCTACAAGCGGCAGTTCCTTGGCAATACCCTGCGCGGCGTTTACAATGCCTATTACGGCAAATACCACGAAAACTATTCCTACAGCGCCGGTTGCGAACTTTACCGCAATGTAAAGTATACGACCTAAACCTATTGAGGCGAAACTTAAAACAAAGAGCAAAACGCTGCGTACAATGCTGTAAGCAACCTCGCCTATTAAAAGCACAAGCCCCTGATTAGCGTGGAAACGCGCGTATTTCGATTTCGGAACAGCAATAAGCGGAACCAGCACCAAAAAGCCTATATACGACAAAATCGCATAAACCTTGTTTGCCGATATATCCGCCTTATCAAACTCGGCAGTTCTGTCCTCTGTATCGGTAAATTGGTCAAACTTCTGCGCAAAATCAGACGTAGTATTCGGCTGATATGTATTCTGCTGTTCGGTATTTTGCTCGGGCTGCTTTTCCTCAGCCGCAGGCTCTGCTTTCGGCTCTGCCGGAGCACCGCAGGAAGGGCAGAATTTTGCGTCTTCTTTAAGCTCGGTGCCGCATTTAGTACAAAATGACATTTTTAACATCCCCCTGAATATTTACTGTAATTATATTAACATTTTCGCAGCGTTATTTCAAGTAAAAAATGCAAAATACGGCGATAATTTGCAGAATGATAATAAGCGGTATACCTACCATAAAACTTTTGTGCAGGGTTTTGTGGCGTATCAGCCGCATTGTAAGGTACATTCCGGCACCGCCGCCCAATATTGTCAGCGCCCAAAGCGTGCTTTCACGCACGCGCCATTTGCCGCGTTTTGCGCGGCTTTTATCGGCTATACATACAATAACAGAAATAAAATTTATTATAACAAGCCATACGGCAAGTATTTTTTTATATTGCTCCAAAAATATCACCGTAATATATTTTATCAGCACTACACCGCTTTTTCAAGCTGTTTTTTAAGTTTACATATAATTCGCTTTTCAAGCCTTGATATATACGACTGGGAAATTCCCAGCGCGTCCGCCACCTCTTTTTGGGTGTACTCTTCATAGCCGTTCATACCGAACCGCATTTCCATTATCTGCTTTTCTCTCGGCGGCAGCTCGCACACAAAGCTCAAAAGCAAGTATCTTTCGTCCTCCTGCTCTATTCCCCTGCCCACCTCGTCGCCGTCGCTGCCCAAAACGTCAGATAAAAGCAGCTCGTTGCCGTCCCAGTCAATATTGAGCGGCTCGTCAATCGACACCTCGTTTTTTTGCGACGCGTTTTTTCTTAAATACATTAAAATTTCGTTTTCAATGCATCGCGAGGCATAGGTTGCAAGTTTTATGTTTTTATCTGGGCAAAAGGTGTTTACCGCCTTTATAAGCCCTATTGTGCCTATTGATATAAGGTCTTCAATATTAACGGCGGCGGAATCGAATTTTCGCGCTATGTAAACCACAAGCCGCAGATTATGCACTATAAGCTTATCGCGGTTTTCCTGCCCGCCCTCGCGTAAAAGCCTTGCTTCCTCTGCCGTGCCGAGCGGCGGGGGCAGCGTTTCCGCCCCGTTTATGTAAAACGTGGGTTTTACTATTCCGAATTTAATAAGCCACTTTATTATTAACGCTCTGATATTCATTTCCGTCGCCCTTCTACATAAATATTCTCGGATTTACTATTGCCGAATAATCGTCTTTAAGCGGTGTTTTTGATATGGCGAGTATCGGTTTATTAAGCCTTACGTTTCGCTTTCCGTCGCTTACAAGCGCGGTATCGCACCTGAATGCTTCAAGCGTTCCGCCGCCCGTTACCGTGCCGCAGGGCATTACCCTGTAGCGCGACTGTATTTCTTTATTCAATGCGGGGTCGGTTTCCCCGAAAAGCGTTTTAACATATTCGCCGTCGGCAATTATTACCTCGCCCCCGCCGAATATATCCTCAACCGAGTTGCCCGTATCCACAATGCCTTCCATAGTTATACTGTTGCTCCCGGCGGATACGGTAATCTCGCACCTTTCAGCCAGCTTTGAGGTGCCCGAAAAGATGAGCGACAGCAGCCGCAGCAGAAAATACGCCGCAACAGACGAAAAAATAAGAACGGCAGGCGAAATATTGAAATATACAACCGAATTTATAACCGTCATACCGCTCGGCTTTAAAAGATACCAAAGCGCTGTCATAGCCCCTCCGTAGCCGAAGGTTACAATCAAAAATACCCCAAAGCTACGCAAAAAGCGTTTAATTTTGCCGAAACCGAAACAGATAAACGTCATAGCGGCGCAAACGGCTGTACGGAACAAAATATCCAAAACCGCGCCCTGCGGCGGCAGGAATATGTAAAGCGATGAAATACCTCCAACCAATGAGGAAAGCAGCATGCGCCAAAGCGGCGGGTTCAGGTGCTGCAAAAAAGCCGCAGCACGCAGCAGAAAATAATCCACCGCCAGATTAAGTATTATAAGTATATCCGCATAGACAATCAAAAGCGCCGCCTCCCCGTATAATTATTATACGACCGAGACGGCGCAAATTATGTCACATTTGCGTGGCGTATTCTGTTGTTTTATATCTCTTTTAAAAATTCCGAAATTCTAAGGAGCGCCTCTTTAATATGCTCGGGCGAATAGCAGTATGAGGCGCGTATAAAGCCCTCGCCGCTATCCCCAAACGCTGTGCCCGGAATTACCGCAACCCGCTTTGAGTAAAGCAGGCGCTCGCAAAATTCCTCGCTGCTCATACCCGTGCTTTTAATTGACGGGAAAGCATAAAACGCGCCCTTAGGCTCGCGGCAGGTAAGCCCTAACTTATTAAAGCCCGAAACTATAAGGCGGCGGCGCATATCGTACTCCTTAACCATACGCTCAACGTCTTCATCGCAGCTTTTAAGCGCCTCTATAGCGGCGTATTGCGAGGTGGTGGGGGCGCACATTATGGCAAACTGGTGTATTTTGGTTATCTGTTTCATTATTTCGGCAGGTCCGCAGGCGTACCCTAAGCGCCAGCCCGTCATTGAAAAAGCCTTTGAAAACCCGTTTACGGTTACGGTTCTTTCCCACATGCCGTCAATTGAGGCGGGGGAAACATGCTTTTCGCCGCCGAAAGTAAGCTCAGAGTATATCTCGTCAGACAGCACCAAAATATTTGTGTCTTTTAACACTGCCGCTATTTTTTCAAGGTCTTTTCTTTCCATTATAGCGCCTGTGGGGTTGCACGGGTACGGCAGTATAAGCAGCTTTGTGCGCTCGCTTATCGCCGCTTTAAGCTCTTGCTCTGTTACCTTAAAATCGTTTTCGGCTTTTGTTTCTATTATTACCGGCACGCCGCCCGCAAGGCGGGTTATAGGCTCGTAGCAGACAAAGCTCGGCTGCGGAATTATAACCTCATCCCCCGGGGCTACAACGGCGCGTATGCAGGCGTCAATCGCCTCGCTGCCGCCCACGGTTATAAGAACCTCAGTATCGGGCTTATATGTAAGCGAATATTTGCGCTTTACAAAATCGGCAACCTCTGTGCGTAATTGCGCAATACCGCGGTTTGCGGTATATTTTGTATGCCCCTTTTCAAGAGAATTTATTCCCGCCTTGCGTATTTGCCACGGGGTTTGAAAATCGGGCTCGCCCACGCCGAGCGAAATAACGTCGTCCATAGTGGCGGCAATATCGAAAAATTTGCGTATGCCCGAGGGCTTTATTTCAGCCACGGTCGGGTTGATTGCGCTAGAGTAATCTATCATATCCAGAGCTGCCCCCTGTCGTCTTCCTGACCGCTTACAAGCTCAACGTCCATTTCCTTATAGCGGCGCATTACAAAGTGGGTGGAGGTTTGGGTTACGGAATCAATAGTCGCAAGCTCGCGCGCCACAAACCGCGCTATATCCTGAAGCGTTTTGCCCTTTACAACAACGTTAAGGTCATACCCGCCCGACATAAGGTAGACCGATTCAACCTCGTCGTATTTCATAACCTTTTCGGCAACCTCTTCAAAGCCCAGCCCCGCTTTCGGAATAACGTTAAGCTCCACTATTGCCGAAACATAGGCGCCGTCCAGCCGCTGCCAGTCGATTATCGCCTTGTAGCCCTTAATTAAGCCGTCCCTTTCAAGCTGTTTTATTTCGTTTTTCACCGTTTCCTCGTCCGTGCCGAGCATTACGGCTATTTCCTCCGCGGTGTATTTCGCGTTGCGCGCCAATAATTTAAGTATTTCGTATTTCATTTAATTTTCCTCCCTTTAAAAATAAAAAGCCCCGAGCGCAAACAATTTGCACTCGGGACGAATAAACAAATATCCGTGTTACCACCCGTTTTCGGAGCGTACACTCCGCACTCTGCGGTACTTGAAAATACCTTTGCCGATAACGGCGGCAAGCCGTCTGTCCTTTCGGGCGCCGCTCGGGGATAGCTTCATACCGCCGCGCGAACAGGAGCTTTCAGCAAACGCTCCCTCTCTGAAATTCGCACAAAAGGATTACTTGTTCCCGTCATTGCGTTTTATTTTATAACATTATATTACAATAAAATGCGGGATTTGTCAAGTAGTTAAATTTCAAAATTCATGCAGCTGCGCGCCTTTACGAACGGTCTTACATAGGTATCGGCAACCGCAACGTGCGCGGGGTTAACGGAATAATCCGCCAGCGCCTTTTCGGAGACAAACGTGCTGTCGAGCATCATATCCGCATTAGAGCCGACAAGCCACATTTTCGGCTACTGAGAAGTTCTTTAATCTATCCTTTAACTCAACTA
>CAJJPG010000021.1 GCA_905193585.1 uncultured Oscillospiraceae bacterium
TCTTAATCCTCTTTCGTAGTTTGAGTATTGCTGCTGTTTCATTTCCGGAATTTCGGCTACATCCTTTTGTTTCAGATCTCTGTCCTCGCGCAAATCTCTGAGAATTTCATTGTACTTTTTCATAATTGAAAACATTCCTTTTTGTATAGTTATATAATTATACTATACAATCAAACGTTTGTGTCGACTTTACAAACGAACGTATTTATAATTATGCTTATACAAACAAAAGTATGTAAGCGAGGTAGTAAAAATGGAATTTTCAAATATGCCGGAAAGATGCTAGCTATCTAAAATAGCCGATTATCTTTTAACAGGCGATGTTATTTGCGATGAAGAAAACCATACAGATTATGAAACCGAAATAAGAAATATAGAGGCTGAAACCGAAAAATTACTTGAAAAGTATTTTCCGGATACAGAGGAGCAAGAGGAAATTTATAATGAAATATCCCGCCGTGAAATGCTTGTGAAAAATATTTATTTTCAGTTCGGGCTTATTGCGGGGCTGAATATTTCAGGGCAAATTGAGGGCAGAGCCGCAGAATTGGGGCGGCAGCCGCGATTGCATTACTTCTCCGTTCCCGGGAAGAAAAGCGCCACCGTGCCGGGGCCTACGTGCGAACCGGTTACAGGCTCATAGCAAGCGTTAAGTACCTTGCCCTTAAAGCCTTGCTTTTTAAGCAGGGCAACAAGCGCTTCCGCGTCCTCGGGCGCGTCGGCATGGGCAATGCCTATATCCGCCTTTTTATCGACGGCAAGCGCGCCGTATTTTTCGGCAAGCGTAATAAGCGCCGCTTTTTTGCCGCGTGCCTTTCCGCAGGATATAATATGCCCCGTTTCATCGCCCTTTAAAATCGGCTTTATGTTGAGCAGCGT
Source organism: uncultured Oscillospiraceae bacterium (assembly GCA_905193585.1). Lineage (GTDB taxonomy): Bacteria > Bacillota > Clostridia > Oscillospirales > Acutalibacteraceae > UBA737. The sequence goes on from CAJJPG010000021.1 coordinate 880, forward strand.
GCCTATTGTTGCGGCAGTGCCGCTTATTCTGCCGCCTTTTTTAAGGTATTTTAAATCATCAACCGTAAAATACTGGCACATGGTGTTGCGTTCACTTAAAATGCAGGCTTCAATATCCTTAAAAGAAATTCCGCTGTCACGCATTTCGGCGGCGCGTATAACAAGCAGCCCCTCGCCGAGTGAGGCGGCGTAGGTATCTATTGTGGCTATTAAGCGCTCGGGAAATTCCTCGCGCAATTCTTCGGCAACCATTGCGGCGCTGTGGGCAGTTCCGCTTATCCCGCCCGACATACCTATATATAATACGTCATCCCCGTTTTCAAGACTTTTTCTGAAACCGGAATTTATAATATCGGGGTTTATCATTGAGGTTTTAATTTCGGCGCCCTCTCGCATTGCGTCATAAAATTTTTTACCGCCCGTTTCCCATTCGTCGGCATACGGCAGCTCTTTACCGTTCACGGTATAAGAAAAGGGCAAAAGTGAAATATTATATTTGCGTATAAGCGAAATCGGCAGGTTTGCCGATGTATCTGTAAAAATCGTAATCATAGCAGAGTCTCCTTTACGTTGCGTTATCTGTATTTATTATAACGCTTTCGGCGGTATTTTTTCAAGCTATATGCGAATTTATTTACTCTATTGCAAAAAATACATTTGTAGAGCTGCCGAAAATTACTCTACCGACAGTAGAAATCCGCTTATTTCCGCCCTTTTCACATTATATTTAAAAAAGCGCTTGACTTTATCGCTTTAAAGCGATATAATATCATTCAAAGGAGATAGATTGATATGAAAATCAAAAAAATATTATCTGCGGCAACAGCACTTACACTCGCTGCCGCCCTCTGCGTTTCGTTCGCGGGCTGCGGAGAAAAAAAGGAAAAGGATAAATATACGGTAGGCATTTGCCAGTTGGCGCAGCATGAAGCGCTTGACGCTGCGACCAAAGGTTTTAAAGACGCTCTTACCGAAAAATTGGGCGATAAGGTTGAATTTAAGGAGCAGAACGCCGCCGGCGAATCGGCCACCTGCACCACAATAGTAAACCAGTTTGTATCAAGCAAGGTTGACCTTATATTTGCAAACGCCACCGGCGCCTTGCAGGCTGCTGTTTCGGGAACAGAGAGTATTCCGATAGTAGGCACCTCAATAACCGATTACGCAACCGCGCTTGAAATTGATTTAAAGGATTGGACTGGCAAGACAGGCATTAACGCAACCGGCACATCCGATTTGGCGCCGCTTGACAAGCAGGCGGAAATGTTCAAGGAACTGCTGCCGAACGCTAAAAAGGTGGGCATACTTTATTGCTCGGGTGAAGCAAACTCAAAATATCAGGCAACCGAAATTACTAAATATCTTAAAAAGCTCGGCATCGAAACCAAGGAATACACCAGCGCCGATTCAAACGATATAGCTCAGGTTGTAACCACCGCCTGCGCCGAGGTTGATGCGCTTTATGTTCCTACCGATAACACAATGGCTTCAAACGTGCAGATAATAAACAACATTGCAGAGCCTAAAAAAATTCCGATCATAGCGGGTGAAAAGGGCATTTGCAACGGCTGCGGCATTGCAACCCTTTCAATCGACTACTACAGCATAGGCAAAAAAGCGGGCGAAATGGCATACGATATACTTGTAAACGGGAAAAAACCCGCCGATATGGATATCGCTTTTGATTCCAGTCCGGTTAAGGAGTATATTAAGGAGCGCTGCGATAAGCTCGGCATAACCGTTCCGAGCGATTACACGGCAATTCAGTAAATAAAAAAATTAAGCTATGGCGATAGGGCGTATTATACCCTATCGCTTATTGCGGTTTTGAAAGGAATTTAAAAATGCTATCATTTCTCAGTTCTTTGCCGGGCGCGGTGGCGCAGGGCGCAATATGGGGTATTATGGCGGTAGGCGTGTTTATCACCTATAAAATACTTGACCTTGCCGACCTTACGGTAGACGGCTCGTTCGGCACGGGCGGCGCGGTGCTGGTTGTATGTACCGCGGGCGGAATGAACATATATCTTGCCATGCTTTTATCATTGCTTGCAGGCTGCGCGGCTGGCTTTGTAACGGGCGTTCTGCACACAAAGTTCGGCATACCCGCAATTCTTGCCGGAATACTCACGCAGATAGCCCTTTATTCGGTAAACCTGCGCATTATGAGCGGCAAGGCAAATCAGCCGCTTTCGGCTATGAAATACAGAAAAATACTTTTGGTGTCGCTCAGGAACATAAATAAATCGCTTATAGTCTGCGGTATATTCGTGGTTGTAATAATCGCGCTGCTTTATTGGTTCTTCGGCACAGAACTGGGCCATTCGCTGAGAGCCACGGGCTGCAATCAGGCAATGGCGCGGGCTAACGGAATAAACACCGCCACAAACAAGATAATAGGCTTTGTTGTATCAAACGGTCTTGTGGCGCTCTCGGGCGGGCTGCTTGCACAGTACCAGGGCTTTGCCGACGTTAATATGGGGCGCGGCGCCATAGTAATAGGTCTTGCCGCTATAATAATAGGCGACGTGGTATTCGGCAAAATATTCAAAAACTTTGCCCTTAAACTTTTGGGCGCGGTTTTGGGCGGCGTAATTTACTATATAGTTATTTCCTTTGTTTTGTGGCTCGGTCTTCCCGCAAACGACCTTAAAATGCTTACGGCGGCGGTTGTGGCGCTCTTCCTCGGGGTACCCTATTGGAAAGGCAAAATTGCCGAAAAACGCGTGAAACCCGCAGTGGAGGTAAAAGCCGATGCTTGAAATTAAAAATGTTTATAAAACCTTTAACCCCGGCACAATAAACGAGAAAAAGGCGCTTAACGGGCTTAATTTAACCCTTAACGACGGTGATTTTGTTACCGTAATAGGCGGAAACGGCGCGGGAAAATCCACCATGCTTAATATGATAGCGGGCGTGTACCCGGTGGACAGCGGCGCTATAATAATTGACGGCACCGACGTTACAAAGCTGCCCGAGCACAAGCGCGCAAAATATCTGGGCAGAGTTTTTCAGGACCCTATGATGGGCACTGCGGCTGATATGTGGATAGAGGAAAATATGGCGCTTGCCGCCCGCAGGGGTCAAAGGCGCGGGCTTAAATGGGCGATAAACAGGCACGAGCGCGAGCAGTTCAAAAAAATGCTTTCCGAGCTTGATTTAGGGCTTGAAAACCGTCTCTCGGCAAAGGTGGGGCTGCTCTCGGGCGGTCAGCGCCAGGCACTTACGCTTTTAATGGCGGTAATGAAAAAGCCCAAGCTTTTACTGCTTGACGAGCACACCGCGGCGCTCGACCCGAAAACCGCCGCAAAGGTGCTGGAGCTTTCTGATAAGTTTATAGCCGAAGAGGGGCTTACCGCCATGATGGTAACCCACAATATGCGCGATGCAATAGCCCACGGCAACCGCCTTATTATGATGAACAACGGAAAAATAATACTCGACGTTTCGGGCGAAGAAAAGAAAAAACTCACGGTTGAATACCTGCTTGAGGCTTTCAGCAAATTGAGCGGCGAGGAATTTGCGAACGACAGAGCGCTGCTTAACTGATTTTTGCATTTTGGCACTTGAAAACTTTTTTAAATATGGTAAAATTAAATTAGATTAAAAAAAGGAGTTCTTATAAATGGCAAAAGAAGTTTTGGTTGAAATATCCGCGCGCCACGTTCATGTAACAGACGAGGCACTTGAAATACTTTTCGGCAAGGGTCACAAGCTCACCCCGAAAAAGGATCTTTCGCAGCCGGGTCAGTTTGCGTGCGAGGAAAAGGTTACCGTAGTAGGTCCGAAATCGCAGCTTAAAGCGTCGATATTAGGTCCTACCCGCCCCGAAACACAGGTTGAGCTGTCTCTTACAGACGCACGCTCCATAGGCGTTACCGCGCCCATAAGAGAATCGGGCGATATTAAGGGCTCGGGCGTATGTAAGCTGGTAGGCCCCGCAGGTGAAATTGAGCTGACCGAGGGCGTTATTGCCGCAAAGCGCCATATACATATGACCCCCGAGGACGCCGAGAAATACGGCATTAAGGACAAGCAGATTGTAAGCGTTAAAATCCCGACCGAGGGCCGCGCGCTTGTTTTCGGTGATGTTGTGGCACGCGTCAGCCCCAAATATAAGCTTGCCATGCACATAGATACCGACGAAGCAAACGCCGCTGCGGTTCCGGGCAGCTGCATAGGTGAAATTCTTGACTGATAACCCCGTAGGGCTTTACATCCACATACCCTTTTGCGCGAAAAAATGCGCGTATTGCGATTTTTACTCCGCCTGCGTTACAAACGAGCTTACGGAGGAATATGTAAAAGGGCTTTGTGAATCCTTTAAAAATTGGGGCGGTAAACTCTGCCGCCCTGTTGATACTGTCTACTTCGGCGGAGGAACGCCGTCGCTTTTGGGGAACAGAATTGTTCCCCTTTTAAGGGCGGCGCGCTCCTCTTTTTGTATTACCGATAATGCCGAGATAACCGCCGAGTTAAACCCCGCGGGCAATTCCGCCGAATTTCTTTCCGCCTGCAAAACGGCTGGGGTGAACAGGCTGTCTATCGGCGCGCAAAGCGGGAGTGACGAAGAGCTTTTGCTGCTCGGGCGAACGCACACCGTAAAGGATACCGCCGAAACGGTTAAAGCGGCGCGGGATATGGGCTTTAAAAATATTTCGCTCGATTTAATGTGCGGTCTCCCCTGCTCAAATAAAGAAAGCCTTAAAAAAAGCCTTGATTTTACCGTGGGGCTTGAGCCTGAGCATATATCCGTATATATACTGAAAATAGAGGAAAACACCCTGTTTTATAAAAACAAAGCTACGCTGGCGCTGCCCGATGACGACGAAACGGCGGAGCAATATATGTATATATGCGAATACCTTGAAAATAAAGGATATTTGCATTATGAAATATCAAATTTCTGCCGCCCGGGGTATGAAAGCCGCCATAACCTTAAATACTGGAACTGCGACGAATATTTAGGCATAGGCGCGGCGGCGCACTCGTTTATTGACGGGAAACGATTTTTCTACCCCCGCAGCATTAAAGCCTTTTTAAGCGGAGAGCCGCCCCTGCCCGACGGCGACGGCGGAGACGCAGCCGAATACATTATGCTCCGCTTGCGATTGTCGCGCGGAGTAGATTTTGCCGAATACCGCAGGCGGTTCGGGTCTGCCCTGCCTGACAGCTTTATAAAAGCGGCGGAACGCCTGAAGAGCATAGGGCTTGTAAAAATAACCGAAGACGCGGTTGCGATAACCGACAGGGGCATGCCGGTTTCCAACAGCATAATAACCGAATTATTGGAGAACATATAATGAGAACGCTTAAAATTCATCTTATACGCCATGGAGCTACCGACGCGAATTATGACGGACGGTACATAGGCTGCAAAACCGATTTACCGCTCGCCCCCGAGGGGCTGAACGAGCTGCGCATGTTAAAGGACGATATTGATTACCCCGAAATTGAAAGGCTCTATTCAAGCCCCATGCTGCGCTGCCGCCAGACAGGAGCCGTGCTTTACCCAGATTTTGAGCCCGTAACGGTTGAGGAATTAAAGGAATACGATTTCGGTTCGTTTGAGAATAAAACCGCCGCCGAGCTTGAAAGCAACCCGAATTTTATACCGTGGACATCCGGCAGGCTGTCCGCTCCGCCCGGAGGTGAGGATAATTCCGGGTTTATAAAGCGCATTTGCGTAGGCTTTAATAAGATCGTGCTTGATATGATTGAAAGCGGGCTTACCGAAAGCGCCGTTATAATGCACGGCGGCGCTATTATGATGCTGCTCGGCGTATCTGCCGTACCTAGAAGTAAGCCCGTTGAATGGACGGCGGATAACGGCAGGGGCTATTCAGTAAGAGTTACCCCCTCGCTTTACCACAAAAGCGGCGTTATAGAGGTTTACGGTATTGTATGATTTATTAAATAAAATCCCGCTTTTCCGCGGGCTTACCGAGAATGAAATACGGGAGCTTTTAAGCCCGCAAAACACCCGAAAACGCATATTTGAAAAGGGCGAGACCGTGCTTTACGAGGGCGAGCCTGTAAGGGAAACAGGTATTGTGCTTTCGGGAAAGGTGATAATAGAGCTTAGCGACGCATGGGGCAATAACAGCGTAATTTCAGGCGTGGAAAAGGGCGGCGCATTTGCCGAGGCATATGCCTGCGTTCCCGGCTCTTTAATGCTGCAGCACGTCACCGCATATGAAAAAAGCGAAATTCTTTTTATTGACATCCGGGCGCTGCTTGAAACTGACGGCGTGAAAAATAAAGCGCAGCTGAAACTTTTGAAAAATCTGCTTACAGTCTGCGCCTCTAAAAATTTAAAGCTCTCCTCGCGTATGCTTAACATCACGCCGAAAACCATACGCGCGCGGCTTATGTCCTACTTTTCGGAGTGCGTTAAAACTTCGGGTTCTTATAAATTTGAAATTCCTTACGACCGCCGTCAGCTTGCCGATTATCTCGGGGTAGACCGCAGCGCGCTGAGCGCCGAGCTTTCCAAAATGCGAAAGGATGGGCTTATAGAATATAATAAAAACCGTTTTAAAATATTGGTAAACCCCTCGGAGCTTTAAGATTTTGTGGAAAACCACAATTTAGCTTTTTTAAAAATGTCCAAATTGTAAATGTGAACAAACTTTTAAAAAACGCCGTACATTTTGTTGACTTTGGTCGCTCGGTGTGTTACGATAAAAATAATGAAACCGCAAACAATTGAATATTTGCCGATATAGATTTGGATTAATGGCCCAAATGTTTCTACCGCACGCCGTATAAGTTGCGACTATTGGTAAAATCAGCCTTTTGTTTTAAAAATGCTGGCTTTTTAAATGTTTCTATGCGTTTATATATTGGCAAACAGACTTACGTAAGAAGTCTGTTTTTTTGTTTTTTAAAAATATAAAAGGAGCACGCCCGATGAAAGCTTTAGAAGAAAAAATTCTAAAAGAGGGAAAGGTTCTTCCCGGCAATATTCTCAAGGTGGGCTCTTTTTTAAATCATCAGATAGACGTTGATTTCATAATGGAAATGGGTCGCGAAACAGCGCGGCTCTTTGAAAATGAAAAAATAACGAAAATTCTCACTATTGAGACCTCGGGCATAGCAATAGCGGTAGGCGCGGGCGCGGCAATGCACGTTCCTGTTGTATTTGCGAAAAAGCATAAATCAAGCAACGTTTCGGGCGAGGTTTTAAGCACCGTGGTTCATTCCTACACACACGGAACGGATTATACCGTGGTTGTTGAAAAGGATTACATAAGCCCCGACGATAAAATATTATTGGTAGACGATTTTCTTGCAAACGGCAAGGCGCTTTTGGGGCTTATTGATATAGTCGGCCAAGCGGGCGCCGAGGTTGTGGGCGCTTGCTGCGCCATTGAAAAAGGCTTTCAGAAAGGCGGGGACTCTCTCCGCGCCGACGGAATACGGGTTGAATCGCTCGCGGTTATTGACAGCATGAGCGATACCTCGGTCACATTCCGCAAATAAATCAGGATATTCGCGGTTTACCGCTTTATCAAAATAAATAATTTTTCGGAGGAAGAAAATTATGAAGAAAATTACGGCAATGCTTCTCTGCCTTGCAATGCTTTTTGCTTTTGCAGGCTGCGGCAGCAAGGACACAGGCTCGGGTTCAACCGGCAACAACGCAAAAAAGGGTGTCAGCGAGGATATTCTTCCGCGTCTTGACATTAAATCAGAGGTTACCGTACCTGACGATTTCAAAATCGGTATGATCTGCCTGCACGACGAAAACTCCACCTATGATAACAACTTCATCCAGGCTTTAAAGTCTGTTCAGAAGGGTATGGGTCTTAAAGACGATCAGGTAGTTATAGTTACCGGCATCGGCGAAGACAGCAAGTGCTACGATACCGCTGTTGACCTTGCTAAAAATAAGGGCTGCAAGGTTATATTTGCCGATTCTTTCGGTCATGAATCCTTTATGAAGCAGGCGGCTCAGGAATTCCCGAACGTTCAGTTCTGCCACGCTACCGGTACTTCGGGTAAGAGAGCCGGAATTGCCAACTTCCACAATGCTTTCGCCTCTATTTACGAAGGCAGATACCTTGCGGGTATAGCCGCCGGTATGAAGCTCAACGAAATGATCAAAGCCGGCAAGATAAAGGCTGAAGAGGCTGTTATCGGTTATGTAGGCGCTTATACCTATGCTGAGGTTATCTCGGGTATGACTTCTTTCTTCCTCGGCGCACGTTCTGTTTGCGAAACCGCTACAATGAAGGTTCGCTACACCGGTTCTTGGTATGATCAGGGCAAGGAGCAGGAAGCTGCTACCGCTCTTATCGAAAAGGACAAGTGCGTTCTTATAAGCCAGCACGCTGACTCCCTCGGCGCTCCCACCGCTTGCGAGCTTGCAGGCGTTCCGAATGTTTCCTACAACGGCAGCACCTATTCCGCGGGTAAGAATACTTTCATAGTTTCTTCCGCTATCAACTGGGCGCCTTACTTCCAGTACATTATTGAGTGCGCTGTTAAGGGACAGGCTATCGATTCCGACTGGTGCGGCGATATAGCTACAAACTCTGTTGTACTCAGCGGTATAAACGAGGGCGTTGCAGCCGAAGGCACCGAGGCTAAGATGAAAGAAGCTATCGACGCTTTCAAGGCAGGCACACTCAAGGTATTCGCCACCGATAAATTCACTGTTGACGGCAAAAAGCTTGACCAGTATTTAGCCGATGTTGACGGCGACTTCAAGGGCGAGACCAACGTTGTACATGACGGTTACTTTGATGAGTCCAACGCTAAGGACTTCCGCTCCGCTCCTTATTTCGATATTATAATCGACGGTGTTACAAACCTTAACAAAGAGGTTTAATTAACGCTTTAGACCTAACTATCCCACACAAGGGGAATATTTTCCCCTTGTGTATTTTGATTTTTAAAACATACAGGGAGGATACTTGTGAACGCGCTTGAAATAAGAAACGTAACAAAACGCTTCGGTAAGGTAGTAGCAAACAAGAATATAAATCTTACGGTTGAAAAGGGCGAAATACTTGCCGTACTGGGTGAAAACGGCTCGGGCAAGACTACGCTTATGAATATGATTGCAGGTATCTACCACCCTGACGAAGGCGAGATTCTTGTAAACGGCGAACGCGTTGTTATAAACTCGCCGAAAGATGCTTTTAACCTTAGAATAGGTATGATCCACCAGCATTTTAAGCTTGTGGATGTATTTGACGCCACCGAAAACATAGTTTTGGGAATTGACGGTGATAAACGCTTTAACCTTAAAGAGGCTGCAAAGCGTGTTGCCGAAATTTCAGAGAAATACGGGTTTGAAATTGACCCGAAAAAGAAAATTTATCAGATGTCGGTTTCGGAAAAGCAGACCGTTGAAATAATAAAGGTGCTTTACCGCGGCGCGGATATACTGATACTTGACGAGCCAACGGCGGTGCTTACCCCGCAGGAAACCGAAAAGCTTTTCGCGGTGCTGAGAAGAATGCGCAGCGACGGCAAGTCGATAATAATAATCACTCACAAAATGCACGAGGTGCTTTCCGTTTCCGACCGCGTGGCGATACTCCGCCGCGGCGAATACATAGATACGGTAATAACAAAGGAAACGAGCGAAGCCGAGCTTACCGAAATGATGGTGGGCAAAAAAGTATCACTTAACATTGACAGAACAGAACCCGAAAACCCCGCCGAGCGCCTTATGATAAAAGGTCTCGACCTTTACAGCGAAGAGGGCATTAAGGTTCTTGACGATATATCATTCACCGCAAACAGCGGCGAAATTTTAGGCATTGCGGGCATTGCAGGCAGCGGTCAGCGCGAGCTTTTGGAGGCTATTGCGGGTCTTCAGAAAATAAGCAGCGGCGAAATAATTTATAACAACCCGAAAACGGGCGGCGCCGAAAATTTGCGCGATAAAACCCCCATGCAGATTCGCGAGCTGGGCGTTCGCCTTTCATTCGTACCTGAGGACAGGCTCGGCATGGGGCTTGTGGGTAATATGGACATTGTGGATAATATGATGCTGCGCAGCTACCGCCGCGGGCGCTCTATGTTCCTCAACCGTCAGTCGCCCAAAAAACTTGCCGACGATATTATAAACGACCTTGAAATTGCAACCCCCAGCGCAAACACTCCCGTGCGCAGGCTTTCGGGCGGCAACGTGCAAAAGGTGCTTGTAGGGCGTGAAATTGCCTCCTCCCCCACGGTGCTTATGGCGGCGTACCCCGTGCGAGGGCTTGACATTAACTCCTCTTATATGATATACAATCTTCTCAATCAGCAGAAGAAAAACGGCGTTGCCGTTATATTCGTCGGTGAGGATTTAGACGTTTTAATTGAGCTTTGCGACCGCATTATAGTTGTAAACTCGGGCAGAGTTACGGGCATTGTGGATGCAAGAGAAACCACAAAGGAAGAACTTGGACTTTTAATGACAAAATCGGGAGGCAATGAAAATGGCAAGTGAAAAAAATCTTAAACGCGAGCCTCTCGCCTATATTTCAAAAAGGGACAACGTTTCTCTTACCTACCGCATAGCGGTGCGGGCTATAGCAATTGTTTTGGCGCTTATAGTTTGCGGCGTTGTAACAAAGGTGCTAACGGGCGATAATCCTATCTCAATTTATCAGACAATAGTTCACGGCGCTGTGGGCAAGGGCAGACTGCTTGTTACAATTCACGATATTGCAATTCTCCTTTGCATATCCTTAGCGGTTACTCCCGCTTTCCGTATGCGCTTTTGGAACACCGGCGCAGAAGGTCAGGTGCTTATAGGCTGCCTTGCCACCGCCGCGTGTATGTTCTGGCTCGGCGGTAAGGTTCCGAACGGCGTGCTTATTCTTATTATGACCGTTTCCGCCATAGTTTCGGGTATGATTTGGGGCGTTATTCCCGCAATATTCAAGGCGCAGTGGAAAACCAACGAAACGCTTTTCACCCTTATGATGAACTACGTTGCAATTCAGCTTGTTGAATATTTCCTTAAAATAGCCGATAAGAGCGGCTCAAACGTTGTAGGACCCGACCTTTTATCCCACGGCTGGCTGCCCGATATTTTCGGGGTGAAATATCTGCTTAACATTATAATAGTTGCGGTTATTACCGTTTTAATGCAGATATATCTTAAATACAGCAAGCACGGCTACGAAATTTCGGTTGTGGGCGAGAGCGAAAACACCGCGCGCTACATAGGCATAAACGTTAAAAAGGTTATTATCCGCACAATGCTGGTGTCGGGCGCTATATGCGGGCTTGCAGGTCTCTTGCTTGTGGGCGGTTCTTCCCACTCTATCGACTCAAATTTGGTAGGCGGCAGGGGCTTTACCGCCATAATGGTTTCGTGGCTCGGCAAGTTTAACCCCATTACAATGATTTTAACCACCCTGCTGCTCGTCTTTTTGGGGCGCGGCGCAGACGAGGTTACCTCTAAATTCGGTCTGAACGGCGATTTTTCCGATATTTTAACCGGAATAATTCTTTTCTTCATAATCGGCTGTGAATTTTTTATAAATTATAAAATCAACTTCAGCCACCGTAAAAAGGAGGAGAAATAATGTTAACTGTTATTAACTTTATACAACGTGCCATTTTGCAGGGCACACCCTTACTTTACGGCGCTACCGGCGAAATTTTAACCGAAAAATCCGGAAACCTTAACCTCGGCATACCCGGTATTATGTATATCGGTGCAATATCGGGCGTTGTGGGCGGCTTTATGTACCAGACCTCAACCGATGAGGTAGTGCCTATAATAGCGGTTTTAATTCCGTTTTTGTGCTGCCTTTTAGGTTCGCTGCTCGTGTCGCTTCTTTATTGCTTTTTAACCGTAACATTAAGGGCTAATCAGAACGTTACCGGTCTTGCAATTACCACCTTCGGCGTGGGCTGCGGCAACTTCTTCGGTGGCTCGCTTATTAAAATTATAAAGAGCGACGTTCCCTACCTTGCACTGGTCGATATTGCAAGAGCCTTTAAAACCACGCTGCCCTTTGCTGAAAACACGGGCGATATCGGCAAACTTTTCTTCTCCTACGGCTTTATGGTGTACCTTGCAATTATCATCGCCATTATCTCAGCAGTCTTTCTTAAAAAGACAAAGCACGGGCTTAACCTGCGCGCGGTGGGCGAAAACCCCGCCACGGCTGACGCTGCGGGCATTAACGTAACTCGCTATAAATATTTTGCTACCTGCATAGGCGGTATGATAGCGGGGCTCGGCGGACTTTTCTATGTAATGGATTACTGCAACGGCATTTGGTCCAACAACGGTTTCGGCGACCGCGGCTGGCTTGCAATAGCAATAGTTATTTTCGCCACCTGGAAACCCTCGCTCGCCATACTCGGTTCGTACCTGTTCGGCGCGCTTTATATTCTTTTCAACTATATAAATGTGCCCATGCAGATGATTCCGCTTATTCAAATGCTGCCTTATGTGGTAACAATAATTGTGCTTATAGTGGTAAGCATACGCAAGCGCCGCGAAAATCAACCCCCGGCGCACTTAGGACTTTCCTATTTCCGCGAGGAAAGATAAAAAAGGACTTACATTTATCTTCAAAATGTGGTAAAATATAAATATAGCTTTTTCCGGCGTGCCTGAAAACGGCTCGCCGGATTTTTATGTTAAAGAAGGGTGAAAATTGTTTAAAAAAGGCGAAAAGATTATATACGGTAAAACCGGGGTTTGTATGGTGGAGGATATTGCCGAAAGGGCGGTTCCCGGCGGTAAAAGGCTCTACTATACCCTGCGCCCGATATATCAATCGGGCAATGTGATATTTGCTCCGGCAGACAGCGATAAAATTTTTATGCGCCCCATTATTACCCGACAGGAAGCCGAAAAGCTGATAGAAAACGTTCCGAAAATCAGAGAAAGTGCGCTGTCGGACGGATTTTCCGACGAAACGGAAATTCGCAGCTGCGAAGAGCTTTTGCAGCTTGCCATATCTATTTATGAAAGGCGCAAAGAGGCGCGCCGCCTGAAACGCAAGCTGAGCTTTACATATGAAAACAGACTGCGCAAAGCGGAGCAAGTGCTTTTCGGCGAGCTTGCCGCAGTTTTAGAGGTTGAACCCGAAAGCGTGCCAAAGCTGCTGTTTGCCGCAATTACAGACTGAAAGGAAATTTTTATGACAGAACAAAAAAACCTTGAAACTTTGAGTGCTGAAATACTTGAAACCGAGGAAAGGGAAGCAGAACGTTTTTCCTCATCGCTTTACGAAAGGCTTGCAAGTCAGAGCAGTATGACCGCCGAAGAGCAGGCGGCTTTAGCCGAAGAAGTCGGCAACGAAGTAAAGGTGCTTGAAAATGCTTCGTCTCAGCTTAAAAAGGCTCAAAAATGGGCGTATGACCAAGCGGACGAGCTGCGCACAAGGCTGAAAGAGGGTAAAACAAGCGACAGCCGTGAGCTTATAATCCGCCGCGCTCCCGCAAATTCCGTTATTGACTACGAGGAAGAAAAGACCAAAAACTTTGCCGCAGGCGTTAATTTTTACAAAATTGCGATAATACTTATTTCGGGCAGCTTTGCGGGCGTTATTATTGAAATGCTGTGGTGCTTTATCCGCCACGGCTATTTTGAGAGCCGCGCGGGGCTTGTATACGGTCCGTTTAATTTGCTTTACGGCGTGGGCGCTACGGCGCTTACACTTCTGCTTTACCGTTACAGAAACCGCAGCTCCTCAATATCCTTTTTCGGCGGAATGATTATAGGCAGCGCGGTGGAATATCTGCTCTCATGGGCGCAGGAGACGCTTTTCGGCTCTACCTCGTGGGATTACAGCGCCGTTCCGCTTAATATCAACGGCAGAATATGCCTTTTGTACTCGGTGTTTTGGGGTCTGCTCGGCGTTATGTGGATAAAAAGCATTTACCCGCGTGTTGCAAAGGTTATACTTAAAATACCCAATAAGGCGGGTAAAATAATAACCATACTGTTTTCGGTTTTTATTGTGTTCGATGGTATTATGAGCCTCGGCGCAGTTTGGCGCTGGTCAAAGCGCGTGGAAAACAAGCCCGCCACCTCTGCGGTGGATAAATTCTTCGATAACCGCTTTCCCGATTCACGCATGGAAAAAATATTTGCAAATATGGAATTCGGCAAATAAAGAACGAGCGCGTCTAAAAAAGCCGATCTTGGCTCCCCTTGTCAGGGGAGCTGTCACCGTAGGTGACTGAGGGGTAGTCAAAAAAAGCTTAATTAAAGCAATTTCTCTCCCTCCGTCACGGTAAACCGTGTCACCGTCTCGGCTGCCGCCTCGGTCGGTGCTTCTGCTTTGCAGAGGTGTCCACAGGACACCCGCACCCTCGTCAGAGTGAGGCGAAAGATGGTTTATCGGCAAACCGACTCATATATTAATTATTACGGGCATAATTCCGTTCTTTTCAATATCGATAACGGCATAGCTTTTTCCGCCCTCGCGCGGCTCGGCGCAGGAACCCGGATTCACAACGTACATTCCGTCCTCATATAATGTTTTTGAGACGTGGGTGTGTCCGTAAAGCGCAATATCACAGCCGGCGGTTCGGGCGGCGGAAATCAGCCTTTCGGTACCGTATTTAACGCCCAGGGTATGCCCGTGGGTAAAAAATATCCTGTGCCCCGCTACCTCCGCAATATCCGCAGCCGGATAAACGGAAAAAATATCGCAGTTTCCGCTGACGATATGAAAAACCATGTCGGGGTAAAAATTAATAATATCCTCAATGTCTCCCGTCACGTCTCCCAAAAAGAAAACGTGGCGGGCTTTTTTCTGTGCGTCAAGTATTTTTCTTATATTTCCGCTTTTTCTGTGCGAATCGGAAATAACAACAATTCTCATTATAACACCTATTCTACAAAATTATTTTTTGACATAATATATTAAGGGGGTTAAAGCTATGAACAACAACGATATCAACAGGCAAAAACTTATTGACGCGCTGCTTGCGTCGTCCGGCGGGAAACTGAACCGCGACAGCATAAACCGCGCCGCAGACGGCAATGACATTTCGCCGCTTATTAACAGTCTGTCGCCCGCCGACAGGGAAAAGCTGAACAAGGTTATGTCCGATAAGGAAAGCATGGAAAAGGTGCTTAAAAGCCCGCAGGCGCAGCTGATATTAAAATCGGTATTAAAAGGCGGAAAAAACGATGGACGAACTGGGCGATAAACTTTCGGCAATACTGAACGACCCCGAAAGCATGGAACGTGTAAAACAGATGGCGCAAAGCCTTTTGGGCGGAGAAGACGGCGGCACGGCGGTGCAAAATAACCCTGCGCCCCCTGCCGCGCTGCCCGCCGACGATATAAATATAAAGCAGATAGTTTCGCTTTTTTCCAAAATGAAAAACACGGCTGATGACTCGCGCGTACAGCTGATATACGCCCTGCGCCCGCATTTGAGCGAGGAACGGCGCGCGCGTGCCGATACCGCTATTAAACTGCTCAAGCTGCTTGACATGCTGCCGTTTATAAAGGAAAGCGGAATTTTGAAGGGGATTTTATGAGCGATAACGATTTTATGCGGCAGCAGCAGGCAGCTGTGGAAAGAATGCGCGAAATGAGCCGGAAGGCCGCCGAAACCCCGGAACAGCCCATGCCGCCCGTGCCGCCCTTTGTAAGGCTGCAAAACAGGCAGAGCGGGGCGCAGAACCAAAGCGCGCCCGCGCCAAAACGGCAAGGCCAGCCGCCCCGCCCGCAAAGCGCACCCGTGACGGAAGAAGCAAACGCAGAAAACTTCCCTTTTCCCGCCCGTAAAGGCGGGCTTTCCTCGCTGCCGTTTTTAGATTTATTGGGCAGCGACAGCGACCTGCCGCTGATTATAGGTCTGCTGCTTATTCTCTTCAGCGAGAAGGCAGATAAAAAACTGCTTTTTGCACTGATTTATATATTATTATAGTTGTAAATTGTTGGAAATTCAAGGAATATTTTCTTGCAATTTTTGCTTTATGTAAACTCGGACAACCTCAAAAGTTTTCCTACTTATCCACCGTTATATCCACAGTTACACACACTTTCAAACGAAAAAATCGGCTTTTCAAGGCTTTTTCGGTGGATAACTGTGTTTATAAGTTGGATAAATGTTTATTCATAATAAAATGAATAAAAAAATTATGTAAAGTATTCGTCAAAATTCGACTTTTATTTCACCTACGTTTCATGGCGCGCAGTTTTTTCTTATCCGTGTCGGATACACGGCGCGATTCCAGCATTTTCTGAATAGATTTGTTATAAGTCCAATCGTCAAAACCGCAGGTTTTAAGAAAGCTGTATGTTTTATCGCGGTACTTCGCCATAGCCGTAGCTGTGCACCATGCCGCCGCCATTTTGTAATAATATTCCTCGTTATGCGCCGTGCGCAGAGCCTCAAAAACGCGGTCGATATATTCGTCGTTCAAATAATGCGACATCATTGTAACAACCGCTATGCGCATATAATAGGTCGCGCCCGAGGCAAGATAACCCGTAAGCCGCTCCCACACCTCAGACGGGTGCTTTTCGCACTGCTTAAAGGATTGGCAGAGTATATCGCAGGTTGACCAGTTATCTATGTGCCGTGCGGCCTTATCAAAGTATTTTATAAGCGTGTTTATATCCGCCTTTGTTTTACCGAGTACATAAGCGTATAAAAAGCACATTTCCATGCTTGAAAAATCGCAGCAATCCAAAAATTGCCCGCCCTCTCCCCTTTTTACAATTTCCGCCGCCATGGCGCGGAGAGCGGGCAAACGCACGCCTATAAGCGGCATAGAGGTTTCGGGTATCAGCTTTTTTGAAAAATCGCGGTAGCCGCCCTCCGCCCTCATATTCAGTTCTTTTTTTATATCCTCAATCATTTTCTCACTTCCCGAAATTAAAACAGATAAAAATAAAAAGTCCCGTACACTCTTAGGCTCCTTCTGACGAGGGTTGCTCCCCACGGTGTGGGGAGACGTCAACGCAGTTGACAGAGGGGACCGCCGCCGTCAGTGGCTGTCGAGTGTAACGAGACTGAGGGAGAGAAAAGGTAAGACATTTACGCATTCTCTTTCCGTCAAGGCTTAAATAATACCTGCGCTCTCAGCATTATTCAAGTATATAAATTTCAACATTGCGAACGCCGAAAGCAACGCATGCGCTGCGGGTGGACATAAACAGGTCAACACCCGTGGGGTGGCTGTTTACAAATCCGCCGGTATCGGCTGCTACGGCATAGCCGTAAATAAAGCTGCCGTCCGCCGTTCTTATATACATCTTGGTGCCGTAGGGTATTACCTTGGGGTTTACGGCTATATAGCCGGGCTGCGGTGCTACGCCCGTGGCGCAGTTATTTCCCGTGTAGGTGTACGCCGTGGCGCGGGACACCATTTTGGACTTGTATTTAAGCGGTACGCCGTTTTTATCAAATTCTATATTAAGAGCAGGGGTAAGGGTTGAAACGCCCTTAAAGGACGAATTATCAGCCGTAGCGGTGCTTTTTGCCGCCGCTTTTTTCGTTCCGACAATTTTTTTGCCGTTTACGGCGCTTTTAACCACTTCTTCACCTGTTACGGTGCGCCCCGACGATACGCCGTTTACTATCTTTTCGGTGTAGCTTACACGCTTTTCACCGTCAACGCCCGTTTCCACCGTTTCGCTGCCTGCCGCCTTTGCCGCGGAATAAACGGTTTCAAGCGTGTGGGGTATAACCTCGGTGTAGCTGCCGTCTACATATTCTATATCGGTGTAATCAATATAAACCGTATCCGAAACCACGGTTTCAGCCGACGGCTCGATAAAATCATGCTCATCGGGGGTGAAGCCCGCCTTGGTCAGCGCGTCAAGAACCGTGCCGCCCGTAAACTCAACCTCAAGCGTGTTATCGCCCACGGTAATAAACACGGGGAAAGAATAAGCAATCTCAACAGTTGTAAGGTGGTTTTCCACCTTTGTTTTCATTATCTGGTAACGCTCCGATTTTAATTTAAGACCGGAAAGTATATTTGCAACGTTTGCGTTTACCGAACGCACGGTGTATGTCTTCTCGCCGTCAAACACCTTTACTGTATTGAGCGAAAAGCCGAGTAAAGTAATAACCGCTATTGTGAACGCGGTCATAGCCGCTATACACCTTACGCGCGTCTGTCTTATGAAGTCGGGGTCCGACAGACGATACTTTATTTTTTCTAACATCAAATGACTCCTTTGAATCAAATCTCGCAAGCCGAGGCATATTATAAACCCTTAAAGCCACAATGTCAAAGTTTCAAAAAGTCGCATTTTTAGTCAAAATGACGGTTAAAAAGCGGTTACAAAAAGGTTACAAAGCTGTAACCTTTTTGTAAGAGGACTTTTATTGACATTTTTTTACATAAAACTTGTGCAACCCTACAAAATCGCATAAAGTGGCGCATCGGACAGCCTGTACACTTCTATTTTACACCAAAAGTGGGGGATATATTCATTTTTTCAAAATAAAAGCACAATATAAGGAAAAAAACAGTAAAAAAAATTTTTTGTTCTATCCCCTTATAAAAACCGTTTTAACGCCCTTTGCGGCGGCGTATCTTACTGCATTGGCAGTCCCGCTTTTTTCACCGTTGAACACGGCTATTACTCTTGCGGCATGATCTACCATCCATTCGTTCCGCGTCTGAAAACAGCCCCTGCCGTATCCGGCGCATACATATTTAATATAGTCCGCCGCTTTTAAAACAGCTCTGTACTTTATTCTCCAGTAAATATTCCAGTTTTCCTCAAACCCCTTATAGGGGCAGGCGCAAATAAGCCGTATATCCTTACCGTCGGCACGCAGCTGCAATACAATTTCCGCCGCCCAGATATCCACGCCTCGCGCCATTCCCGAAATAAACACATTAAAGCCCTCGTCTACGGCACATAAAATCTCTTTTTTTAAATCCTTTACTATTTCCGGCTTAGCCCTGTGCAGTTTTTCGGGACGGTGACCCGTAAAACATACTCTGTGTAATCTTTTTTCTTTCTCTGTCAGCATTATATTCAGCTCCTAAACAATACTATAAATATAAAAAAATATATAGTAATATCTATAGTATACATCATTGAAAAATAAATATCAATAGTCTGTGGTAAGCAACAAATAATATTAATAGACTATGATATAGAGGTGATTGTATGAGTGATTTGGCAGAAAAAATCGGTCAGCGCATCAGAAATTACAGAACGCAGCTTGGTTTGAGTCAGGAAAAGCTGGCAGAGCTTTCGGGTTGTCATCCGACATATATAGGTCAGTTGGAGCGCGGTGAAAAGAACGCAACTTTGGAAAGTGTTGATAGGGTTGCCGTTTCTTTAAATATATCTTTATCAAAGCTCTTTGAAAACCTCGGCGGTATTGGTACAGCCGAACGCAACATTCCGCTTGAGGGATATGAATTTCTGTTATCCAAAAATAAAAAAGAGCAAGAGCAAATAATTAAATTCATTCACGAATTGGATGAATACAAAAACAGCTGAAAATACCACTTTAGACATTAGATATTAGACGTTAGACATTAGAAAATACCCCTCAGTCAGCCATGCGGCAGACAGCTCCCCTCTGTTTGCTAACGCAAAAGAAGGGAGCCAAACTGCCTACCCTGTGTAAGGGTGCGGTTGTCCTGTGGACACCTCTGCGAAGCAGAAGCACCGACCGAGGCGGCAGCCGAGACGGTGGGTCGGCTTGTCCGACACGGAGGGGTTGTTACAAACTAAGGAATACCCCTCTATTTCGGCAAAGCCGAAAAGAAGGGAGCCTTTTGGTTTTCACAAAAATAAAAAAACTGTTGACATTAAAATTCGACAGCATTATAATATGTATAGGTTAGCACGGGCTAACTGTTATTTGCGCTTTCTTGTTAGCGGGTGCTAACTGATTTTAAGAGAAGAGGATTGACAATGCCGATAGTTGAATTTAAGGATGTAAGCCGCGTATACGTCAGCGGCGACCACGAACAAAAGGCGCTTGACAAGGTAAATTTCAGCCTTGACGAGGGAAAATTTGTAGTTATTTTAGGACCGAGCGGTGCGGGTAAAAGTACGCTTTTAAATCTGCTCGGCGGGCTTGACAGCCCGACAGAGGGAAAAATTTATGTTTCGGGAAAGGACATTTCCACCCTTTCAAATGATGAATTGGCGGATTACCGCGCCTCTACCGTGGGGTTTGTTTTTCAGTTTTACAACCTTGTGCCCACACTTACGGTAAAAGAAAACGTAATGCTGGTAAACGAGATAGCGCCGAACGCTTTCCCGTCGGAAAAAATGCTTGAAGAAGTAGGGCTTTCCGATCACCTTAATAATTTCCCTTCGGAGCTTTCCGGCGGCGAGCAGCAGCGTGTTTCAATAGCCCGCGCGCTTGCTAAAAACCCGAAAATTCTGCTTTGCGACGAGCCTACGGG
>CAJJPG010000022.1 GCA_905193585.1 uncultured Oscillospiraceae bacterium
CTGTAATTATACGGTAATACGGGGCATAATAGCGGTCTGAGCTATTTTAATTATCATGCCGCGGCAAAGCGCCTTATACGCGAGGGTAAACTTAAAGAATGGTATATAACCGAGCGCTACAATAATGTTTCTCCGGCGCTGGTGCTTGTTTTTGACGATATACGCCATCCTGTTATGCCTATACGGCAGTACCGCTGGGAAGAATACATGCCGCTTTTAAAGGTCTTTAAGCCGGATAATGACCTTTTCCGATAGCAGCAGCACCGCAAATACTTTTATGCTAAGCATTATGCCGTTGAAAAAGGCAGAGAGCCGCCATGCGGCGTCAATATTCATAAGCGCGCCGGGTATGCAGAACAGCGGGTATAAGAGTAAAAACAGCCGCCTGCCTGTTTTGCCGAAAAGGAAATTACATGAAACTATGCCGTAATACCCCCAGCCTATAACGCTTGAAAGCCCGAAAAGGCACATCATAACAGCCAGCAGAATAACCGAATATTTACCGTAAAGGGTTGCGAAAGCAGAGCTTACAAGCTCTGTTGACGCGCCCTTTCCGTATTCTATGCCCACGCCCGAGCAAAGCATGGAAAGGGCGGTAAGGGTGCAGATTACCACCGTATCCACAAATACCTCAAAAATTCCGAAAAGGCTTTGGCGGGTGCCGTCGGTATAAGCGGAGGCGGAATGCGCCATTGCCGAAGTGCCAAGCCCCGCCTCGTTTGAAAATACTCCGCGCGAAGCGCCCGTAAGCACTGCGGCGGAAAGCGAGCCTACCGCCCCGCCCGTAACGGCGGCAGGCTTAAACGCACCTTCTAATATCATTGAAAGGGCGGCGGGCAGCCGCGAGATATTTACGCCGATAATACCGAAGGTCATAATTAAATAAAGCAGCGCCATAAACGGAACTATTTTGCCCGTAAAACTGCCTATGCGCTCAGCTCCGCCTGCCAGCACCGCCGCGGTTATTGCGGCAAATGCCGCCCCGCCTATGAATTTTACCGCGGTGCCGCCGCCGAACGACTGCACCGCCGCGCCCGTTTGGGTAAGGTTTCCGCTGCAAAAAACCGCGGGAACAACCGCCGCGGCGTATAAAAAGCTCAGGGGAGCCAGTATTTTCGGCAGCCCGTTTTTTATGTAGTACATGGGACCGCCTATGTATTCGGCTTGTTTTTTCTCGCGGTATTCAAGCGATAAAAGAATTTCCGCCACTTTCACTATCATTCCCGCAAAGGCGCTTACCCACATCCAGAAAACCGCGCCCGCGCCGCCTATTGCAACCGCGCCCGCAACGCCGGCAATATTTCCTGTTCCCACGGTGGCTGAAAGCGCGGTGCATGCCGCCTGAAAAGGGCTTACGCCGTTTTTGCCGCTGTTGCTTTTCATCCCGCCGAATGCGTATTTCAAAGACTCGGGCAAAAAGCGAAACTGGAAAAAGCGGCATTTCACCGTCAGGTAAACTCCGCATACTATAAGAAAAACAAAGGGCAGCATGCCCGATATAAGATTTTCGGTAAATTCAAGAAAGGCTTTCAATTTCAAATCCCCCCGATATTAGATTATTGGGAGATATGAGAATTTATGCTTTATAATAAGCAGGTTTACTCTTGCGGGTGCTGCTCTTTGCCGTGTGTGGCAATATAAAGCAAAAAAAATTACTCTGTTTGCAATTTTTTCTTGACATACGGTGCAAACATTGATATAATAATAAAGCTGTCTGAATGATTCATTAGCTCAGTTGGCAGAGCACTTGACTTTTAATCAAGGTGTCCGGGGTTCGAATCCCCGATGGATCACCACAAACTCCCGTACACGTGTATGGGAGTTTTAATTTTTATTTATATTATGCGCGCTGCAAAAGGATCAGGGCAGAGTGGGAAATTATCTTTTTGCGGTTTTTCTGCGCAAAAGTGTAAAGTTTAATTGCTTTTCGTATGTGATTGCGGTATAATTAATAAAAATACTGTTGAAAGGGTGGCGCGGCTGAAATGTTTTCGGAGCTTAAAAGCGTAGGGCTTTTCGGTATCGATTCATATATGATTGAGGTTGAGGCGGATATATCGTCGGGGCTTCCGGCTTTTGATATTGTCGGTCTGCCCGATACGGCGGTTAAGGAATCGCGCGATCGGGTGCGCGCCGCGCTGAAAAACTGTGGCTGTAAATTCCCGCTTGGCAGAATAACCATAAATCTTGCACCTGCCGATTTGAAAAAAGAAGGCTCCATATACGACTTACCCGTGCTTATTGCCATACTTAAAGCGTCGGGTCAGCTTGACGCGGACGTTAATGACAGCGTTTTTATAGGTGAGGTATCGTTAGACGGCAGACTGCGCCCCGTAGGCGGGGTTTTGGCTATTGCCATAACCGCGCTTAAAAACGGAATAAAAAATGTATTTGTTCCCGAAGAAAATACTGCTGAGGCGGCAATAATCAGCGGAATATCGGTATATGGCATTAATAATGTCAGGCAGCTTATTTCTCACCTTCGCGGCGAAGAAATGCTTTCACCCGCGCCGGTAACCGAAATCGGTGCGCAGACTGTTTCCGACGCGCTTGATTTCAGCGATGTAAAGGGTCAGCTTGCCGCGAAAAAGGCGCTTGAGGTCGCGGCGGCGGGCGGACATAACGTTTTGCTTATAGGCCCGCCCGGCTCGGGTAAAAGCATGCTTGCCAAGCGCCTGCCGACGATTTTGCCCGAAATGACCTTTGAGGAGTCGGTTGAAACCACAAAAATCCATTCGATAGCGGGAAAGCTCGATAAAAACAATCCGTTTGTCCGCACCCGTCCGTTCCGTTCGCCGCACCATACCGTGTCGCCTGCCGGAATAACGGGCGGCGGCTCTGTTCCGAAACCCGGGGAAATTTCGCTTGCACATAACGGTATTCTGTTTTTGGATGAGCTGCCTGAGTTTCGCCGCGATGTTATTGAGGCGCTCCGCCAGCCGCTTGAAGACGGAAAGGTGACTATATCCCGCGTGGCGGGTACGCTTACATACCCAAGCTCGGTTATGCTGGTTGCCGCGATGAACCCATGTCCGTGCGGCTACTTCGGTCATCCCACAAGGGAATGTATCTGCTCCCCTAAAGCGGTGCATAATTATCTCAGCAAAATTTCGGGACCCATGCTTGACAGAATTGATATTCATATAGAAGTTCCGCCCGTTAATTATGACGAGCTGAATTCCACGGTCAGGGAAGAAACATCGGCGGAAATACGCGCCCGCGTAAACCGCGCGCGTGACATTCAGACCGAACGCTACCGCGGAACGGATGTCTCCTGCAATGCGCGGCTTACCCCCTCAATGCTTAAAAAGTATTGTGTAATGGAGGACAAAGCGTCGGGTTATTTGAAAATGGCTTTTGAAAAATTAGGAATGTCGGCAAGGGCTTATGACCGTATTTTGAAGATTGCAAGGACGGTTGCGGACCTTGACGGCAGTGAAATTATAAAAAGAGAGCATATTTTTTCATCAATTTCGTTCAGAACACTTGACAAAAAGTACTGGAGCGAGTAAAATAGATATTGTCAGTCCGGTGAGATGTGATTTTTGGTTTTGTCTCACCGCTGTTTGGGGGCGTAGCTCAGCTGGGAGAGCGTACGGTTCGCATCCGTAAGGTCGAGAGTTCGATCCTCTTCGTCTCCACCAAACAGGTATTGGACGAACACCTTATTTTTCAAATGATATTTTGTAACAAGGGTGGAAATCTGATACAAAAGCAAACGCTGCCGTAGGAAATCCTACGGCAGCGTTTTTGTCTGAACGCACATTTTTATTTTATCCTCCTTTGCGGTACAATGTTCTTTTCGGAGTGTAAATTTTAATTTGTTGATTCTTCTCCAAAAAGCCCTGATTGCGGTATTTTCTTACATCGGCAAACATTGAGCCGTCAAGCATATCGTGCCCGTAAAGCACGGTGTTGTTGCTTATAAAGGTTTCGTCATTTATTTTCTGCATATAAACGGCTCCGTGCGAGGCGTTTTTCTTTTTATAATCGTGATTAAGGTAAAAATTCTCTTCCTCAAGTGTATCGCTTCTGAGCACCGGGTAATCTATTGCCGTTCCGTCAATTCGTATCCATGCGCATATATCGGGATTTTCTTTTTTAAGTTTCGGAAAATCGACCGGGTTGCCGGAAATAACAATACCGTCCTGCACTATTTCTTTAACGTTGAAATTTCTGTATCCGTCAAAATTATTCTTTTTCGGTATAAAAATACTCGTAAGTATTATTGCGCAGACCGTAACCGAAACCGCGCTTACAAGAATGACCGCGGTTCTTTTTTATTGTTTAAAACGTAATTTTTCAGTTTTATAAAAAATGCCTTGATTCTTTTTTTCATATTACATGTCTCCGAAGCGAAATATCAGCCGTTTACGGACGCTGTTGTGCAGCCGTTTTTAAATTCCACGTCAAGTATCCGCTTTTTGCAGCCGTCGGTCTTTTTGAATACCATATCTATTAAAAGCTGCGCCGCCTCATAGCCCATTTTATAGCCCGGAATATTTACCGTGGTGAAATTTACGGGTGAAAGTATTTCCCCCAGCGAGCCGTCAAAGCCGGTAAGGGAAATATCGCCCGGAACATTAAATCCCGGGGCTGTAAGCGCCTTATAAACATAAAGCGCCATAATATCGTTGCAGCAGGCGATAGCGGTGGAATCGAAATTGCCCGATGAAATTCTTTTTGATATATATATTTCCGCTTCTTTTTCATCGGTAAGCCGCACAATATCCTTTGAATCGATTTTCGTGCCGTAAGCGGCAAGACCGTCGGTAATACCCGAAATTCTGTTTTCAACGGTTTTGGCAGGAATAACCGTGGAAAGAAAGGCGATTTTTTTATGCCCCAGTTTACCCAAATGCTCGCCTATCATGTATCCGCCGGTATAATCGTCCGCAACGACATAGTTATATATGCCCTTGTCAAGCGGGTTATCAATAAGGACAAGCGGAAGATTATTTGATTTGATAATGTTTATCATTTCCTTGTCGCTGCCGTCTCCGTAGGCGGTAACAATTGCGCCCGCATAGGTTTTGAAATTAATTTCACGGAGAATTTGGTTGCGCTTTTCCTTATCGTCCTGATTTATTATTTTGTAAGTAAAATCGGTTTCGTTTGCGTAATCTATAATTCCCAGTATGGATTTTGAAAAGAGGTTGACGTCCTCTTTCTGTATGTTCACCACTATAAGAATCGATTTGCTGTGGCTTTCGGGAATATTGTTATCATCGGGGATTACAAGCCCCTTGCCGGCGATCCTTTTCAGCACGCCTTCGTTTACAAGCGCGTCAACCGCCTTTCTTACCGTAGGGCGGCTTACATTGTATTTAGCGGCTAATGATACCTCTGTATTGACAAATTCTCCCGGGCCGTATTTGCCTAGCTCCAGCCGTATTTCATTCTTGATTTTCTGATAAAGCTTTTCTGTTTTCATATACACCGTCACCGTGTTATTCATTTTTTATAAAGAAGCATACGCCGATATTGCCCGGCTTTAAGGATACATGTTGTTATAATTTAGACATACATGTATCTTAATCTGTGTTATACAGCATTTCTGCGTGAAATTCAAGCCACGAAATTGCCACGGCAGATAAAACGGACATGTTAAGTGTTTTTCTTTCGGCATATCCCTTAAAATACCGCTTGACAGAACCGCCGCGGCTATGGTATAATTCAAACATACGAAAAGGTTTTCGGGACTGACGGATAAGTGGAGCACCACGTGGACCGAAAAGCTTAAACGCCGACCGTCTGGGCATACTTATCCTTTTTTAAGGACAAGTATGCCCTTTTTAATTCCGGAGGGGATAAAATGAAAAAAATAGCAATAATCATGGGAAGCGACAGCGATCTGCCGGTCGTAAAAAAAGCGGCGGACACACTTTCCTCATTCGGTGTGCCGTTTGAAATACACGTTTTTTCTGCGCACCGCACGCCCGAGGAAGCGGCGCGGTTCAGTAAATCGGCACGCGAAAACGGCTTCGGCGCCGTGATAGCGGCTGCCGGAATGGCGGCGCACTTGGCAGGTGCCGTTGCCGCAAACACAACCCTGCCTGTTATAGGTATACCCATAAAATCGGGTAATTTAGGCGGTATTGACGCACTGCTTTCAACCGTACAGATGCCTTCCGGTATTCCTGTTGCTGCGGTTGCGATTGACGGTGCTGTTAATGCCGCTTTGTTATGCATAGAAATTTTAAGCGTAACCGACGGCGCTTTGGCAGAAAAGCTCGAAGAAAAGCGCAAAGCCGACGCCGAAAAGGTTCTTGAAAAAAATAAAGCAATAGAAAAAGAGTTTAATTAACGGAGGAATTTAAAATGGAGAAAACAACACAACTGTATGAGGGCAAGGCAAAAAAGGTTTACGCTACAAACGATCCCGATTTGGTGATAGTATCGTATAAGGACGACGCAACCGCGCTTGACGGGCTTAAAAAAGGCACAATAACCGGCAAGGGCGTTATAAATAACAGAATGTCAAATTATCTTTGCCGCCTGCTTGAAAAGCACGGCGTTCCCACCCACTTCGTTGAGGAGCTTAACGACCGCGAAACGGTGGTGAAAAAAGTATCTATAGTACCGCTTGAGGTTATAATACGCAATATTTCGGCAGGCTCCTTTGCAAAGCGCTACGGCGTGGAAGAGGGCATAGTGTTTGCAGAGCCTACCATTGAGTTTTCTTACAAAAATGACGATCTGCACGACCCGCTTATAAATTCTTATCACGCTTTGGCTTTAGGGCTTGCAACCAAAAAGGAAATTGAAGAAATAAAAGCTATGGCGTTTAAGGTCAACGATATTCTTAAAGAATACTTCCTTTCTCTCAATGTTAAATTGGTAGACTTTAAACTTGAATTCGGCAGACTGAAAGACGGCACAATTGTTTTAGCGGATGAAATATCGCCCGATACCTGCCGTTTTTGGGATGCCGACACAAACGAAAAGCTTGATAAAGACCGTTTCCGCCGCGATATGGGCGGAGTTGAAGACGCATACAACGAAATGATGAAAAGAGTTTTCGGCAACTGATACTTGGAGGCATAAATGAGCAGTTTAAGAGAAGAATGCGGAGTATTCGGAGTATACTCGGGGGAAACAAGCGACGTTGCAAGCACTGCGTATTACGGCTTGTTCGCACTCCAGCACCGCGGGCAGGAATCCTGCGGGATTGTGGTAAACGACGACGGCGTTTTTAAGGATTATAAAGACACGGGGCTTGTTAACGACGTTTTCACGCCCGAAATAATAGAGCGCTTAGGCGAGGGCAATATTGCGGTAGGTCATGCGCGCTACGGCACTACCGGCTCAAATGACCGCAGCAATGCGCAGCCCATAGTGGTAAATCATATAAAGGGCAAAATGGCGCTTGCGCACAACGGCAACCTTATAAATTCGGGGGAGTTAAGGCGCGAATTAGAGCTTGAAGGCTCAATTTTCCACACCACAAGCGATACCGAGGTGATTTCTTACATTATAACAAAGGAGCGCCTTACCGCCCCCTCAATAGAGCAGGCGGTAAACGCCGCAATGAACCGCATTAAGGGCGCGTATTCGCTGGTTATAATGTCGCCTTCAAAGCTTATTGCCGTGCGTGATGAAAACGGATTCCGCCCGCTGTGCTACGGCAAAACAGAGGACGGAAGATACATTGTGGCTTCCGAAAGCTGCGCGCTTGACGCGGTGGGGGCGGAATTCATACGCGATATAAAGCCGGGCGAAATAGTTGTGTTCGATAAAAACGGGGTAAGAACCATTGAAGACCATTGCCAAAAGGCACCTTGCTCGCTTTGCGTTTTTGAGTACATTTATTTTGCGCGCCCCGATTCGGTAATAGACGGCTGCTCGGTGCATACCGCAAGGCAAAGGGCGGGCGCGTTTTTGGCGCTTGAGCACCCCGTGCAGGCAGATGTGGTAATAGGCGTGCCCGATTCGGGGCTGGACGCGGCGCTCGGTTACTCAAAGCAATCGGGCATACCCTATGAAATAGGCTTTATAAAAAATAAATACATAGGCAGAACCTTTATAGCCCCGGGGCAGAAAAGCCGCGAGGATAAGGTTAAAATAAAGCTGAACCCCATAGCCGAGGTGGCGCGCGGCAAGCGAATAGTTATGATAGACGATTCAATTGTGCGAGGCACCACAAGCGCCAGAATAGTAAAGCTTTTGCGCGAGGCGGGCGCTAAGGAAATACATATGCGCGTGTCCGCACCGCCGTTTATGAACCCCTGCTATTACGGAACTGATATTGACTCCAGAGAAAACCTGATAGCCTGCAAGCACTCGGTTGATGAAATAGCAAAGCTTATCGGCGTTGATTCGCTCGGATATTTAAGCGTTGAAAGCGTAAAACAGATTGCAAAGGGCGTTCACGGCACTGGCTACTGCACCGCCTGTTTTGACGGAAAATACCCGACCGAAATACCGTCGGCACCCATGAAAAACAGATTTGAAACCAAAATTTCCGAAAACAAGGAGAACGGCAATGAATAATTCACAGTCAAAATCATACGCCGCCGCCGGCGTTGATATAACCGCGGGCTATAAATCGGTTGAGCTTATGAAAAGCCACATTGCAAGAACAAAAACGGCGGGCTGCCTTGACGATGTGGGCGGCTTCGGCGGTTGCTTCGGGCTTGACCTTAAAGGCATTGAAGAACCCGTTTTGGTTTCGGGCACCGACGGCGTAGGCACAAAGATAAAGCTTGCAATGCTGCTTGACCGCCACAATACCATAGGCATAGACTGCGTTGCAATGTGCGTTAACGATATAATTTGCTGCGGGGCAAAGCCGCTTTTCTTTCTTGATTATATTGCCTGCGGAAAAAATCACCCCGAAAAAATAGCCGAAATAGTAAGCGGCGTGGCAGAGGGCTGCGTAAGAGCGGGCTGTGCGCTCATAGGCGGCGAGACTGCCGAGCACCCCGGGCTTATGCCCGAAGACGATTACGACCTTGCGGGCTATTGCACTGGTATTGTAGATAAAGCTAAAATGCTGCAAAAAAACACGGTTAAAGAGGGTGACGCGGTAATAGCGCTTGCGTCCTCCGGCGTTCATTCAAATGGCTTTTCGCTTGTGCGGCGGGTGTTTGATATTGAAAACTGCGACCTTACCTCTCCGCTTAAAGAGCTTGGCGGCAAAACGCTCGGCGATACGCTTTTAGAGCCTACCAAAATCTATGTTAAATCAATGCTTGCGCTTTTTGAAAAGGTGAATGTAAAAGCGGTATCGCACATAACGGGCGGCGGATTTTACGAAAATATACCGCGCGCATTGCCCGAGGGTTACTCGGTTAAGGTTGATAAATCTTCGCTTAAAATTCCGCCGATATTCCGCCTTATTGAAGAAAAGGGGAATATTCCCGAGCGCGATATGTTCAACACCTTTAATATGGGCGTGGGTATGAGCGTTACCGTGGCGGACGAGGACAAGGAAAAAGCGATTGAAATTCTTAAAGCAAACGGCGAGGACGCTTATATTATAGGCTCGGTTATTAAATCCGACGAGGGTGTTATAATTGAATAATAAAGTAAACATTGCGGTGCTGGTATCGGGTGGCGGAACGAATTTGCAGGCGCTGATAAACGCCCAAAAAAGCGGAATTATAACAAGCGGCGAAATAAAGCTTGTGGTTTCAAGCAATAAAAACGCCTACGCCCTTAAAAGGGCTGAAAACGCGGGAATTAAAATCGCAGTTTGCGAAAGAAAGGACTTTTCGCAAAAGGCGTTTGAAGATAATATTTTAAACGCGCTTGAAAAAGAAAAAATCGAGGTTATTGTGCTTGCGGGCTTTATGAGCATTTTAAGCGCGGATTTCGTAAAGCGCTACCCAGAGAGGATAATAAACGTGCATCCTTCGCTTATACCGTCCTTTTGCGGCGAGGGTTTTTACGGGCTTAGAGTTCACAAAGCGGCGCTTGATTACGGCGTTAAGGTGACGGGCGCCACGGTGCATTTTGTTAACGAAATACCCGACGGCGGCAGAATTATAATGCAAAAGGCGGTTGATGTTGAAGAAAACGACACGCCCGAAATTCTGCAAAAGCGGGTTATGGAAAACGCCGAATGGATAATACTTCCTGCGGCTGCCGAAAAGGTTTGCAAAGAAATTAAGGAGCGGAAAAATGAACGTATATAAATCCTACGATATATCTACCCTTTTAAAAGACAACGAGTATGCGGGGCGCGGAATAGTTATAGGAACCTCGCCCGATAAGAAAAATGCGGTGTGCGCGTATTTTATTATGGGCAGGAGCGAAAACAGCCGCAACCGCGTGTTTGTAAAGACCGGCGAAACGCTTAAAACCGAGCCTTTTGACGTTTCAAAGGTGAGCGACCCGTCGCTTATAATTTACAATGCCGTTCGCAAAACGGAAAACAGCCTTATTGTTACAAACGGCGACCAAACCGACACGGTATATAATTTAATGAGCGAGGGCAAAAGCTTTAAGAAATCGCTTGAAACCCGTGAATTTGAGCCCGACGCGCCGAATTTCACTCCCAGAATAAGCGGTATACTTTATTTTGAAAACGGCTTTAATTATGAAATGAGTATATTAAAAAGCATAGACGAAAGCGGCTCTGACTGCTGCCGCTACACCTTTACTTACCCGTCGGTTGCGGGGCTTGGGCACTTTATACACACCTATAACTGCAACGGCGACCCGCTGCCCACGTTTACGGGCGAGCCGCGCAGGGTAAATATTAAGGCTGATATTGAAGAATTTGCAAGCGAAATTTGGGAAAGTCTTAATGTGGATAACAAAATTTCGCTTTATGTGCGTTATACCGATATTGAAACAGGCAAGTACACCGATAAGATAATAAACAAAAACGGGAGATAAAAAATGAAAGAGTTTGAACTGAAATACGGCTGCAACCCAAACCAAAAGCCCGCCAAAATATTTATGGAAAACGGCGCGGAGCTGCCTATTAAAATTCTTAACGGCAAGCCCGGCTACATAAATTTTCTTGACGCGTTTAATTCATGGCAGCTTGTAAAGGAGCTGAAAGAGGCGTTAGGGTTGCCCGCCGTTACCTCCTTTAAGCATGTAAGCCCTACAAGCGCGGCTGTTGGTATTCCGCTGTCCGATAAGCTTAAAAGGGCTTGCTTTGTGGATGATATAGAGGGGCTTGACGATTCTCCGCTTGCCTGCGCGTACGCAAGGGCAAGGGGAACCGACCGTATGTGCTCTTTCGGGGATTGGGTGGCGCTTTCGGATATATGTGATAAAAAGACCGCCGAGCTTATAAAGCGCGAGGTGTCCGACGGCGTTATAGCGCCCGGATATGAGCCTGAGGCGCTTGAAATTTTAAAATCAAAGCGCAAGGGCGGCTACAATATAGTTGAAATAGACCCCGAATATATTCCCGAACCGACGGAACGCAAGCAGGTTTTCGGCATAACCTTCGAGCAGGGCAGAAACAGTTTTAAAATTGATAATTCACTGCTTGGCAATATTGTAACGGAAAATAAGAATATACCCGAAAGTGCCTGCCGAGACCTTATAATTTCACTTATAACCCTTAAATACACCCAGTCGAATTCGGTCTGCTTTGCGTTTGAAGGTCAGGCGATAGGCGTGGGCGCGGGGCAGCAGTCGCGCGTGCATTGCACGCGCCTTGCAGGCTCAAAAGCCGATACCTGGTTTCTGCGGCAGTATGACCGAGTGCTTGAGCTGCCGTTTAAGGACGATATAAGACGTCCCGACCGCGATAATATTATAGACGGCTTTATAAATCGCAACGAAGAAGACGTTTGCGCCGACGGCATATGGCAGAAATACTTTAAAACCCGCCCCGAACCGCTGACCGATGAGGAAATAAAGAATTATTTATCGGGCATTTCGGGCGTATCTTTAGGGTCTGACGCATTTTTCCCGTTTGACGATAATATAGAGCGCGCGCATAAAAGCGGCGTTTCGTATATTGCAGAGCCGGGCGGCTCAATTCGCGACGATATTGTAATTGATTGCTGCAATAAATACGGCATTGCAATGGCGTTTACGGGCATGAGGCTTTTCCACCACTGATAAGGAGTTTTTCAAATGAAGGTAATGGTTATAGGCGGCGGCGGGAGAGAGCACGCCATTATTAAAAAGCTTAGGGAAAGCAAAGAAATAACCGAACTTTACGCGCTGCCCGGCAACGGCGGAATTGCCGAAGACGCGGTTTGCGTAAATATAGGCGCTACCGATATAGCGGCGCAGGTGAAATTTGCAGCCGAAAATAAAATTGATTACGCGGTGGTAGCGCCTGACGACCCGCTGTGTCTCGGCGCGGTGGACGAGCTTACAAAGGCGGGTATACCCTGTTTCGGACCCGATAAAAAAGCGGCGATTATTGAGGGCAGCAAAGTTTTTTCAAAAAATCTTATGAAAAAATACGGCATACCCTCTGCTGCTTACGAGGTTTTCGATAACCCCGAAAGCGCGCTTGCATACCTTGAAACGGCGCCGCTGCCTGCTGTTATTAAGGCGGACGGTTTAGCGCTCGGTAAGGGCGTAATTATTGCCGAAACGCGGGAAGACGCAAAACGCGCCGTGCGCGATATTATGGAAGATAAGGTTTTCGGCAAAAGCGGCGAAAAAATTGTTATAGAAGAATTTTTAACAGGCCCCGAGGTATCCGTGCTTTCATTTACGGACGGGGAAACGGTAGTTCCCATGGTTTCCTCAATGGACCACAAACGCGCGCTTGACGGGGATAAAGGGCTTAACACAGGCGGTATGGGAACAATAGCGCCGAACCCCTATTATACTCCGGAAATCGCAAAGCAATGTATGGAAAAAATCTTTTTACCCACTGTAAACGCTATGAACGCCGAGGGGCGCACCTTTAAGGGCTGCCTTTATTTCGGGCTTATGCTGACGGCAGACGGCCCTAAGGTAATAGAATACAACTGCCGTTTCGGCGACCCCGAAACGCAGGTGGTTTTGCCGCTGCTTGAAAGCGACCTTTTCACGGTTATGCGCGCGGTTACAAACGGCACGCTGAAGAAAACCGAGGTGCGGTTTAAAAGCGGCGCTGCCGCATGCGTTATAATAGCTTCGGGCGGGTATCCTAAATCATACCAAAAGGGCTTTGAAATTAAAATGGACGAAAGCGTTAAAGACAGCGTTTATGTTGCGGGCGCAGAAATTAAGGACGGCAGGCTTGTAACCTCGGGCGGCAGGGTGCTGGGCGTTACCGCAACCGCCCCCACGCTTAAAGAGGCGCTTTACGCGGCTTATGCAAAGGCAGAAAAAATTTCGTTTGAAAATGCGTTTTACCGCAAGGATATAGGCTTAAAGGCGCTTAACGCCGGAAAGGAAAACTGATATGGTATACCGTATATTTACAGAGAAGAAAAAGGAGCTTGCGGCAGAGGCGAGAGCGCTGCTTAACGATATAAATACGCTTTTGCAGATAAAAAGCGTTACTTCACTTCGCGTAATTAACCGCTATGACGCGGAAAATATAACAAAAGAGCTTTTTGATTACGCGGTAAACACCGTTTTTTCAGAGCCGCAGCTTGATATTACATATTCATGTCTTGAAAACGACGGTGCGGCGGTTTTCGCTGTAGAATATCTTCCGGGTCAGTTTGACCAACGCGCAGATTCCGCCGCGCAGTGTATTCAGCTTATATCAAAGGGCGACAGACCGCTTATTCGCACGGCAAAGGTTTATATACTTTACGGCGATATTACCGCGGACGAGCTGAAAGCGATTAAAAAGTATGTTATAAATCCCGTTGAGGCGCGCGAGGCGGCGCTTGAAAAACCGCAAACGCTTGTCTTAAAATACAATATACCGGAGTCCGTGGCAACGCTTGACGGGTTTACCGCGCTTGATAATAACGGGCTTGCCGAATTTGTAAGTAAATACGGGCTTGCAATGGATACGGACGACATTAAGTTTTGTCAGGATTATTTTAAATCGGAGCACCGCGACCCCACTATGACTGAAATCAGAATGATTGATACATATTGGTCGGATCACTGCCGCCACACCACATTTTTAACTCATATAGACGGCGCGGTTTTCGAGGATGAGCTGCTGCAGAGCGAATATAATGATTATCTTGCAATGCGCAAGGAGCTTGGCAGAACAAAACCTGTTTGCCTTATGGATATTGCAACCGTTGCGGTTAAATATTTAAAGTCTAAGGGCTGCCTTGAAAAGCTGGATGAATCGGAAGAAATAAACGCCTGCACCGTTAAAATCAAGGTGAATGTAGACGGCAAGGACGAGGACTGGCTGCTGCTCTTTAAAAACGAGACCCACAATCACCCAACCGAAATAGAGCCGTTCGGCGGGGCGGCAACCTGCATAGGCGGCGCAATACGTGACCCGCTTTCGGGCAGATCCTATGTTTACGGCGCCATGCGCGTTACAGGCGCTGCCGATCCGCTTAAAAAGGTATCTGAAACGCTGCCGGGTAAGCTGCCGCAAAGAAAAATTGTTACCACCGCGGCAGACGGTTATTCCTCTTACGGTAATCAGATAGGCTTGGCTACGGGAATTGTGGACGAAATTTATCACGACGGGTACGCCGCAAAGCGTATGGAAATAGGCGCGGTTATAGCCGCGGCGCCCGCCTGCAACGTAAGGCGCGAAACACCCGCCGCGGGCGATACCGTAATACTGCTCGGCGGCTCAACGGGGCGCGACGGCTGCGGCGGCGCTACAGGTTCATCAAAATCGCACACCTTAAAATCGCTTGAAAGCTGCGGTGCAGAGGTTCAAAAGGGCAACGCCCCCGAGGAAAGAAAGCTGCAAAGGCTTTTCAGAAACCCCGCCGCCTGCCGTATGATAAAGCGCTGCAACGATTTCGGTGCGGGCGGCGTTTCGGTTGCGATAGGCGAATTGGCTGACGGTCTTGAAATTGACCTTAACGCCGTGCCGAAAAAGTATGAGGGACTTGACGGAACCGAGCTTGCAATAAGCGAATCGCAGGAAAGAATGGCGGTTGTGGTAGCCCCTGCGGACGTGGAAGAATTTTTAAAGCTTGCCGACAGCGAGAATTTACAGGCAGTGCCCGTAGCCACTGTTACGGAAGAACCCCGCCTTGTAATGAACTGGAACGGCAAGGCAATTGTAAACATAAGCCGTGAATTTTTAAATTCAAACGGCGCCGAAAAGCATATTACCGCCGTTGTTTCAAAACCCGAGCCTTACGAGAAAAAGGTGGACGGCGGCTTTACCGAAAATTATCTTGCCTTGGCGGACGACCTTAATATTTGCTCAAAGCGCGGGCTTTCAGAGCAGTTTGACTCCACAATAGGTGCGGGAACGGTGCTTATGCCGTTCGGCGGCAAAAACCAGTTAACGCCCATACAGGCAATGGTTCAGAAAATTTCGGTAGAGAAAAAGCACACAAACGATTGCTCGCTTATGGCGTGGGGTTACAACCCGTTTATTACCGAAAAAAGCCCCTACCACGGCGCTTACCTTGCGGTTATAGAGTCGGTTTCAAAATTGGTTGCAACGGGTGCGGATTTTAAGGATGTTTACCTTACTTTCCAGGAATATTTTGAGCGACTTAATAAGGATGAAAAACGCTGGGGCAAGCCGCTTGCGGCGCTGCTCGGCGCATTAAAGGCACAAACCGAGCTTAAAACGGCGGCAATAGGCGGCAAGGACTCAATGAGCGGCAGCTTTGAAAATTTAGATGTTCCGCCCACCTTAGTCTCCTTTGCGGTTACAACCGATAAAACCGAAAACATAGTATCAAACGAGTTTAAAAAAGCGGGCGATAGGGTTGTTTTAATAAAGCCCGATTATGATAAAAACGGTCTACCGAATACTGCCTCGCTTTTAAATGTTTTCAAAAGGGTGACCGCGCTTTTGCGCTCGGGCAAGGCGGTTGCCTGCTACACGCCTACCCTCGGCGGCATAGCCGAGGCGGTAATGAAAATGTGCTTCGGCAATTCGTTAGGCTTTAAATTTGCCGATAATCTGACCGCAAACGAAATTTTTGGCTATTGCTACGGCGGATTTTTGCTTGAAGTGACCGAGAATATTGCAGATGCCGCAGAAATCGGCGAAATAACGGCGGACGGCAAAATTTCTTATAACGGCGAGGAAATAAAGCTTGAAAATCTGCTCGGAATTTACGAAAACAAGCTTGAAAGCGTTTACCGCTGCAATAAGGAAAACCCGAAGACCGAAATGCTGACATTTTCTTATACGGCTGAAAATCGCGTTTCTCCCGCAGTAAAAACGGCAAAGCCTAAGGTTTTAATTCCTGTTTTCCCGGGTACCAACTGCGAGTATGACAGCGCAAAGGCCATGCGCGACGCAGGTGCAGAGCCTGAAATATTCGTTATAAACAACCGCAGCGCCGAAAATGTGGCAAAAAGCGTTGAAGACTTTGCAAACAGCCTTAAAACCGCACAAATGGTATTTATTCCGGGCGGATTTTCTGGCGGCGACGAGCCTGACGGCAGCGGAAAATTTATAACCGCGTTTTTCCGTAACGCCGCAGTCAAAGAGCAGGTGACCGACCTGCTTGATAACAGAGACGGGCTTATGTGCGGCATATGCAACGGTTTTCAAGCGCTTATAAAGTTAGGGCTTGTGCCTTACGGTAAGATAATCGATACCGACGAAAGCTGTCCTACCCTAACATATAACACAATAGCGCGCCACCAGTCAAAAATAGTAAGAACGCGCATAGCCTCGAATAAATCTCCGTGGCTTGCGGATACCGAGGTGGGCGATATATACAGCGTGCCCATCTCCCACGGCGAGGGCAGGTTTATAGCAAGCGACGAGCTGATACATCGCCTTGCCGAAAACGGGCAGATCGCTACGCAGTATGTGGATGAAAATGGTCAAGCCACAAGCGATATTCACTTTAACCCGAACGGCTCTTACTATGCTATTGAGGGTATAACTTCGCCCGACGGCAGAGTGTTCGGTAAAATGGGTCACTCCGAAAGGTATGCTGCCGACCTTTACAAAAACGTTCCGGGAAATTACGATATTAAAATGTTCCGCTCGGCTGTAAAATATTTTAAATAAATATAACCTTCGGGCAGCCTCGGCGCTGTAAAAAAAGAATTTAATATTGCAAAGCACCGTGAAAGGTCTTAAAAGATCTTTCACGGTGCTTTTGTATTGCTTTAACAGAAGTGAAAATATGCTGTTTCAGGTGTCTCTGGTAATGCTGTGGCGGGTAGGATTCTGCATTTCACTTACATATTGCGTAGGGGTGCAGCCCAGTTCGCGCTTGAATACCACGGAAAAATAATTCGGGTTCGGGAATGAAAGAGCCTCGCTTACATCCGCTACCGACATATTCTGGCTCAACAGAAACATAGCCTGTTTAAGCCGCAAAAGCAGGAAATATTTCATAATTCCTATGCGATTATGCTTGGCGAATATTTTTTTAAGATTGCTGGAGCTCATGGCGCAGCGGCGGGCAATTTCGTTCAGCGAGAGATTTTCGTTGCAGCATTCGTTCATAACGCAAAGAATATCGCGGTAAACCCGTTCCTGCGCGCTTACGTCGAAAACCGAAACGCCTATGTTTTTGCGTATCAGCTTTATTAAAAACAGCTGCAGTATGGCGGAGGTTTCATGTATGTAGATCGCCATTTCTTCATCGGGCACGTCCTCGCCCTCACAGAAGTAAAGCAGGCTTCTTCCTTTTTCGTACAGAACATATAATATTTCCTTTTCCTCGTCGCTGAGTGTGAAAATATGATTTTCAAGCGCTCTTAGCGGCGCGCCGTCCGCGTCGAACGATATTATTATCGATTTAAACGGTTTTCCCATTGAGTGCAGCTTGTGAAACTCCATAGGCTTATGGAAAATTATCTGACCCGCGGAAAGCGGACAAATTGTTTCATCGGCTATCGCGTAGGCATAACCGTCGTCTATATAAACCATTTCCCAAAAATCGTGCGCCTCGCCCTCAAACACAAAAGCGGCGTCGCGCTCGGCTCGGAAAGCGGAAACAAAGGCGCGTATGTTAAATGTGGGAACAACATCCTTTGCAACAGATGTGTATTTGTCCGGAATCAAGTAAAGCCCTCCCGCGAAAATTTAAAATTCCATTTTAGCCACTTACCCGAAAAAAGAGAGTGAGACGTCGAAACAAATAAAAAAAGGAAGTATATTGAATTATTTTTATCTTTATATTGAGTATATCACATATAAAGCATAAGTCAAGTATCATAAAAAGCAAAATTAATCAAAAATCGGGCATTTATCCGAAATGAAAGATATTATAACCTTTTTTGAATTTACAGCGTACAGCATTATGTATATAATTTAATTGTGGTTTATAATAAAATGAATTGCTTTTGACGGATAAATCGGCAATACATAATGAAAAGGGGTAGCTTATACTATGCGGGAAAAGAAGGTTATAAAGCTCGGTATTATCGGCTTGGGGTGTCGGGCGGATTCGTTGATAAAAAAGGTCTTCATGCCCATGCTTGAAGAAGACTCGCCCGATATAGAAATAGCTGCCGTTTGCGATCTGTATGAGGACAGAATAGAAAAGGTTTGCGCTCGCATCAATGAAAAAATCGGTAAGCGCCCGTTCGGCACGACCGATTGGAAGGAGATTACCGACAGCCCCGAGGTTGACGCGGTTATAATACTTTCGGCGTGGGAATCCCATACGGATATTGCCGTGCGCGCCATGCGCAGGGGGAAATACACGGGGCTTGACGTGGGCGGAGCCTATTCGGTAGAGGATTGCTGGGCGCTTGTCCGCGCTTATGAGGAAAGCGGAACGCCTTTTATGTTTCTTGAAAACTGCTGCTACGGCAGGCGGGAAATGATGATTTATAATATGGTCGCCGAGGGGCTGCTTGGCGAAGTGGTTGCCTGCGAGGGCGGATACAGCCATGACCTCAGAAACGAAGTAGCGTTCGGAAAAGAGAACAGGCATTACCGCCTCAGAAACTACCTTATGCGAAACTGCGAAAATTATCCCACCCATGAATTAGGCCCCATAGCAAAGCTTTTGAAAATAAACGACGGCAACCGAATGATGACATTAACCTCTACCGCCTCGGCGGCTAAGGGACTGCATAAATACATAGAAAAAAACAAGAGCGACGATAAAGCGCTCGCGGGCACGCAGATAAGGCAGGGGGATATAATAACCACCGTAATAACCTGCGCGGGCGGAGAAACAATAACGCTCCAGCTTAATACCACATTGCCTACATTTTACAATCGGCGTTTTTCGGTTTATGCCACGGGCGGCTGCTATTTTGAAATGAACGATTCCGTTTTTCTCGACCGAAAGGAAGATGCCGAGCTTGAATTTGATTGGAACAGGGAATGGGGCAATGCCGAAAAATACGCCGAAAAATACGATCACCCGCTTTGGAAAAGCTTTTTATCGGATATACGCGGCGACCACGGCGGAATGGATTGGCTTGTTATTAAGGCGTTTATAGAAACGGTTAAAAACGGTACCGAGGCGCCCATTGATGTGTACGACGCGGCGTCGTGGATGGCGGTGACCGCATTGAGCGAGGAGTCGATAATACTCGGCGGCAAACCGGTTGCAATACCCGATTTCACCCGTTCAA
Source organism: uncultured Oscillospiraceae bacterium (assembly GCA_905193585.1). GTDB lineage: Bacteria > Bacillota > Clostridia > Oscillospirales > Acutalibacteraceae > UBA737. The sequence continues at coordinate 19,546 of CAJJPG010000022.1, forward strand.
AATGGATGAACAGGAAGCGCGGTAAACCGAACAGATTCAGTCTTTTTACCGTATGCGACGAACAGGAAACGCCTCTTTACTGATTATTATACTGTAACGAAGGGAAGGTCGAAATGAAAAAGCATAACCTGACAAAACGGCGGGAGGCAATAGGGTGGTATTTTATACTTCCGTGGTTTATCGGACTGATTTTATTTTTCATACAGCCGATGATACGCTTTTTTCAATATTCCTTTACGGAGTTCGCCTTTACCGAATCGGGCTACACCCTGAACTCGCTGTCGGACGGATTTTTTTCGAATTATATTTCCGCCATAAGGAACGACGCGGAATTTCCGAAATATATTTTCGAGGCATTTAAAAATTTGCTGTATCAGGCTGCCTCACTGATGAAGTCAGCCGGGAAGTTGTCCTCGAATAT